>CAKTLD010000061.1 GCA_934572445.1 uncultured Oscillospiraceae bacterium
TTGATTTACGCCTGCTATGGCGTTAAAAACGGCGAATTGAAGTCAGAAGCAGGCGGTTTTAAGTATTTCACAAGTGCAGATATTGGCTCTTATTGGAACAATTTGAATACGGAACTTGAAGCAATTCCTATCAATGAGAGGGAATTGCCGTGAGCAGATAGCAAACCCGGCCGAGCCTGTCAACGGTCAGGATGAACGGCGCAAATGCGCCGCCGTTGACAGCCCCGCCCATCTTTGCTGTTCGGTAATCAAGAGGGCGACAGCATAAAATGCTGCCGCTCTCTGCCATTATTCAGAAAGTGGGATTTTCCATGACCGAACACGAAAAGTATCAAGAACATATCCGGCATACACACGATGCCTTTTGCAAGACTGTTATTCGCCACGCTGCCATAGACGCAGCCCGAAGCATACGCAGCCGCCGCAAGCGGGAAATCTCGCTTGAATATCTGATAGAAGAAAAGCACTGTCCATTCAGTACTATATGCAAATTGTTTTTCCGATGCGTTTTTTGCTGAGATTCTCTATGCAACCAATACTGTTGTAGTAAAGCGCTGCGGTTTGAGGCGCGTGTTTAGGCCGCTTTACCACTTTTTTGTGTACTACGATTTTTTCAATGAACAGCCGCAGCAGTTTCGGCGTTAGTTTCGTAATGCCCATGTAGGGTAGTTTACTGAAGAATTGCATTGAATCCCGGAACTGTATATTCTCTAAATTTTACTTTTATTTTACGCGGTTCGTGTCGCACAACTTACATTCCGACTTTATACTTATAACTATAAACGTAGAAAAGAGGACCGCTATGGAAATCCGATTGGGTCAGATCTCGAAGAGCTTTGATAAAAGGCAGGTCATTCAGCCCACGACGATGACGATCGAGAACGGGAGCTTTACCACGCTGCTGGGGCCCTCCGGCTGCGGCAAGACGACGCTTCTGCGGATGATCGCCGGGCTGGAAACGCCGGACGACGGTGAGATCTGGCTGGACGACACCTGTGTTTTTTCCAAGGAGCGCAGAATCAACCTGCCGCCGGAGAAGCGGAACCTCGGCTTTGTGTTTCAGGATTTTGCCCTCTGGCCCCACATGACGGTATTTGAGAACGTTGCGTTTGGACTGCGGGCGAGAAAAGATACGGAGAATTTGCAAAGCAGAGTGCGCAGCGCGCTGCGCACGGTGCATCTGGAGGACTTTGAAAAGCGCTATCCTCATCAGCTTTCCGGCGGTCAGCAGCAGCGCGTGGCCTTCGCCCGTGCCATCGCCGTCCGGCCAGGGTGTATCCTGTTTGACGAACCGCTTTCCGCATTGGATGCCCTGCTGCGGGAGGAGATGCGGCACGAACTGACGGAGCTGACCTCTGCGCTCGGTATCACCTCCGTTTTCGTGACCCACGACCAGACGGAGGCCATGAGCATGAGCGACCGCATTGCCGTCCTGAATGACGGCTGCGTAGAGCAGTACGACGCGCCGGAGACCATTTATCACGAGCCGGCCAGCGAGTTTGTGGCGCGCTTTGTGGGAAAGTCGAATTGGCTGAGCGAAACGGAGATGTTCCGTCCAGAAGCTGCCGTGCAAACGCCCGGAAAAGACTCTCTGCACTTTGAGCTTCCCGTTCAAAGCATGCAGTATCTGGGCAGCACCTATGAAATCACAGTCCCCTACCAGACCGTAACGTGGACGCTTCACAGCGGGCAGAAAGTCAAGCCCGGTGAGGTTTTGTCCGTTTACATAGATCCCAATCAAGTCATTGCATTTCAAAAGAAAGAGGTTTTATCCGCATGAAAAGAAGTATCGTATGTCTCCTGCTGGCCCTGTGCCTTTGCCTTGGCCTGGCGGCCTGCGGCGCAAAGCCGTCTCAGGATGAAGCAAATCCCCCCGAAAACGATCCCTCTGTTTCCGAAAATACCGACACGCAGCTCTCCGGTAAGGTGACGGTCTATATGCCCAGCCCCGCCGGCCTTGCCGATAAGCTGGCCGAGGCCTTCACCGCGAAGACCGGCGTTGAGGTCGAGCAGTTTCAGGGTACGACCGGCGAAATCCTGGCCCGCCTCGAAGCAGAGCAGGCCAACCCCGTGGCTGACGTCGTCATCCTCGCCTCCTGGTCCGACGGCCTGAGCCTGAAGGCGGGCGGTCAGCTCGAAAGCTACACCCCCGCAGACTCGGACAAGGTCAACGACGGCTGGATCGACGAGGACAGCATGCTCTTCGGCTCCAGCGCCTCCGCGGTCGGCGTCATCTACAACACGACCGTCATCCCTGAACTGAACGCCGACTGGGCAGAGCTGGCGGACGCCCAGTACAAGGACATGATCGCGATCCCCGACCCGGAAAAGTCCGGCGCGTGCAAGGACTTCCTCGCGGGCTTTGTGACCGGCACCGCTGACGGCGAAGCCATCATGCAGAGCTGGGCGGACAACGGCCTGACCGTCCCCGGCGCGAACAAAGCAGCGCTCGAAGCCGTCACCACCGGCGAAAAGGGCATCCTGATCGCGGGCGTGGACTACAACGCCTATTCCTCCATGGCCAAGGGCGAGCCGCTGAACATCTACTATCCCGCCTCCGGCACGGTCGTCAATCCCCGCCCTGCCATGATCCTCAAGACCGCGCCGAATATGGACAACGCCAAGGCGTTCATCGACTTCCTGTTCAGCGATGAAGCGCAGCAGCTCGTTGCCGACGCCTATCTTCTGCCCGGTCGCAGCGATATCCAGTGCGACAAGCGCACCAACCTCTCCGATATCCCGCAGATCACCACCGACTGGAGCAAGATGATGGAGGTCGCCTCCGACACCGCAGCAGAGCTCAACAGCCTTTGCCAGTAAGAAAACGGAGGGCGTATGAGACAGCTTGAGCTGAAAAAGAATATCTTGTTGGCGCTGCTGCTGGTGCTTCTGACAGGTCTGATCCTCTGCCCTCTGATCACAGTTTTTGCCAAGGCGGTCATCGTCGATGACCGCCTTGATCTGTATCAGGCGTGGAGAATCATCGCAAGCGCGGAAAATGTGCAGACCATCTGCAACTCGCTGCTGCTCGGCGTGTGTGTTGTGCTGTGTTCCACGTTCATCGCCGTGCCGACGGCGTATTTACTGGCCCGCACGCAGCTCAAAAAATATAGCTGGCTGGACATCATCTTTATGATTCCGTTTATGACGCCGCCGTATATCGCGTCCATGGGCTGGATCCTGTTCATGCAGAAAAAGGGACTTTTTCAGCAGCTTTTTCCGGCGACGGGCTCGTGGTCGGAGGGATTTTTCTGCTTCGGCGGGCTCGTGCTGGTGATGAGTCTGCACATGTTCCCGTTTTTGATGACCATGCTCAAAAACGCCATGATGAATATCCCCGCGAGCTTAGAGGAAAGCGGTGCGGTGTTCGGCGCAGGCTTTGCGCTGCGGCTGCGGAAAATTTTTGCGCCGCTGCTGACCGGCAACTATGCCATCGGCGCGCTGCTGGTGTTCGTCAAGACGCTTTCTGAATACGGTACGCCCTACACGCTGGGGCGGCGCATTGGCTTCTATGTGTTCACCACCGATATCCACCGCTACTCCACCACCGCGCCCATTGACTTCGGCCGCTCTGCAAGTCTGTCCTCCATTCTGGTCTGCATCTGCATGGCGATGTGGCTGATGCAGAATTATATTACAGGAAAAAACAGCTATCGGCTGGTCAGCGGCAAGGGCAGCCGCCCGGCGCAGACAAAGCTGTCCGCCGCGGGACAGATCGGCGCGTGGCTGTGGGTGGGACTGGTCATTCTGGTCGCCATCGGCGTACCGTATTTCTCCATCATCTCCACCTCGCTCATCAAGCTGCGCGGCTACGGTCTGGCTGCGGGAAATTTTACGCTTGACCACTATAAGGAGCTGCTGACCACGCCGAAGGCGCTCGCTTCCATTTGGAAGAGCCTGTTTCTGGCGGTCTCCTCCGCGACGATCTGCTCCGTGATCGGCACGGCGGTGGTAGTGGCGGTGCGCAGATCAAAGGGCTTTTTCAAAAAGGCGCTGGAGGGTGTCAGCCTGCCGCCGGAAATGCTGCCGAGCATCGTACTGGTTATCGGCATCATGCTGTTCTGGAACGCGGTCTATAAGGTGCTTCCGCTCTATAACACCATCGGCATCATGGTGCTGGCCTATGTGGTGCTGTATCTGCCCTACACGGTGCAGTATGTCACGTCCACCTTCACGCAGATCAACGACAGCCTTTTGCAGGCGGGGCGTGTGTTTGGCGGTACGCCCTCGTATGTGTTCCGCCGCGTCACGCTGCCGATGATCTCCCGCGGTATCTTTGCCGGGTGGATGATGATCTTCATCATCGCGTTCCGCGAGCTCGTGACGGCCAGCCTCATTGCGCCGCCCAATACGCTGGTGGTCTCGACGTACATCAACCGCGAGTTTGAGCAGGGGAGCGTGTCGCTCGGCATGGCGATGGCGGTTCTGTGCGTGCTCATCACGACCACGGCGCTGCTGGTGTTCAACCGCTGCGTGGGCAAGCAGAAGGAGGCATAATATGGAGCTTATCATCGCCGGCGGCGTGGGCGAGCATGGCCGCAACTGCTTTCTGGTGCAGGGGGAAACGATCCGCTTTCTGGTGGACTGCGGCGTCATGGCCGACACGCCGGAGGACCCGTATCCCCGTCTGACGCAAGAGCGGATATGCAATCTGGACGCTGTATTTCTGACCCACTCCCACGCCGACCACACCGGTGCATTGCCGTGGCTGTATGCAAACGGCTTTCGGGGCACGGTGATCGCGGCGGCGGATACGCTGCGTCAGCTTCCCTTTGCAGTGCGGGAAAGCTGTGCGTTGGATGAGTTTTGCCCCAGCGGAACGGGACAGCTGCAAAATCTGTCTATCCAGTGGGGGCGCAGCGGGCATTGTGCGGGCAGCGTATGGTATCGCTTTACCGAAAACGGCAAGTCCATTTTCTTTTCCGGAGACTATACCGAAGATACGCAGGTCTACGCCTGCGACCCTATCCGAGATCGGCACGCCGATCTTGCTGTGCTGGACTGCGCCTACGGGCTGGACGAGACGCCGTATGCGGCGTCCTGCGACCGGCTCGTTCGTGAAACTGAGAAGTTGCTGTCTGACCGCAAGCTGTTGCTTTTTCCTGTGCCGAAATATGGCCGCGGGCTGGAAATTTTAAAGCTGTTTTCGGATCACTTGTCCGGCGTTTACTATTACGCCGACGCGCTCTTTTTGCAAAATCTCGCGGAGCAGGACGCGGGCGGCTTCTGGTATCATCCGGTAAAAATCAACGCCTCGATTTGCTCATACGATGGACAGCCCCAAGGTATCGTATTTGTCAGCGACCCGCAACTGCGTGGCGAGGCGGCACGGAACGCGGCGGAGCAGGTGCTGTCTGTGGGCGGAAGGGCGGTCATGACCGGAACGCTGGAAAAGGGCTCTTACAGCGAAAGCCTATTCCAACAAGGAAAGATGGCGCTGCTGCGCTATCCGGTGCATCTGAACCACGCGCAGTTCAGACAGCTGGCGGCGAAGAACTGCTTTGCGAGGGTCGTCCCGTATCACTCAAAGAAGTTCTCCTTTGCACAGGAGATCACGATCTGAGGGGGGGGCATCATGCCGATGTGCAGCGATAGGAAGGGGGAGAAGATGAAAAGGATCTTGCCTGCTGCAGTCATCGCTGCGATGCTTCTCGGCCTGTGCGGCCTGCTCTGGCCGCACAGCTTTGCCAAGTTGCAGCCAGAATGCGATTCTGTTATAATACTCCGTATCGACACCGCTGCCGACTGCGTTTCACAAACCTTCACGCGGGAAACCTACGCCTCCGGCTCCGTGAAATTTGAGAGAGTCATGGACATTTTCTCCCGCTATACCTACCACCGTTCCCTTCGGACGCTGGCAGGCGCGAGCGCTATGGACGGCAACCACGCCGGGTTTTCGCTCAGCGTTTATCTGGATCATGGCGATGACCGTGTGGATATCATGTGCGGCGGCACCGGTGAGATCGCCATTGACGGCCTTGTCTGGCGCGTCGGGTATTGGGGCGACCGTGCGTCCCTTGCCATGATGGCGGAGCTCGCGGCGGTGCTGGAAAAATAGAAGAATATGGGAGGAAAGGGCAGAGATGAAAAAAAGCGGCATTTTCAAAAAATATCTGCCGTCGGCGCTGATGCTCCTGCTGTTTGAAGCGGTGGCGGTCACGCTGTGGCTGACAAAGGACAACTTGTTTTATCTGCTGAATTTCAGCTATATCGGCGGCTGTCTCGCGCTGGGAACGGCGCTCTTTACTGCTGGGAAACGCTATGCCCGGCGTTTCGTGCAGCTGGCGGTCGGGTGCTATATGCTGCTGTACCTCGGCGTGATCTCCCGCGAGAATATGCAGATCGAGGGCTTCTGGTACTATCTGTTCCTTGGCTCCTTTGAGGCAGCGACCATCCACTATGCGGTAGCGAAAATTTTCGGCCCGCTGCTCTTTGGGCGCGGATGGTGCGGCTACGCCTGCTGGACGGCGATGGTGCTGGATTTCCTGCCCTATAAACAGCCGCGATCGCCGCGAAAGGAGAAACTGGGTATTCTGCGCTACGGGATGTTCGTTTTGTCGCTGGCGCTGGTGTCCGGGCTGTTTTTGATGAAGATTGCAAATTTGGAGCAGATCATGTTCTGGCTGTTTCTCGCCGGAAATGCGCTCTATTACATCGCGGGCGCCGCGCTTGCTGTTGCGTTCAAAGATAACCGGGCGTTCTGCAAATATCTGTGTCCTATCACGGTATTCCTCAAGCCTATGAGTTATTCTTCCCTGCTGCGCGTCCACTGCGATGAGAGCAAATGCGTCCACTGCGGCAAATGTCTGCGGGCTTGCCCCATGAATGTGGAGGTCAACAAGGAGTCTCGCAGGCGAAAAAACGGGACGGAGTGCATCCTTTGCTATGAATGTACCCAAATTTGCCCTACCAAAGCTCTCCACTAAACAAAAGGGGGGGACACGATCTAAAGTAGACCGTGTCCCCCTTGGTTTGTATTGCTTTAAGCGATACTTTTTATATTGTCCTTGCGCGCAGGTATCATTTGTGACCAGAGTGATTCCCTTTTATAGCGGATTTACTGGATCGCGTCCTTGAACGCTTTGCCCACTTTGAAGGCAGGGGCCTTGGAAGCCGGGATCTCGATCGTCTCTCCGGTGGCGGGATTCTTGCCGGTGCGGGCGGCGCGCTCCTTGACTTCAAAGGAGCCAAAGCCAACCAGCTGTACCTTATCGCCCGCCTTCAAAGCATTTTCGGTCGCAGCGATGAAAGCGGTCAGCGCGGACTCGCAGTCCTTCTTGGAAAGGCCGCTGGTTTCAGCCATAGCGGCGATCAATTCAGTCTTGTTCATAATATCTCTCCTATTGTCGTATGATTGGGGAATGCCGCTATTATACCGGATAGGAGAGAATTTGACAACACGGCTCCGCAAATTGCATCCTAGCAAAGCCCTTGATCACGCTTGCGGTTGATGCACAACGCCCACGAACAGCGGCAGTCCGTCAGCCCCTGTGATGGCGAATACAAAGGGACGGTTCAAGGTGAAGTCCACTTCCTCATCCGGCGGCGCGCCCGCGCCGGCATTCATCATGACCGTGTAGGCCGCGGCGGTGACGCCCTCTTCATCGATGGCAACACGCGCCGCGTGTCTGGCCTGAGAGAGGTAGACCTCCGTATCATCGGTCATGGGCGAGAAGTCCGAGATCGACGGATCAAACACATCGGTGATGCCCATCTTTTTCAGGCTCGCTGTCAGATCCAGATCCGACACAATGTCAAACTTCGGCACGGAGAGATTGACGATGAGATATTTGCTCTCCGCGCTTTCACCACCGCTGAGCAGGAAATCCATCGTGTGTTCATCGGCAAGCAGTTCCTCCGGCGTCACGCCCTCGTCGGGCAGCAGGAACCACATGGCGCCGCTGTTTTCCAGATTCTTTGCCACAGCGGAAAAGCGGTCGCTCCAATAGTAGGTGTTCGTCCCGCTCTGGTGCATGAAGTCGCAGGTCACATCACCGTTATCGGCGTGGAAGGTATCCGGGCTGGTATTGTTCTCAGAAAACTCCCCGCTCCACTTGGCGCGGAAATAAATGGTCGTGGCAAGGGCAAGGATCGTTTCCTTGTCCATTGTGAGGCAGGAAGCCTGCTCTTTCAGAAGCCCGCCGGTCTGCTGGTCGATCCACTCCTGAAGCGCCTGGTCAAAGGCGGCGGAGCCCATTTCGCCGCGATAGGACCAGGCATAATAATACTTTGCCAGCGCGTCCATCGTCTCCTGCTTGAAGTTGATCTTGCCGTTGAGCCACAGCGAGCTTGCGAGAATACTGGTCACAGCGCCGTCATCGCAGTAATTGGCGTTCCAAACGGCGGACGCCTCGGTGCGGAGCGCATCCAGATCGCCGCTGCCGAGCAGCGCAAGGATCTGCTCACGGCTCTCACCGTCCGTGATCTCCGCCAGCATGGCAAGGGCTATGTAGATATTGATGGGGGAACAGGCTTTGTTCTCTCCAGTCCCATCAGTAAGCAGCTGCGGGATGACGGTGCGGAGATAGCTGTCCAGCACGTCCGTATAGCCCTCCGGCTGATCCATCTGCTTTCGGCGGTCTGCCCACCATGCGTCATAGACCTTGCTGAAACCGTCGCTGTCAAAGTCCCCGTTGAGCTTGGTAAACTTGCTTTCATCCGGATATTGTGCCATCTGTGGATACTGTGCGGCGGCCAACTGGTACTTGCCGGTATCCGCCGCCTCTGGCTGCGCACAGGCGGTCAGGGAAAATACGCTGACCGCAGCAAGCAGAAACGCTAAAATTCTTTTCATTGCTTGTTCCTCCATCCGTGGATTTTTAAAAAATCACCCTTTACAAAATTTGCTTTACAAACATATAGACGATATTTTTTCAAAAAAGTTTCATAAAGCGAAGCGAAACATAAATATAAGCCGGCTGCGGTCCGATAGAGGCCTTCATCTTCTGCTGGCTCAATTCCACCAGTCATCGTTTGATCTGCGGCGCCGAAGTGTCAATATGGATGTTATACAGCATACCGTTTTTTCTCGTGCAATTCCGGATATACTCCACTATGAAGATGTGCTGCAAAGGGAGCTGGACGGGTTGGATGACGAGTTTTCCGTTCTGAAGCTGCTTTCGCAGGAGCTTCAGGTCCGGGCAAACAGCATCCGCAGCCAGCGATCTCAGCAAAGAGCAGCGTAAATAACCATCAGCGGGGGTATCGGTTCGCAGCCGATGCCCCCGCTTGCTTTTTCTCTCATGCTCCCCCTACCGCAACTCCCCCTTGAAAGAACGCGGCGCTTCCCCTATAATAACCGTAAAAACACGGCACAGGAGGCGGCGAGACCATGACGGACGAGGCCTTATACCGCCAGTATCTGAGCGGCTACGACGCGGGGCTGGACGCCCTGATGAAAAAATACGGCGATCCCCTGACGCTGTATATCGACGGCTACCTGCACGATATCCACGAGGCCGAGGAGCTGATGCTCGATGTCTTTGCCTATCTGTTCACGAAAAAGCCGAGGATTCGGGACGGCGGCTTCAAGGCGTATCTCTATCAGGCGGCGCGGCACATGGCGCTGCGCCGAAAACGTATGCGGAAGCCCTTGTTCAGCCTGGACGAGCTATCAAACGAGCCGGACGGGCGGCTGCTGGTGGAGGAGGTCATCCGGACGGAGGAGCGCAACCGCGTTCTGCACCTCTGCATGGACGGACTGAATCCGGACTATCGGGAGGTCCTCTATCTCACCTATTTTGAGGGCATGAGCTACGCGCAGGCCGCGGAGGTCACGGGGAAAACGGTAAAACAGATCACCAACCTGGTGTATCACGGAAAAGAGAGCCTGCGAAGGTTGCTGGAACGGGAGGGAATCACAAATGCGGAGTCATGAAGAACGTATTGCGGAGGTGAAGCGGCGCACCGCCGCAAGGGAGCGGGCAAAGCGGCTGCGGCGCGGCAGGATCGCGATAGCGGTGGCTGCGGCGGCATGTCTTGCGCTGATCGCGGGCGCGTCCCTTGCCATGCCCGGCATTGCCGTAAGGCTTCAGTCCGGCGATCACTCCGGCTTGGAAACGGCGGCCAGCATGTATGGCGGCAGCGCCGTCCTTGGGTATATCATGATCGGGCTTCTGGCCTTTCTTTTGGGCGTATGCGTAACGATCCTGTGCTTCCGCATCCGCCGGATGGAGCGCGAGGAGCCGCAGAGTGAGAAAAGCGAGGAGCGGCATGGAGCTGATTGAAAATTTCCTGCAATTACTGGTCACGTTTCTTGGCGCATGCCTCGCCGGGTTCGCCTATTGGAAAAGCAGGCGGCAGCAGTATTTTCTGCTGCTGTGCTTCTACGGCTGCTTTGCGCTCGGTGCGCTCTACTGGACGCTGTATCTGCTGCTGTTCGACACCACGCCGCGCGTCTTTTATGTGTCGGAATTCGGCTGGGTCGCCAGCGTGATCTTCCTGCGCATTCTGCAGGCAACGCTGTCCCGTCCGGAGGAGCGCGCTTTCCGCTGCCGGAGGGCGTGGCTGGCACCGCTGGTGGGGCTCCCACTCATGGTATTCTACTGCACCTATGGGGACATTCTCTCCAACCTGATCTGGTGCGGCATGATGATCGTGCTTTCCTTCTGCTCTATCCGTGGGCTTGCCTGCGCAAACACCCAGACAGGCGCGGCGCGGAACATGCGCTGCTTCCACATAGGGATATTGTGCTTCGCCGCCGCAGAATACCTGCTCTGGACGGCGGGCTGCTTCTGGCAGAACGATTCTCTGGCAAGTCCCACCTTCTGGTGTGACATGCTGCTGACACTCGCCATTCTGGGTCTGCTGCCTGCCACAAGGAAGGCGGTGAGCGCATGACGTACGTCGAAAACATCTTCCTCTGCATGGTATCCCCGCTGCTGGTGGCCGCTTTGTGCATGGGCAGGCGGCAGCTCCGCTTTTTCCTGTTCTGCATTGCCGGGATGGGAGTGTGTCTGCTCTCGGCCTACATCAACACATTTCTCGCAGCAGTATGTCAGGCGGACGCCCTTGCCGCCACGGCGGAGATCGCGCCGGTTGTGGAGGAAATGATGAAGCTGCTGCCGCTGGTGTTCTATCTTCTGGTCTTCGAGCCGGAGGGGGATAAAATCAAGACTGCCGCCATCACGATTGCCCTGAGCTTTGCCACCTTTGAAAACGTCTGCTATCTCATCCAGAACGGTGCGGACCGCTTTTCCTTCATCTTCTTCCGTGGCTTCGGCACGGGAGCGATGCATGTGCTGTGCGGTCTGATCGTGGGCGGCGGGCTTGCATACACGTGGCAGCGGACGTGGCTGAAGATCGCCGGTACCTGCGGGCTGCTGGGCGCGGCCATCACCCTCCACGCCATCTATAATCTGC
>CAKTLD010000062.1 GCA_934572445.1 uncultured Oscillospiraceae bacterium
TCTCAAGGGCCTGAAGATCCGCGTTCCCGAATCCGAACTCTATCTGAGCACTTGGAGAGCGCTTGGAGCGTCCCCGTTGCCGATGAGTTGGAGTGAGGTTTACTCGTCCCTGCAGACTGGCGTGATCGACGGCGCTGAGCCGCCCATCGGTACTGGTTACGATTCCCAGTTCGGCGAAGTCTGCCAGAACTTTGCGTATGTCAATTATCTTTATGACCCAATCTTCATCGCTGTGAATCAAACTTGGCTGGAATCTCTGCCTGAGGAATATCAGGATGCAATCCTGCGCGCCGCCAAGGATGCGGTCGCTGACGAGCGTATTGAGGCGAATAAGCGCAACACGGAGACCGAAGACAAACTAGTCGCAGAATACAAGACCAACATCACGCACCCCGATTTGGCTCCGTTCCAGCAGGCTGTTCAAAGCGTTTATGACAACTACAGCGACCAGGAGACGCTGAAATCTGTTCTGGAACTCCTCGGCCGCAAATAAAGAGGCCTCGTTGATTCCGCAATTCACAGGGCAGCTTCGCGTGCTGCGAAGCTGCCCTGTGTCCACCTAAGACATTTAGAGAGGTGACTACCTGATGAAACTACTACGGATTATCGATAAGGCGATCTCGCAGTTCTGCGAGTGGTGCGCCTTAATTTTTGGCTGCATAATGATCGTGGCCGCATTTTTGCAGGTCGTTATGCGTTTTGTGTTTAATAATCCCCTGAGTTGGACGGAGGCGGTCTGTCGCTACAGTATGGTGTGGTTTGTGTTTACGGCTGCGGGCTGGGGCGTGAAAAAGTATTCGCATGTCCGTGTGGATATTCTGCTCAATGCGCTCTCGCCCAAGGGGCAGGTCTGGCTACAGAAATTTGTAGATGTGGTCACAATCATCTTTGCGGCATTGCTGGGCTACTCTGGTATTCTGAAAGTAATTTTGCAGTGGAACCAGATCACACCCTCTCTGCCGTTATCGTACGGGGTTATTTATCTGGCAGTTCCCGTGTTTGCGGTAATTGCGATTTTCTATGCTACATTGCAGCTCTTTGGCCTGCAGGACAAACTGTAAGAGGAGGGAGAAAAGATGTCAACTGCTTTGATTGTTTTGCTGGTCGTATTTTTCGGCCTGATGATCCTCTCCGTCCCTATTGCCTATTGTATCGGCTTGGGGGGTATGGCGGCGCTGTTGATCGGCGATGTTCTCCCCATTCAGATTTTTGCGCAGAAAACACTTGGCGCCGTTGATTCGTTTACTGTGTTGGCGGTTCCGTTCTTTATCATTTCCGGCGATATTATGCTCAAGGGCGGAATTGCCCGCCGACTTGTCAATCTGGCGGATATTCTGGTCGGCCGCCGCTCAAAGGGCGGCATGGCTTATGTAACGATGGTCGCCTCGGCGCTGTTCGGCGCGATCTCCGGTTCTGCGGTCGCAACGACGACTGCAATCGGTGGTATGATGTACCCCGAGATGGTCAAGAAAAACTATTCCAAGCCATTTGCTGCGGCAATCGGCGCGGTCGGCGGTACGCTCGGTATCCTGATCCCGCCCAGCATTGCTGCGATCATTTACGGCACGTCGACGAACACGTCGGTGGGAAATATGTTTATGGTCTGCGGCGTGGTCGGTGTAGTTGCCTGCGTGTTTTATTGCATCGCGGCCCGTGTTGAAATCTGCAGCGAGGACATTCGGCTGGAGAAGGCAGAGAAGCTGACAGCCAAGGGGGTTCTTCTGACCATTTGGGATGCATTTCTCGGCCTGCTGGCGCCGGTTATCATTCTTGGCGGTATTTATAGTGGTGTCTTCACGCCGACGGAAGCCGCGGTCATTGCAATTGTCTATTCCTTTATCATCTGTAAGTTTGTGTATAAGGAACTGACGATGAAGCAGTTCAAGGAGGCGCTCGTCAGTTCGGCGATCACAACTGGCATGGTGGAGTTGCTGCTCGGTGTAGCGACATTCTTCAGCTATATGCTCTCCATCGAGAAAGTCAGTGCGACGATCCAGCACTTTGCCACCTCCGGGGGCATGACAAAAACGACGTTCCTGCTCTTCAGCATACTGATACTGATCATTCTTGGTATGCTGATGGAAACGATACCCATCATCGTCCTGACAGCTCCGATTCTCGTCCCTGTCGCGGAGATGTTTGGCATCAGCTCCCTTGCGTTTGGCGCGCTGACCGTTTTCACGCTCTCCTACGGCCTGTTCACGCCTCCGTTCGGCATGGATGTGTTTGTCTGTACGACCTATTCCAAGCAGTCGGTTATGAGCGTGTTCAAAAAATGCCGATGGTTCTTTGCGTTCGGCATTGTGCTGATCCTGATCGTGGCATTTTTCCCAGAGTTTTATATGTGGATCGTTAAATGAGCGCGTGGAGGTGAGACAATGTATGATTTGACAGGCAAGGTGGCACTTGTTACGGGAAGCGAAAGAGGCCTGGGGAAGACAACAGCCATCATGCTGGCACAACAGGGTGCTGATATTGTCATGGCGTACTTTCAGGAGGAGACGCACGCCATGGAGAACAAGGCTGAGATCGAGAAAATGGGACGAAGGGTGATTGCTGTTCAAGCGGACCTGACCAGAGAAGAAGATGCGAAGCGTGTTGCGGATGAAGCACTCAAGGTGTTTGGCCGCGTTGACATCATTGTCAATGTGGTTGGAGGAGTTATTAAACGAGTTCCGTTTGTTGAGAGTACGGATGCCGTGTGGGATGCAGCATTTAAGCTGAACGTTATGAGTATGGTTCATATCAACCGCGCGCTGCTCCCGCAGATGATCGCACAGAAGTACGGCAGGATTATCAACATCTCCTCGCTGGGTTCCAAGACCGGCGGGGCACCCAACTCTGCGCATTACTCCGCGATGAAGGGGGCGATCAATTCCTATACACATTCGCTGTCGAACGAGGTTGCTAAGGACGGCGTGACTGTCAACGCGGTGCTGCCGGGAACGATGATATCTCCACTGCTGCTTGAAACACCGAGTTGGAGCGAGGACGAGGTGCGCAGAAAGTATCCGATCGGACGCATGTCTGTGACAGAAGATGTTGTTCCGATGATCGCATTTCTGGCTTCGGAGGAAGCACGTTATGTTACAGGTGAGATTTATGCGGTCTCCGGAGGCCGGTAAAAGAGAGGAATACCATTATGAATAGAGAAGAAGTTTGCAAATGGCTGATGCCAGAACTGGATCTCCTGGAGAATGAAGAGGACAAGGAACTGGTCCTTAATGTTTGGCAGGAGGTGATCGATGCGCAGAACTGGGGAGAAAAAGGCCTTGAAAACTCCGGCATATCTACTGTCATGCGCAAGGGCTGCCCAGAAAACCTGATGACACACACCCGTCATGTGACGGCTGCGTGCGCTGGCCTGTACAAGAGTATCGAGCCAATGTTTGCTGAGGTAGGCAAGTGCAATCGGGAGGATCTTCTGGTGGGTGCGCTGCTGCACGATGTCGGCAAGCTGCTGGAGATGGATTATGTGGACGGTAAAGTGGTGCATACGCATTACGGCGATCTGTTTACGCATCCTGTTTCCGGCGCGTATCTGGCGAAAAAGCACGGTGCGAATCAGAATGTCGTGCATATGGTGCTGACCCACTCCAATTCTCTTTCTCCGGAAGGATCCAAGGCTTTCAATACACCGGAATCTCTGATTCTTAAATATCTGGATGAGATGTGCTATAAGTATGTTGAGATTCACTGGCATGTGTGAAAACGGGAGGAAAGATAATGAAAGTTACATTCAAGGATCTGCTTGAACGAGGCAAAAACGGCGAAAAGTTCATCGGCGCGTACATGATGGGCGGATGCGATTTCGTTATTGAGACGATGAAGATGGCGGGATACGATTTTCTGATGCTGGATCTTGAACACGAGCGCATGACACTTTCTGAGATCATGCCGATGATCTATACCTGCGAGGCCTGCGGCATGGCGACAGTTGTTCGTGTGCCTGGTGTGCAGGAAGAGTATATGAAAAAGGCGCTGGATATGGGCGCGTCCTGCATCAAGGTTCCTGATGTCAAAAGCGCTGAAGATGCCAGAAAAATTGTGGAATGGTGTAAATATCCTCCGGAGGGACATCGCGGTGCCTGCCCGTTCGTAAGAGGAAATGGCTATGGCACGAACCGCAGCGGCTGTTGGGCCAGAGCAAATGCCGAGACTTCCATTTCGGCGCTGATCGAAGGCCCAGAGGGGATCGCGCACATGGAGGAGATCATTGCCGTGGACGGTATTGACTGTGTTTCCGTCGGACAGGTGGATCTGTCTGTTACGATCGGCGTTCCGGGCGAGGTGTTTCATCCAAAGGTCATTGACGCGGTTCTGGATGTCGCCGACATCTGCCTGAAGTATGGCAAGCAGCTTTCCGCGCAGGTCGTGCGGCCCGAGGACGTTAAGCTTTATAAGAATCATCCTGCGATCACGCATTTTCATACTGATTTGCCGCAGGCAATCTACTATAATGCCTGCAAGCAGCTTTGCGACGGTATTCGCAGCAATATCTGAGATTACAATAGTTTCCTCTAAAACGGCCACAGCAGATCGCGCTTTGTTCGCGATCCGCTGTGGTCAATGATACGGCTAAAATGGTTGTGCATAGGGTACGGATTATAGTATAATACCCATATGATCCGAAAGAGGAGGATACCCTTATGGACTTCAATAGTTTATACCACTTTGTGATTGTGATGGAGGAGTTGAGTTTTACCAAAGCCGCAAAGCGGTTGTATTTGTCGCAGCAGGCGGTGAGTAGTCAGATCAAAAAGTTGGAGGATGAGGTCGGTGCGCCGCTTTTTACCAGAAAGCCGACTCTGCTGCCAACAGCGGCAGGAACGAGCCTTTACCATACGGCGACTGAGATATTCCGGCTGCATCAGGAATTTCAGAACGAGTTAATCAAAACCTCACGCGAGGAGAGCGGTGAGATACGCTTGGGAATATCCTATGGGCGTAGTCGCATTTTTCTTCCGGAAATTATTGAAAAGATGGGGGAGCGCTGTCCGAACGTGCAGTTGAGAGTCGTCGAGAAGATGAGTTCAACGGTCATGGAGCAGGACGTTCTGAACGAGGAAACGGACTTTTACATCGGCCTTTCACCAACTCACTCCCCCATGGTACAGTCGATCACCCTGCGGCAGGATTCGCTCGTGTTGGTGATTCCGAAGCCGATGGTAGACGATTTCCGCAAAACGCACAATCTTGCACCGGATGAGAAGTTTGACACGAAGTTTTCGATCAATGCCTTGACGAAGTATCCGTTTATTCTGCCTTCGGCGGAAAATAATCTGCGATTCATGTTCAATCGTTATGTCAGCTCGCTCAATTTTCTGCCGAAGATATTGATGGAAAGCGAGCAGAGCGATACCTTGTTTTCTCTGTCGCTTGATGGTATCGGTATAAGCATCTATCCGGAGGTAACTTTTTCCTATTGGAAAAGAAGATTGTCGCCGGAGACGCTTGACCGGGTCGAGGTGGTGCCGCTGAATAACATGACGGAGGCAAAGCTGGTACTGGGATACAAAAAGCAGCGCCGCCTTTCCGCGCTGGATCATCTTTTTGTCGATCTGGTTAGAAATATCAGCTATTTTAATTTAACCTGACGGCGGCCCGTTTTGCAGAAAGAGAATCAGAGGCGAGGATTGTAGAGCAAGCATGAATAAAGGCAATTTAACGCAGGGCAGCGTTTTCAAGCAATTGATTCTTTTTTCAATCCCGATCGTGCTGGGTGAGCTCTTTCAAAATTTTTATAATAGTGTGGACGCGTTCGTGGTAGGAAATCTTGTCGGCGATCATGCGCTTGCAGCGGTCAGTGTGTGCGAAACGCCCGCGCAGCTTATAGTCGGCTTCTTCAACGGTATGTCCCTCGGCGCATCCGTGGTTACAGCGCGTGCATTCGGCAGCGGAGACTGGAGAAAAACGCAGCTCCGCATGAGAACTTGTTTTACGGCAGCGCTTGTTCTCGGTGTGCTGCTCTCCGTGGCCGGCGTGCTTTGTGCGCCGCTGCTGCTGGCGGCGACGAATGTGGATGACGCATTGTTTACAGAAGCGGTGCGCTATCTTCGCATTTATATGGCGGGCTTGATGTTCATGGTCATCTATAATATTGCGGCGGGGATACTGCGCGCGATCGGAGATACGCGCTCACCATTCCTCATTCTTGTGGTGGCGTGCTGCGTGAATATTGTATTTGACCTGATGCTGGTCGGGTTGGACATGGGCGTTGCGGGAGTGGCGCTTGCCACGGTGTTTGCGCAGAGTATTTCCGCTGTGCTAGCGTATCGAAGGATACGACATATGAGCGCGGATTTCCGCATTTCAGTCGGAGAGATCCGAACGAATTGGAAAGCGGTTGCGGAGATGTTTTCAATAGGCTTCCCGTCGGGATTGCAGAGCTCGCTCGTATTTCTGTCAAATATGTTTGTCTGGCGGTATATCAACGCCTTTGATCCGGGCGCAATTGCAGGCATTGGCATTGCGCAGCGGCTGGATAAATTTGTTGCCATGCCGTGCAAGGCATTTGGCTTAGCGGTAACGACGTTCGTGGGGCAGAATGTGGGTGCAGGCAACTGCAGGCGGTGCAGGGAAGGAACGGCGAAGGCACTCGCGCTATCGCTGCTGACGGTTGCGGTTATTGGCAGTGTACTGTATGCTTTTACTGAACCGTGTGTTGCAATCTTTAACCGAACGGAACGTGTGATCCAGGTCGGCACGGATATGATGCATGTGATCATACCAACATATATTGCAATGACTGTACGGGAGATACTGATCGGAGCCTTGCGCGGTTACGGCAATGCGCGGGTGCCGATGCTGCTGTCGCTGCTGGGAATGATAGGCGTTAGGCAGATTTATCTGGCACTGGCGATGCACGTGGCGTATCGCGTTGAATATATCTACTACTGCTATCCGATTGCTTGGACATCGACGGCTGTCATGTTGTTGCTGTATTACCTTTTCTATCGCAGAAGACAGGAGTGCAGCAACGAAAAGTAACTGCTGCACTGCGATGTATGTAAAAAACTGCCGCTTGCTCTTAGGGGCGGGCGGCGGTTCCAATTATGGAAGCCGCTCAGATGATCAGCTTGCTCAGTTTGTTGATCGGATCGTTGAAGAGCAAGAGCACGTCGTTGATGGGCGTGAGCGTTTGCATATTGATACCGATGGTCTGCGGCAGCGCGTGCGGCGGGTTCTTTCGAGCGCCTGCCGGAGAGAAGTTTCATGCAGTCTTGGGCAGTGCTTTCATCCTTACACAGGATGCGGTTAGCGATGGCACCAGCGGCGGAGCAACGGGTGTATACTGGAAGCCATGGTAGCTGTGCCTCGTATGCGACGGGGCAGGCCAAAGGTCATATTCCTATGACGATGGAAGACTGGGCATCTAAGCTGGACGCATTTCTGCAATTCAACGATGCTGAGATTTTGCAGGACAAGGGAAAAGGCACAGTAGCCATAGCCAAGGCGCTTGCGGAAAGTGAATTTGAAAAGTAGCGCGTCATTCAGGACAAAAATTATCAGAGTGACTTTGATCGACTGATGGCGGAAACGGATGTAGCAAAATATCCAAATTGAAGCCACCTGACACACCCCCAAAAAGCCAATGGCTTTTTGGGGGTAACTTTTGCCGCGGTTGACAAACACGATCATCCCGTGTTACAATAAAGCTCCAAAATCAGTGTGGATTTTTCTGGAGCATCGCATCCATTTTTCGCCACGCACCTTCATTGGTGTGTGGCGTTTTTTTATGGGAGGATAGAGAGATGAACGTATTTTACCAACTCATCGGGTTCGGCGCACTGATCGCCATGGGTCTCAGCTACTGGCAGAATGACAAGCGTACCATCTTGCTGTGACAGGTGGCGGCCAACCTGATCTTCGCCATCCACTACACGCTGCTCCACGCACGCTCCGGCGCACTGTGCAGCTTTTTCCAGATCGTCGTGCTGCTGTTTTTCCTGCTGCAGGAGAAGTTCGGCTGGAACAAGCTGGTGACGGCGATCCCCATTGTGGCGGTATTTCTGCTGATCGCCGTGGAGACGTATGAGACGCCGGTGACGCTGCTGCCCATCGTGGCGTCGCTGGCGGCGCTGCTGCCGTTCTTCCAGTCCAACAAGCGGGTCATTCAGGCGGCGGGCATCGTCAGCGGCCTGTCGTGGCTGGTGTATGTCATCGCGGTGCGGTCGTACTCCGGCATGGTGACGGAATCGGTGCTGACCATCATCACCGCGGCGTCGCTGCTGAAGAAGGAAGCCAGAGAGTCCTGAACGGACAGATCCCCCGACGCATTGCCGGGGGATCTGCCGGAGGGGTGCGTCGCGTCAGGCGTAGTGCTTCAGACCTTGCGCCAAGGATGAGGCGGTGCAGCGGCGGGCGTGGCAGGAGAGCGTGTCGCGTTTCTCTCCGCCGCACCGGGTGGCTGCTATCAGCGCGGCCAGTCTCCGCTTGCGGGGGACTGAGGGAGTGTCCTGTTTCATTTGCTTTGCCATGGAATATACCTCCGTTCGTTTTACTACCGCTATCATAAAACAGCGGACGGCCTTTTCCATCGGCAAAAATAAATGAACATTTCTCTGGAAGTTGTGATAGTATCACAAGGGAGGCGGAAACTATGACATCACAGCACACAGCGGACTATCCCACACTGTGGGAGGTGCTGCGCCTGCCCGCATTCGCGGGCTGCACCGTCTGTGGCGGCGCGGTAGGACTTGACCGAAGGGTCAGCGGCGTCAATCTGACAGACACGCCGGACTATGCGCGCTGGCTGGCGCAGGGAGAACTGCTCATTACCACGGGCTTTGCCATCGCGAACGATCCACAGGCCGTGGATGCGCTGCTGCCCACGGCGGCGGAAAAAGGCCTGCCCGGCGTGGGCATCAAGCCGGGGCGCTATCTGCCCAAGCCCCTGCCGGAGGTGCTGACGGAGAAGGCTGACCGACTGGGACTGCCACTGCTCCAGCTGCCGAACGACGCGCGTTTTACCGAGTTGGCCGATGCGGTGTCCCGCGAGATCGCACGGCGGTGGATACCAGCGGAGCAGGAGCGGCAGCTGGCCGTACTGCTACACCATCTTGTCTCCGGTGCGCCGCTGAGCGAAGCGATGGAGCGACAGGCGGCGGAGTACGGTATCCATTTGAAACGTCCGCATACCCTGTTGCGGATACGGGCGGATGCGCCGGAATTGCAGCGGCGCTCTTGGCTGCACGAGGCAGAAGAGTGCTGCCGGGTGCTGGGCGCGGACATGTGGGGGGCACTGTTGGAGGATGGCCTTCTGCTGGTGCTGGAGGCGGACGACCTGTTCGCGCTGGAGATACCGCTGCGGCGGGTGATGGCGGACTTTGCCGCCGACCACGGCGTTATCTGCGGCGTTAGCCGCCCCTACGGCGGTACGGTGGGTTTTCAGAAAGCAGACCGCAGTGCCCACGCGGCGCTCCGCATGGCGGCGCGAACGGAAACGCCCTGCGTGACAGACGACCCAGCGGGGGTGGTACGGCTGCTGGAGGAATCCTCCCCGGCGGAAACGGAAGCATATATACAGCGGCAGTTGGGAACGCTCTTGCGGCAGCCGGAGCCGCGGCGGCAGGAGCTGCTGGACACGCTGGCGAGCTGGCTGCGCTGTATGGGCAACCAGCGCCGGATGGCGCGGGAGCTGCACCTGCACTACAACACCGTGAGTTACCGGCTCCAGCAGCTATGGTTGCTGCTGGAGGCCGATCCGGTCGACTCAATGAAGCGATTGGCATTGGAAACGGCCCTGTATCTGTACTGGTACAGGCGCACATAAAGGAGTGACTGATCATGGATAAGAACAAGACGATCGGTGAATGGGAGCGGATGGTGTCGGGGTGTCTCTATACGCCTACCGATCCGGAGATTGCCAAGAGGCACCGGGTGGGTATGCACCGCTGCGACCGGTTCAATCGCCTCCCGCTGTGGCGTACCAAGACTAAGCAGCGTGCGCTGGAGCGCCTGATCCCCTCCGCAAAAGGGAAGAATTTCGAGGCGTTTGCACCCTTTTACTGCGAGTACGGCGTGAATATCTATGTGGGGCGGAACTGCTTCGTCAACTACAACAGCGTATTTCTGGATGTAGCACCCATTACGCTGGGGGACAACGTTCTCGTTGGCCCCAATGTGACGCTGGCCACGCCGAATCATCCGTTTATCGCGGAGGAACGGGCCTATACGGATTATCCAAACGGCTGCCACGAGTTGGAGTATGCCGAACCCATCACCATTGAGGATCACTGTTGGCTGTGCGCCGGTGCGACGGTGTGCGGCGGCGTGACCATCGGAGCGGGCAGCATCATCGCCGCAGGCGCGGTGGTGACACGGGACATCCCGCCCAACAGTATCGCTGCCGGTGTGCCCGCCAGAGTGCTGCGGCAGATCGGCGAGCGCGACCGCCTGTATGTATGGGAGAAGTATGTGAAGAACGAACTGCCCGATGCGCAGCAGTGACAACAAAACCTGGGAGCAATCACAAAAGCCGTCTCAAACGATATGTTTGAGACGGCTTTTATATGCGGAAAGTTAGGAGAATTGAAACCTGATTTGACCACTATTGCGCATTTTGCGATCCAACTGAGCTATTACGCTATATCAAATCTCCAGCATTTCCTGCAAGCCCGCACTGGCGGCCTTTTTGTTCTTGTCGAAGGCGTGGGTGTAGATGTCCAGCGTGGTGGAGGGCTGGCTGTGGCCGAGGATGCCCGCCACCGTTGCCACATCCGTACCGCCTGCGATCATCAGACTGGCGGCGGTGTGGCGGAGGGAGTGGACGTTCAGCTCCTGCGGCAGGCCGTTCTTCTTGAGGATCAGCTTGAAGCGGTAGGTGAAGGTGGTGGGCGTCATGGGGAGCTGCGCTCCCTGACGGCGGAACAGGAAGTCATCAGCGGTCAGCTGCCGCTGGTCATAGGTTTCGGTGATATACCGGCATTCTTTTTGGTACTCCCGCAGGAGACTTTCCATCT
>CAKTLD010000063.1 GCA_934572445.1 uncultured Oscillospiraceae bacterium
CGAACACGGAAGTTAAGCTCGCTTCTGCCGACAATACTTGGCTGGAGACGGCCCGGAAAGATAGGTAGCGCCAACACGAAAGAGGACATCCGAAAGGATGTCCTCTTTTGTTATGTTCCGCCGCGCGGGGCTCCTGCGCCGATCTTTACATATCTACGCCCGGTGTAGCGCTGCACTGCTTGGAAGGAGATAATCCTGACAAAGCTATCGATATTATGCCTATTTTGAGTGTTGTCGTATCAGACAAAACAAACAGATTTCTTTTGGCAAAAATGCTGTAATTTATGCGCGAGAGCCACTTGACAAGTCCAAAATGCGAGCTTATAATCACAATCTCGAACAAAGAGATGCTTTTTATTTTCACCGAATGGGGAAGTTTCAGAATATGCGTACAGATCGATTTAAATCACTTTTTCAACCGAGGGAGCTGACGCAGGGCGAGTGCTGGAAGACGATTCTTGCCTTTGCGTTTCCCATTATCATTTCGTACCTCCTTCAGCAGGTATACACCATCAGCGATGCGGCCATCGTTGGACAGACCCTGACGGCGCAGGAGGTGGCGGGTGTTAATGATACGACCTCGCTGATCTTCATTTTCCTACAGTTTGCTTTTGGCGTCAGCGCCGGTTTCTGCGTTGTCACCTCGTGCAACGTGGGCGCGCACAATCAAGCGGGTGTGCGCCGCTCGCTGACAACGCAGATCACGCTCTCAGCCGTTTTGACCATTCTGCTGACAGGGCTTGCACTGGTGCTGCTTGATCCGATGCTTGCATGGATCAATGTCACGCCGAATGACCCGGAGGTCTACCACGCGGCCTATACTTACTGTGCCATTATCTTTGCGGGGATCGGCGCACAGCTTTTCTATAACTTTATCTGCTCGTTCCTGCGCAGTCTCGGGGATTCCGTCTCGCCGCTGCTGTTTTTGCTGTTCTCCACGGTGCTGAATGTGGCGCTTGACCTGCTGTTCATCCTCGCGTTTCGCTGGGGCGTGGCGGGCGCGGCCGTTGCCACTGTGAGCGCGCAGCTCATCAGCACGCTTGGCTGCTTTGCCTACGCCTTTCATAAGTATCCTGAGCTGCGCCTGACGCACGAGGATTGGAAGATCACGGGCCGTGATATGGCGCGCCATCTGATCCAAGGGGTCCCGTTAGGGCTGCAATTCTCCGTGCTGGCCATTGGCATCATCGTGGTGCAGAGCATCGTGGTCCAGTTCGATATGCTGGACGGCGTGATGGTCTCCAACGCCGCGCAGAACGGTTTCGGTGCGGCTAACAAGCTGAATAACCTGCTGATGACGCCGCTTAACGGTCTCGGTGCAGCAATGACCAGCTTTACCGCACAAAATCTCGGCGCGGGTGATACCGCGCGCATCCGCAAGGGCACGCTTCAGTCGCTCGTCATCATGCTCATCATGGCGGCAATCTCGATTGTGATCGGCCTGCTGCTTACAATCGATGGGGCTTATCTGCATATCTTCCTCAGCGCCGATAAAGTGACGGCAGAGACCATCCGCTTTGGCAACAGCTATCTCTATGTTGATCTGGCACTGTATGCTTTCCTTGGTTTTATCTTCGTTTCGCGCAATTGTGTGCAGGGGATCGGCAAGCCGCAGTTCGTGCTCGGCGCGGGTGCGGCCGAGCTGGTGGCGCGTGTAGCGGTCTGTCTGCTGCTGCCTGCGGCGCTGGCGGGCGGTACGGTCAGCGCAGAGGCTCCGCAGGCCGCTGTCTATGGACTCTGCACCGCCGATCCCTGTGCGTGGATGGCGGCAGATGCCGTGCTGCTGTATCCCTTCCTGCACAATATCCTCAAGGAGGACTACCGCTATCTTTACCGCAGCAATGCGCAGGAGCTGCTCAGCGCGCGCTGAGCGATTCCAGCGGACGCCGGAGCAGCGCTCCGGCGTCTTTTTGCGCGCTTGACAGCGTCCGCGTTCGCGCTTATAATCAATGTCGGAAGCCGCACCGCGGTTTGCCGTATTAAAATGATCATGAAGGAGAAGTTTTTGAAAAACAAAACGAAACTGGAGCTTGTGGGCTGACCGGGAGGTCCGGCAAATCCACACAAGCCGTTCCTCCCGAAAGGCAAGTTTCAGGAGGAAACCAAATGAACCGCGAAAACAAACGCAAAACCTTTGAAAAGGGCTACTACAAGACCCATTCCTGCAAGGATACCTTTACCTGCAAGGTCTGCGGGCGGCTCTGCACGCCGGAAAACGCCGGCAGCGACCACCGCAATCATTGCCCAAACTGCCTCTCGAGCCTCCATGTTGACATTGAGCCCGGCGACCGTGAAAGCGACTGCGGCGGCATCATGGAGCCTGTGGCCGTATGGGTGCGCAGGGACGGAGAATGGGCCATTATCCACCGCTGCAAGCGCTGCGGAGCGCTTAGCTCCAACCGTGTGGCGGCGGACGACAACCCCATGAAGCTCATGAGCATCGCCATGCGGCCGCTGAGCGAGCCGCCGTTCCCGCTTGAGCGCATCGAGGAGATGACCGCTCTGATGGGCGGCGACGGCAGCCTCCGCTGACGGAGAAAATGAGGACATCAAAAACCCCCGTCTTCCCTTCTTTTGGAAGGGAAGACGGGGGTTTGCCTTTGCGGGAGCTTTACAGATGCAGCACGCGTTCCTTGATCTCCTGCGTGCGGCCCTGGTTCCAGAACTGGGTGCCGATGTAGCCGCAGGTACGGCGGGCGACGTTCATCTTGTCCTGATCGGTGTTGCCGCACTTCGGGCAGCGCCAGATCAGCTTGCCGCCATCCTCCACGATTTCGATCTCACCGTCCCAGCCGCAGACCTGGCAGTAGTCGGATTTCGTGTTGAGCTCAGCGTAGATGATATTGTCGTAGATGAACTTCATTACCTGCAGGACTGCCTCAAGATTTTGCTGCATGTTCGGCACCTCGACATAGCTGATCGCACCGCCGGGGGAGAGATGCTGGAACTGCGCCTCAAACTTGAGCTTGGTGAAGGCATCGATCGGCTCGGTCACATGGACATGGTAGGAATTTGTGATATAGCCCTTGTCCGTCACGCCCTCGATCACGCCGAAGCGCTTTTGCAGGCACTTGGCGAACTTGTAGGTCGTGGACTCGAGCGGCGTGCCGTAGAGGGAGTAGTCGATGTTCTCCGCGGTTTTCCACTCCTTGCACTTGTCGTTCATCTTCTGCATGATCGACAGGGCGAACGGTGTGGCGCTGGGGTCGGTGTGACTCTTGCCGGTCATGTACTTTACGCACTCGTAAAGACCCGCGTAGCCGAGCGAGATCGTGGAATAGCCGTCGTAGAGGAGCTTGTCGATCGGCTCGCCCTTTTTGAGTCTTGCGCACGCGCCATACTGCCAGAGGATGGGCGCCGCGTCGGAAAGCGTGCCCTTCAGGCGGTCGTGGCGGCAGCGCAGCGCGCGGTGGCAGAGCTCAAGGCGCTCTTCAAAGATCGTCCAGAACTTTTCAATGTTGCCGCTGGAGGAGAGCGCCACGTCGGGCAGGTTGATGGTCACAACGCCCTGATTGAAGCGGCCGTAATACTTGTGCTTGCCCGGCTCATAGTTGCCGGCGTTCGCGATGTTGCCGACGCCTGCGTCGGTGAAGCGGTCGGGCGTCAGAAAGCTGCGGCAGCCCATGCAGGGATACACATCGCCCTTGAGCTCGAGCATCTTCTTCTCGCTGATGTAATCGGGCACCATGCGGCGCGCCGTGCACTTGGCGGCCAGACGCGTGAGGTAGTAATACGGCGAATCATCATGGATGTTGTCCTCTTCGAGAACATAGATAAGCTTGGGGAAAGCAGGCGTGACCCACACGCCCTGTTCGTTCTTCACGCCCTGATAGCGCTGCTCGAGCATTTCCTCAATGATGACGGCGAGGTCGCGCTTTTCCTGCTCGCTTCTTGCCTCGTTGAGGTACATGAACACCGTGATGAACGGCGCCTGACCGTTTGTGGTGAGCAGCGTCACGACCTGATACTGGATGGTCTGCACGCCGCGGCGGATCTCCTCGCGCAGGCGTTTTTCCACGATCTCGGCGAGCTTTTCCTCGTTTTTCTCAACGCCCAGCGCCTCCATCTCGGCGAGCACCTGCTTGCGGATCTTCTGGCGCGAGACATCGACGAAGGGGGCAAGGTGCGTCAGCGAGATGGACTGGCCGCCGTACTGGTTCGAGGCGACCTGTGCGACGATCTGCGTGGCGATATTGCAGGCGGTGGCAAACGAGTGCGGACGCTCGATGAGCGTTCCCGTGATGACCGTTCCGTTCTGCAGCATATCTTCCAGATTCACAAGATCGCAGTTATGCATGTGCTGGGCGTAGTAATCCGTGTCATGGAAGTGAATAATGCCTTCCTCGTGCGCCTTGACAATATCCTCGGGCAGAAGGATGCGATTCGTCAGGTCACGGCTTACTTCGCCCGCCATATAGTCGCGCTGCGTAGAGTTGACGACGGGATTCTTGTTGGAATTCTCCTGCTTCGCCTCTTCGTTGTTGCACTCGATCAGCGTGAGGATCTTGTCGTCGGTCGTGTTGCTGCGGCGCACGAGCGAGCGGGTATAGCGGTAGGTGATGTAACGCTTGGCGACCTCGAACGCGCCGTGCGCCATGATCTGGTGTTCAACAAAGTCCTGGATCTCCTCAACCGTCGGCGCGCGGCCAAGACTCTGGCAGGCAAGCTCCACGCTCTCGGCAATGCGCTGGATCTGGACGGGGGTCATGCGGGCATCTTCATCTACCACATCGTTGGCCTTGGTGACCGCCGCGATGATCTTGATGATGTCGAATTCCACTTCCGCGCCGTTGCGCTTGATAACTCTCATGGTTCCTCTCTCCTCTTCTTTGATCGTCCCTCTATGGGGCATAACACTATATCTTGTGGTGGAACGCAGTCCGACAACACAATTATGTCATAGCCTGCGCCTGATTGCAAGCGGAAGTTCCGAAAAATAGACACAAGATATACACCACATATTTGGGCACAATAACAATATGTGCCAAAATAGCGGTAAATAGGAACCTTTAGCCGCCTTTTTGTGCTTTCAGCGGCATTTTTTCGCGTGATGCGGGAAAAATCGGGCAGACTACAGGGGGATGAATGAAGCGTGAACGATTTGTAAAGCTTGGAGCCGGACCTTACAAAAGCGCGGGAATGTCTATGGAATCTGCCGCTGCGCTGTGCTATAAAGAATCCATTAAGAAGAAAATGGATTCAAAGATTTTTGGAATGATGATATCACTTATAGGTAATATGACATATTGATTTATTTATAGATATATACTATAATAGAGACGAAATGAGGTGAGACCGGATGGCAATGGAAGAGCTGATGGCCGTGCAGGAACTGGAAAAGCGGCTGGCCGAGCAGTACGCCGCCGCGCAGGCGGAGTGCAAGCGCCGCGTCGCCGTTGAGCAGCGCGCCTGCGCGCGCCTGCTGGAGGATAACTTCCGCAACGGCGAGGTCGAGGCCCGCCGCGCGATGGCGGAGGCGGAGCGCCGCGCCGCAGAGGATACGGCGCAGACTCTTGCGCGTGCGCAGGAGGATTGCGGAAGGATGCAGCAGGCCGCGCGCGAGCATCTCGCGCAGGCGGCACAGTGGATTATGGAAGAGGTCGTGAGAAACGAATGGCGATCGTAACAATGAAGCATCTGCGCCTGGTGGGACTGGAGAGTGAACGCGAGACGCTGCTGAAGGCCCTGCAGGGCATGGAGTGCGTGGAGGTTTCGCAGGCGGAGGGAGCGGAGGATGCGCTGCGCGCGGGCTTCGCGCGGCCCGACGAGCGTGCGCTTTCAGCCGCGCAGGAGCGCGGGCGCGCATACCGCGCGGCGCTGGAGACGCTGGATCGCTATGCGCCCGAAAAGAAGGGCCTTCTGCGCAAGCGGCCCGAGACTGCGCGAGATAGCTTTTTCCGCACGGAGAACGAGCAGGCGGCCGCGGATGAGCTGAACGTCCTGCAGCGCCGTCTTGGTGAGATCGAGAACGAGCGAACGAAGGAGACCGCGCTGCGAGCCTCTCTTGCGCCCTGGCTCACGCTCGATGCGCCGCTGGACAGTGCGGACGGCGGCGCGCTCTGCACGGCGCTCGGCACTGTGGGTGCAGCGGTCACGGACGAGGCGCTGAACGCGCTTGCCGCTTCGCTCGACGGCCTTCTCGTATGGCGTCAGGCATCGGCGGACCGCACACTGCGATTCCTTTTCATCGTCTGCCACGAGAGCGCGCGGGATTGCGCGATGGCCGGCCTGCGTGCGCTTGGCTTTTCGGCGGTGAACTTCCGCGGCCTGCATGGTACGGCGAAGGAAAACGACGCGCAGGCGGCCGGACGCCTGACTGCACTGGAAAACGAGCAGCAGGAGATCGAGGCGCGCATCGCGCAGATGGGCGGGGCACGCGCACTGCTGCTGCGCGCGAGTGACCGCGCTGCCATCGAGCTGCGGCGCGAGGAGGCGAAGACACGCCTGGTGGCAACGGACAAGGCTTTCCTGCTTGAGGGCTGGCTGCCTGCCGATCGGACCGATGCGCTGGAACAGACGCTCATGCCCTTCACCTGCGCGTTTGAAACGCGTGAGCCGACCGAGGACGAGTATCCGCAGGTGCCCGTGCAGCTGAAAAACAACAGGCTGACGCGCCCGCTGAACGTGGTAACGGAGATGTACTCCCTGCCCGCCTACGGTACGCTCGATCCAAACCCGCTGATGGCGCCGTTTTTCATTCTGTTTTACGGCATCATGATGGCGGATATGGGCTACGGCCTTTTGATGATGCTTGCCTCAGTCATTATCGGGAAGAAATACCGCCCCAAGGGCACGAGCGGCGAGTTGTTCAGCCTGCTCGGCCTCTGCGGTGTCAGCACTTTCCTTATGGGTGCGCTGACAGGCGGATTTTTCGGTGATTTTCTCACGCAGCTCGTTGCGCTCGTAAGTCCGGGCGCGGTCTTTGCCCTGCCCAAGCTCTTCGATCCGATGGATGACATCATGGCCATCCTGATCGGCTCGCTGGCGCTGGGCCTCGTGCAGATCGTCACGGGCATGGCGATCAGTCTTGTGGAAAAGCTCCGGCGAGGAAAATACCTCGACGCGCTTTTTGAGGAGGCCACCTGGTGGATCGTGTTTGCGGGCATCGCGCTTCTGGCGCTCGGCAAGGGAGCGGCTGTGCTGTATCTCGGCTGCACGCTGGTAGTGTTGGGACCCATCGTGCAGGGAAAGGGCTGGGGAAAGCTCACAGGCGTGTTCGCCTCGGTCTACAATCATGTGACCGGCTATTTTGGCGATGTGCTGTCCTATTCGCGCCTGATGGCGCTGATGCTCGCGGGCAGCGTGATCGCGCAGGTGTTCAATATGCTGGCGGCGATGCCGGGGAATGTGGTCGTGTTTCTCATCGTGTCGCTGCTCGGCAATGTGCTCAACTTCGGGCTCAACCTGCTGGGCTGCTATGTGCATGACCTGCGCCTGCAATGCCTTGAATTTTTCAATAAATTCTATGTCGACGGCGGAAAGCCCTTCCGCCCGATGACGCTGGAGACGGAATACGTCGATCTCAAATAAAGAAAACAATACCGTAAGGAGGACGGACAAATGGGTATTTTTCAACTGACAACGGGCGCCGCTATCGGGATGCTGGGCGCGGGGCTTGCGGTATGTCTCGCAGGCGCGGGCAGCGCGCGCGGTACGGGCCTCGCCGGCGAGGCCGGCACGGGTCTCATCTGCGAGGACCCGAGCAAATTCGGTAAGGTGCTGATCCTGCAGGTCATTCCGGGTACGCAGGGCCTTTACGGTCTGGTCATCGGATTCCTCTGCCTGATGCGCATGGGTGTGTTCAACGGCACATATGTCGATATGTCGCTGCAGGATGGCCTTCGTTACTTCGCGGCCTGCATGCCCATCGCCATCGGCGGCGGCATCTCGGCAGTTGCACAGGGCCGCGTCGCCGCGGGATCGATCAACATTTTGGCGCGCCAGCCCGAGCACTGGACAAAGGGCATGGTGCTGTGCGTCGTGGTCGAATTCTACGCGATCCTTTCGCTGCTGGCGTCGATCATGATGCTGTTCAACATCGGCTGACGCACGCTGACGGAAAGGCGGAAACGCAATGAACGGAATGGAAAAGATCACCGCGCGCATGGAGGCGGACGCGGCGCGCGCGCTCGAAGCGCTGAACGCGCAGACGGACAGCCGGCTCAGAACGCTGCGGCAGGAGAGCGAGGCGCGCGCTGAACGCGAACGCCGGCAGCTTTCCGAGCGTGCGCAGGCCGCTGCGCAGGAGCGCTATGAGCGTCTTTGCTCGGCTGCGGAGATGGAAACACGCAAGCTGCGCCTTGCGGCCAGGCAGCAGGTTCTTGACGAGGCATACGCTCTCGCGCTCAAGCAGCTCTGCGCGCTGCCGCGCGAGGACTATCTTGCGCTGCTGCTGAGGCTGCTGAAAAACACCGCGAGCGGCGGTGAGGAACTCGTCCTTTCCCGCGCGGACCGCGATGTGATCGGGGAAACGCTCGTCTCCCGCGCAGAGCACGAGCTCGGGCTGCGCCTGACGCTTTCGGACCGCTGCGCGCCGATCCGCGGGGGCTTCCTGCTCTCGGGCAGGGATTATGATGTGAACTGTGCGCTCGAAACGCTTCTCGCGCTCTCGCGCGAGAAGACCGAGCGCGGCGCGGCGGAGTTCCTCTTCGGCGCGTGAGAGGGGAGAGGGATGATGCGGCAATATCAGAATACGGACTACATTCAGCTCTCAGCGGTGCTGCATGCGCGCGAGGCGCATCTGCTGACGCACGCACTGAGCGAGCGGATGCTGGACGCCCCTACGGCGGCGGAGAGCTGGAAGGTGCTCTCCGCCTGCGGCTATCCGTCGCTGGAGTGCTGTACAATGGAGCGGGTGGAGCGCGTGCTCGCGCGTGAGCGCGCTGCGCTGTACCGCGAGCTTGCGGCCATGGCGCCCGATGCGCGCGTTGTCGCACTCTTTCAGCTCAAATATGATTACCACAATGCAAAGCTCGCGCTGAAAGGCAAGCATCTCGGTGCGGACGTTTCCCACCTTGCGATGGACTGCGGGCGCTATGAACCCTCTGCTCTTCTGCGGGGCAAATACAGCGTACTGTCGGCGCCGCTGCGCCGTGCGGTGGAGCGGGCGGAAAAGGAGGCGGAGCACAGCGGTGACCTCCGCGCGGCAGAACTGCTGCTCGACCGCGCCTGCTATGAGGAACTGTCGGAGATTGCAGACGAAACAGGCAGCGCATTTTTGAGGGACTATGCCGCCTTACAGATCGACGCGGTCAATCTGCGCACGCTGGTGCGTGTTTCACGCATGAATGGCAGCGACGAGCTGCTGCGTTCTGCGCTGCTGCGGGGGGGCGGTATTCCTGTCGCCGCACTGTGCTCCGTGCGCGGAAGTGCCATTGCGGATCTGACCGGGACGACACCTCTGCGCGCAGCGGGCGCGCTGGCTGTACCGCTGCTGGAGGGCGGCGGCAGCCTTACCGCCTTTGAGCGCGCATGCGATGACGCGCTGATGGAATTTTTGCAGCGCGCGCGCCGCACACCGTTCGGCGTGGAGGTCGCGGCGGGCTACCTTGGAGCAAAGGAAGCGGAACTCACCGCCGTGCGCACGATCATGGCGGGGAAGCTTGCGGGGCTTGCACCGGAGGACATCCGCGCGCGGCTGCGCATGAACTATTTGTAAAGGAGGCCGCGGTATGAAAAAGATAGCAGTTATCGGCGACCGCGACAGCGTGCTGGGCTTTCGTGCACTGGGGCTGGAGACCTGCATTGCGGAAGATGGCGAGCAGGCGAAGGCAGTCATCCACCGCATGGCGAAGGAGGATTACGCCATCCTGTACCTGACTGAGCAGCTGGCCGCCGAGATCCCTGCCGAACTTGCGCGGCGGCGCGAGGACCTGTCGCCCGCTATTATCCTGATCCCCGGCAGGGCAGGGAGTCTCGGCATCGGTATGAGAGAGGTCCGCACGGCGACGGAGAAGGCCGTCGGAGCGGACATTTTGTAAAAAAGGAGCAAAAGCCTTATGGGAAAGATCGTTAAGGTCTCCGGCCCGCTGGTCGTGGCGTCGGGACTTTCGGAAGCGAATATGGCGGACGTTGTCCGCGTGGGCGAACAGCACCTCATTGGCGAAATCCTGACGATGAGCGGCGATTCCGCCGCCATTCAGGTGTATGAAGAGACCTCGGGCCTCGGCCCGGGGGCAGAGGTCGTGACGACCGGCGCGCCGCTGTCTGTCGAGCTCGGCCCCGGTTTGATCGAGAACATTTACGACGGCATCCAGCGCCCGCTGGAGGTCATCCGCCAGAAGACCGGCGGCAACTTTCTGCCGCGCGGCGAGGAGGTTCCCGCGCTCGACCGCGAAAAGAAGTGGGACTTCACCGCCGTCGCCAAGGCGGGCGAGCATCTGAGCGGCGGCGACGTGCTTGGTACCGTGCAGGAAACGCCCTCGCTGCTCCACAAGATCATGCTGCCGCCGTACCTGAGCGGCACCGTGAAGGAGATCAGATCCGGCAGCTTTACCGTAGAGGACACCGTCGCCGTGGTCGAGACCGACAAGGGCGAGAGAAAAGAGCTCACGATGATGCAGAAGTGGCCGGTGCGCGTGGGCCGTCCCTATACGAAAAAATATCCGCCCGTCACGCCGCTCCAGTCCGGCCAGCGCATCGTAGATACGTTTTTCCCCGTGGCCAAGGGCGGCACGGCGGCGATCCCGGGGCCCTTTGGCAGCGGCAAGACCGTCATGCAGCACGCACTGGCCAAGTGGGCGGACGTGGATCTCGTCGTTTACATCGGCTGCGGCGAGCGCGGCAACGAGATGACCGACGTTCTGCGCGAATTCCCCGAGCTCATCGACCCGCGCACGGGCGAGAG
>CAKTLD010000064.1 GCA_934572445.1 uncultured Oscillospiraceae bacterium
ACGAACTTGACGAACACAAGAGCGCAGCACGTTTACGAATCACTTGGATTCCGCAAGGTACGAACCAATATCGATTCCTGGAAAGACCAGCTCGGCCGACTTCAATCATCGGTTGATTATGCGCTGGTCGAGCAGGATTTTGTCAGTTATGAGTGAGCGAAACACCTATGCCGAATAAAGCAGATCGCAAGCGGCCGATACAGGTCAAATTCTTCGTAGGCGAAAGAGAACTCGGCTTGATAAAGACGAAGATGGCGCAGCCTGGTATAGAAAATATGAGCGATTCCCTTCGCAAAACGGCAATTGACGGATATGAGGAAAAACCAGGCTCGGCTGAACTCCGTGAGCCGGAAAATCCCTGACTTATTTTCCAAAATAGCGTGGTGTTCAGTTCCGCGGGAGCGCGGCCGATTTCTCTGAAATCGTTCCGAGGTTTAGGGCAATTCCCCAACAGGATCGCACGGGTGCATAAGCACGAGCATTGCTTGCCAAGGGCGTTTCGCAGCCGGCAGGTAATGAGAAGCGGGTATCGCCGCGTCTTTTGCTCTTTCGATACGCTCCGCGGGGAAGAACTTGCTGATTTCTTCGCCGGATCGGGAACTTTTTTGTCAAAAATTGCGTCTATATGGACAGAAACTGCGAAAAGGAGGAATTGTGATGAGACGATATCTTTCGCTGCTGTGCCTGGGAGCGGCGCTGGCGCTCACGCTTGCGGGCTGCGGCGCGAGGAAGGACGTGCCGACCGAGCCGCCGGCGCTGACCGTGACGAACGCGCAGGGTGCGAGCATTACGGCGATGGGCGGCAGCTACGACTGGGACTATGAGGCCGGAGGCGGCCAGCGCACGGGCACGATCGCCTGCGGCATGCATCCGCTGGACGAGACGCTCCGCGACAGCACGCCGGCTCTTGAAATGCCCATCGCGGTGTCGGCGTCCTTCTACTACACGGTGACGCTCGATTTCGGCGACTGCGCGCCCGATTCCGTCACCTTGCGGTACTGGAACGAGCAGTGCTGGGGCGACACGCAGGCGACTGCCGAAAAACTGACCGTGCAGCGGCAGGACGACGGAACGTATACTGTTGAGATGATCCCGAGCGTCGGTATTTTTGAGGTGGACGCGCAGTGGGACGCGGAGGACTACTGCGGCAGGGCGTTCTACTCCTTCTGCACGAAGGCGGCAGGAGCGGAGGAGCTGCCGTACAGCAAGACCTATTCCTTCGGCGGCGATACGCCGGTCAAATCGCTCGACATCTCATGGCTGAGCGGCGGGGTGAGCGTTGCGGCCCTCGGACAGATCAGCGAGATCACCGTGGTCGAACGGGCGGATCGTATGCTGGCAGAGGACGAAACGCTGACCGTCCGCCTTGACGTAAGCGGCGACGGTCATTCGCTGCACATCGGCTTCATGAAGGGCGACCGCTTCGACGGCGAGAAGTATCTGACCGTCTATGTGCCGTGGGAGATGGTCAAGAACGGCCTCCTTGAAGAGGTTGACATCGAGACCACCAGCGCCTACGCCTATGTGAGTGCCGATGCGCAGAAGATCAGGCTTTCGACCGTCGGCGGCGACGCGCGCGTGATGTGCGCAAGCTGCCCTGAGGTGGACGTCGAGACGACGAGCGGCAGCGCCGGCGTAGTAGAAGGAACGTGGGAGGAGGTCGATATTTCGACCGTCTCCGGGATGATCGAGCTCACGGGCCGCGCGGAAAAGGCCGGACTTGAAACGACGAGCGGCGAGGCGGAGCTGGACGGTCACTTTGGCGCGGTAGATTTCTCCTCCGTCAGCGGCGGCCTGACGCTTTACGCACAGAGCGCGCTGCGGCTGGACGCGGAGACGACGAGCGGCGCAGTGCGGCTGTATCTGCCGGAGGCCGACGGCTTTGACCTTGCTTTTGCGACCACGGGCGGCGCGCTGGAAAGTGCTCTGACCGACCGCGAGGGTACGATGCTCGCCTGCGGCGACCGCTTCACGCTCTACGGCGTACCCGCGCTGGAAGGCGGCGAGACGAGCGAGCTGGCGGTCTCGACCGTCAGCGGAGGGCTGAGCATCGAGGGCGGCCGGTACTGACAAAAATTGAGCAAAAAAGAAGAGCGGCGCCGCCGCTCTTCTTTTTTGCTCAATTCCTCTTGGGCTCGTCGATGTTCAGCCACGTCTGGTCGAAGCCATAGGGAAGCAATTCCTTGATGTGCAGGTGCTTTTCCTCATTGTTTTTGTTCAGGCACACGACCTCCATGTCAGGGCCGAACTCGTAGAGCACCTGACGGCACGCGCCGCAGGGGTAGCAGTAATCGTCGCTGCGGCCCGCGATGACGATGCGCTTAAAGCGGCGGTGCCCCTCGCTCACGGCCTTGAAGGCCGCGGTGCGCTCGGCGCAGTTCGTCAGGCCGTAGCTCGAATTTTCAATGTTGCAGCCGGTGAAGACCGCGCCGTCTTCACATTCGAGCGCCGCGCCGACGGGAAAATGGGAATACGGGACGTAGGCCATGTCGAGCATGGCGACGGCCCTGGCCTTGAGTTCTTCAAGCGTCATGAAAGCACCTCCTTATTCGTCCCAGCGCACGCCGAGATCGGGGCGCACGTCGAGGTCGATGATGTCCTTCGCGTCATAAAACTGCGCGTACCAGCTCAGGACCCTCTTGCTGCCGCGCAGGGTGGTGCCGTCCGGATGCAGGCGGTCGCAGATGACGGCAGAGATGTCGGGCTTGACGAAGCTGAAAGAGCTGGTGCCGACGCTTGCAAACACGCGGAAGCCCTGACTTTGCAGGTACTGGAAGCGCTCGCCGGTGGTGTGCCAGTCGTCCCCGTCGGGCCGGCCGCCGTGCGGGTAGAACAGAATCTGCGTGGGACCGACGAGCGAGCCGACCTCGTCCGCCCAGCGCTCGGTGTCATTGATGACGGTCTGGAGGGGCTTGGTGTCGAGGCGGATGTGGCCCCAGGTGTGGCTGCCGAACGTCCAGCCGGTCTCCTTCAGACGCTGGATCACGGGCTTGACGGCCTCGATCTCACTCGCGCGGTAGGCGTCGAACGCCGGACGGTCGGGGCTGTCCTGCGCAATGTCGCGGTCATCCTGCGTGCGGTAGCCCAAAATGCCCTGATAGCCCGTCAGCGAGAAGATGGCCTTCGCGCCGTTCAGTGAAAAATCAGGGTGTTCGTAAACGAACTGGTCGAGGATCGGCGTCGCGTCGAGCTCCTTGGTCAAAAACGTCTCATTGGTGTACGGATCGGTGCACTGCGCCCAGATCTCGCCGTCGTCACCGACGACGAGCTTGCTCGTGAAGCCCTCGTCGAGCATGTAGGGATAGTAGTTCACGTCGTCAAAGCTGATGACGAGCGGCTTTTTGCCCTCGGGCAGCATGAGCGTGTTTCGCACCATGTGCGTGCCGGACTCGTCCGTCACCTCGCTCCAGACGTCCTCCATCGCGACGAGAATATAGCCGCGGTCATAGACGGACTGCAGAATTTTGTTGTACTCGTCCACTGTGACCATCCAGTCGTCCAGACCGTAGCGCTGGTCCTGAGACGCGGAGCAGTCGTGGAAGGCCCACTGGGGGTAGGCGATGATCGGGTGGAAAAAGAGATGCTCCACCACCTGATCGGGGCCCCAGGCCTGCGTGAGCTGGTCTTCCGACCAGTAATTGCGCACGGCGTCATAGGGGTCGGCGGCGGGGGCGGGCGTGTCGCCGCTGCCGTCGGGCGCGGCGGCGGGATCGTCCTGCGGGACGTCAGCCTTGCTGCCGCAGGCGGTCAGCAGCGAGAGCAGCATCAACGCGCTGAGCAGCAGCGCCAGAAAACGTTTCATTGGGATCTCCTCCTCATAATATCGGCAGCTACAGTATAGCAACTCGGGCGGGGCTTTGCAAGGGGCGCGCGGGTTTTGCCAACTGTTTCTTTAGACGCGCGGCGGCGGGTTTTTGTTCCCGCGCGGAGAAAAAATTTCCGGCGGTTGGACCGGAACGTGCAATGGCGGGGTGCCTTACAGCTACGGCTGTAAGGCAAAATTTTTGCCGCCAGAAAATGATAAGGAGACAATGATATGCAGAAAACCGAGCATTATCAGCTCCCGCACTGGGAGCAGGACGACCCGATCAAAATGGACGACTTCAATGAACTGACGCAGAAGGTGGACGCCGCACTCAAATCCGGTGCGGACACAGCGGCGAGCGGCCTGAGCGCCGAAACTTCGGCCCGCCAGAGCGCCGACACGGCAATAGAAAACGCGCTGATATCGGCGATGGGCACGCACGGCTACAACTGCCGCGCCGTCATGGGCTCTTACACCGGCACGGGCAAGTCCGGCGCGAGCAATCCCACCACCATCGTCACGGACTTCACCCCGCTGGTGCTGGTCCTGGCTACTGACGGAGATACCTACATCCGTATTCGCCAGTCGGACCAGACCTATGCCGACCACGACTTTACCGGCGGCAATGCCACAAATCAGATCACGTGGAGTACGAACGGCATCAGCTGGTACAACACAGTGACCTCTTCGGCAAACGAGCGCCAAGCGAACGAACGCGGCATAGAATATCATTATCTTGTTTTTGGCTACGATGCCATCGTCAATGAATAAAAAGGAGACCCCCTCGGGGGTCTCCTTTTTTGACTGCTCAGAGGATCACTCAGCAACCACCGTGATATTGTAGGTGGAGGAGCCGGTCTTATCCCAAGAGGTGACCTTAACGACCATGTCGCTGGCAAGATCGCCAGTGGCAAGAGTCTTCATGTCGGTGTTATAAATCTCGATGCTCTGGAACTCGCACTTCTTGGCGGTGTCGAGCAGAATCTTCAGATTGTCAACAGTGACATCGGTGCTTTCAGGAACGACAACCGTAATGGTGCCGCCATCCTCGGCGCTCTCAATGGTAGCGCTCTGAATCTTGGAAGCAAAGGTCTTTTCACCATCATTGAGATACTTCCAAGAGGCCGCAGCCTGCTTGCCGGTAGTGATCTCAACATCGTCATAGACTCTGCCGGCATAGCTGATCACGGCCTTGGTGACCTTCTGGCCAGCGGCAGCCAGCGTGGAGCCGATCTTGGTCTCACCGTTGTAGTAGGTGACGGTGAAATCATTGATATCCTCGCTGCCCATCTCGACGGTCTTGATCTCTTCGTACTCCTTGAGAGCAACGGTGATCTCATTGAAGTCCTTGCCGAGGTACTCGACATCCTTGGTCAGCTTGCCATCGACGGTGACGTCGGTCTTGATATAGAGATCATAGACGACGAGAGCGTCATAGCTGCTGGCAATCTTGGTGTCATCGTACTGGACAAAGATGAAGCTGTTGTCGTTCAGCTTATTGGCAGACCAACTGGTATTGACAGTGCCCTTCTCGAAGGAGCCTTCATACTTCACGACCTTGGCGTCGTCCAGAACGAAGTCCGTGGTGTAGTGAGTGCTGCCGTCCCAAGTCGTAGCAGTGATGCGCTTGCCATCCTTGGTGATGGTGTCGATGTTGAAGGAAACGTACTTGTTAACGCCGTACCAGACGCCGTTTGCACCTTCGGTGACCTCAAACAGGCCGATCGAGTCGATATTGCCAGCCCAAGCGGAATCCTCATCAATGTACTCGTAGTACACCTTGAGGGTGGTGTCCTTCAGCTCGCCGTCGACCAGCTCGAGAACGTCCATGGTAGCGATCTTGTTGCCATCCTCGTCGATCTCGGAGGAAACGGGCTTGGTGTCATAAACGAACACGGTGCGGGTGGAGAACTCTTCAACGTAGGCATAGAAGAGGTCGACATAGCCGTCGCCGTTGGTATCCAGATACTGGACATCGGTGGCATTGTCGAAGCTGACCAGCTTCTCATAGCCGGTGTACGGGGTGATCTTGCCGTCGGGGGACTCAGAGGTCTGGAGCAGGATCTGGGTGTTCTTGCTCAGCTGCAGACGGGTAGCCGTACGACCGTTGTAAACCGTGACGAACTTGTCGCCAGCGACATAGCGGGCGCCATCGGCCTCGTCGAAATCGGAATAATCGAAGGTGTAAGCGCCGTCCTTGTCAACGGTGTAGGAGTAAACGGTGTAGTAATAGTCATCGTTCTTGGCGCTGGTCGGTTCGATATCCTTGCTGCTGACATCCTCGCCGAGAACCTCGTCGATCACAGCGTCTTCAGCCTTCTCACCGTCGAAGAAGTAGGCGGTACCGTAGAGACCGTCAACGCCCTTGCGGCCTTCGAGTCTGTCGATGTACAGGCTGTCGAGAACAGCATAGTTGGTGGACAGGCCATCGAGACCGATGACATTGTCATAGGTATCATAGTAGAAGTTGTAGGAAGCGCCAAGGGTCATCTCCCGGAGCGAACCGGTGTAGACGGCGGTGTTGGTGACGCCAACGTCAGCCTTGTCAACGCCCATGACATCCTGGATGCTATCGATGGTCTTGCGGTTGCCGGCGATCTTGGTCAGCGTGCCGACCTTAGACTCAGCCTTGACAACGGACTGGATGTCGCCATCAGCGATGGTGACGAGAACGAAATCGTCAGCCTTGAACTCGTCGTCGGTAACGAACTTCTTCTCATACTTGCCTTCATAGCCATAGACCGGATCGATCTCGACATAAGCAGCAGTGACATGACCCTTGGAGTCGGTCTTCTCGGCAACAGCCTTGTCGACCACAGCGAGGTAGGTGTCGATGTTGACAACGCGATCCTCATAGATCTCGGTCAGACGGCCCTGAGCACCGTACTTGGTGGTGTTGTCAGCGATGGTGTAGCCATCCTTATCGGCGGTCTTGCTGTTGGTGTAGACATCGAGCTCGGTGCCCTTCTTCAGGCCGCTGTCGGCATAGATGTCGCAGTTCTTGGTGGCCTCAGTGTAGGAGACGATGGGAGCGATGGCGATGACGGTCTGACGATCACCGGTGCTGTAGGACCAGGTGACGGTGGGACGGCCAAACTCATCCTTGGTGTCCTTGTCTTCCAGATTGAAGTTGTCCTCACCGAGGGTCTTGTTCAGCTCCTTGCCACCGATGGTGGTGTACTGGTTGTAGTTAAGAGCCGGAGTATAGGTGACCTGGGGGGCCTTATCGATGGTGCGGAACAGGAGCTCGGCAACCAGCTCACGGGTAGCGGCAGCGTTCAGGTCAACACCCTTGACGTTGTCGAGGATCTTGAGCTGCTGAGCGTACTGAGCAACATGCAGCGCCCAGTCAGCGCCGGTGAACTCGTTGTTCTGGTCATAGCCGACCGCGCGGAGGATCATAGCGAGGACTTCATAGCCCGTGACCTTGCCGAGGGGCTTGAAGGTGCCGTCGGGATAACCCTTGACGAACGCGGCGTTGGCGCAGTAGCCGATGTAGCCAGCGGCCCAGCCAGCACCGGCCATGTCGCTGAACTTGTTGTAGCTGGCATACAGGGAAGCCTTGCTATCCTTGACGTCAGCGGTGTAGACGCGATAGATGATCGCGGCCACTTCGGCGCGGGTGATGTCGCCCTTCGGATTGAAGGAGCCATCGGTGTAGCCCTTGAAGACGCCCATGCCAGCGAGAACGGCAGCCGCTTCGGCGTAAGTCTCGTCGATGTCCTTGGCATCCTTAAAAGCTGCGTTGGAGCTAACGGTGGCCAGAGACAGGGTCATGACCAGAGCCAGCACCAGTGCGAGTAACTTTTTCATAGATGTTACTCTCCTTTCATAAATTTCCATCCTCGCGGGGCGGCGAGACGCGGCGCGCGCGGCGGCCGGGTAGCAAAGCGGGAAAATCAAGTGCGGCAAAAGGTTTTGAAAACGGTTCGCCGTTCCGGATTTTCGGAACTTTTTTACGCGGAACGCGGCTCGGAGCCGATATCGCATCCCCTTACCCCTCCCCGCAAAGCCGCATGGCGGCTGGGTTTGCGGCGTTTCGGGTAGCATTTGGGTAGCAAACGGGGGAAAAGCGGCGACCTTCGGAGGGGCGCAAAGCCTTGCGGCGCAAGGCTTTGCGGGTACGAAGGGGCGGGTAGCAGTCAGGTAGCAGGCAGAATTTTAGCACTCTTTTACGGAGAGTGCTAAAATTCATGGTTTGTTCATCAAAAGATGTATTTTTGTTCACAGCGCGGGCCTATACTGACAATCGTTCCGAGAGGAACAGAACAAGTACACCAAGCCGCAAGGCTCAGAATAGAATTTGGAGGCATTGATTATGTTTGAACTCAGACCTTTTGAACGCAGAAACAACCGCATGAGCAATTACGATCCCTGGACCGAGATGGAGCGCGCTTTCTTCAACGACGGCGCATGGAGCCGCGGACTCAGCGAATTCAAGACCGATATTCAGGACAAGGGCGACAGCTACCTGCTGGAGGCCGACCTGCCGGGCTTCAAGAAGGAGGACATCCACGTCGATCTGGACGGCGAGACCATGACCATCCGCGCCGAGCGCCACAGCGAGCACGAGGATCAGGACAAGAAGGGCAATTACGTCCGCTGCGAGCGCAGCTACGGCAGCTATGCGCGCTCGTTCGACATCAGCGGCATCGAGGCCGAGAACATCTCCGCCCAGTACGCCGACGGCGTGCTGAAGCTGACCATGCCGAAGAAGAACATGACGGTCGGCACCAAGCAGATCGAGATCCAGTAACAGCAAGAAAAAGAGGGGGACGGCGAAAGTTACCTACGCATAAGGACAACATTATAAATTGCCGTTCAAGTAGCATTGAAAAAGCCACTGACTCTGAATTATTCAGGGTCAGTGGCTTTTCGTCGAAAACAAGGCTGCATTCTGGTACAATCTATGCATAAAAGGAACTTCTCATAATTGCACCTTACGACAAGGACGGCAAGCTCATCACGGAAAGCGTGACGGACAGAACATTCTCGGTGACGATGTATGCTAATAGCGAGGACTTTCAAGTCCTCGCTATTACAACGATGGTCAGCTCATTTGTGGCAGAATGGAATGACCACACCATGCAAATGAGAGGTGGTGCCAAATCGAGAAATCTACTCCATTCAGTTCTGAATTTTGAGCTCAGGAATTGTTCACTCGACCCGCAGCATCCGATAGCCGATGCCGATGTGCGTTTGTATGTATTGCTGCCCGTCTTTCCCATTCTCCAGCTTTTTGCGCAGGGTCGCCATGAATACCCGCAGGGAGGCAATATCGTTTTCCCAACTGCTGCCCCAGATCTGCTGCGTGATGTAGGTATGCGTCAGAACCTTGCCCACATTTTTGGAGAGCAGGCACAGCAGCTTGTATTCGATGGGCGTCAAGTGCAGTTCTGCACCGTCAAGATATGCACAGCCTGCCGCATAGTCGATTTTCAGCGCACCGTTCGTAAAAATTGGAGTTCCCTGTACCGTTTCCGCTTTCATCAACGCTAACCTTCGCTGCGTCACCCGCAGCCGTGCCAATAGCTCATCCACGGAAAAGGGCTTCGTCAGGTAATCGTCCGCCCCGGCATCCAGCGCCCCGATTTTATCAGAATCCTCTGTTCTGGCGCTGATCACAATGATCGGCATATTTGACCACGAACGGATTTTTCGGATGATCTCCACGCCGTCCATATCTGGCAGTCCCAAATCAAGCAGCACAATGTCCGGGTTGTGAGACAGCGCCTCCATCACGGCGCTTGCGCCGTTTTGCGCAGAAAGATACCTGTATTCATGGGTTTTCAGCGTTGTTGTGATCAGATTGCGCACCGGCGTATCATCTTCTACAACGAGGACAAGCGGCTTATTCATTCAAGTTCACCTCACTGAGCGGTACTGTAAAGGAAAAGATGCAGCCATGCGGCGAATTGCCTTTCAGCGTCATTTCACCGTGATGCGCATGGATGATGGCTTGACAGAGCGTAAGCCCAAGCCCAAGACTTCGGCGGCTGTCGCCAATCGGATTGCCCCCGGTAAAGAACATTTCAAAAACACGCTCCTTCAGTTCATCCGGGATGCCGGGACCGTTGTCGCTGACGCAGATCTCAGCCGTATTTTCCCGCTGGATCGCCGCGATCCGGATGTTAGAGCCTGCCGGCGTATATTTGATTGCGTTGTTCACCAGATTGATGAGCACCTGCATGATGAGCCCCGCATCCACCCGCACCAGCAACGGCTCATCTCCGCAATCCACTGTAATGTGATGCTCTGCCGATCTTCGGTCGATATGCCGGAGCGCTTCTGACACAATATCGTCCATGACCTGATCGGATAGATGCAGCTTTACGCTGCCATCCGCTATTTTCGTAATGGAAAGCAAATTCTCCACAAGCTCAGTCAACCATTGAGAATCATCGTATATGTCGTTAAAAATACGTTGCCGAGTTTCCGCATCCAAAGCATCATAGCTGTGCAGCAGCGTGTCGGCGTTGCCGGAAATGGAGGTCAGCGGGGTTCTAAGATCATGGGAAATCGAACGCAAAAGATTAGCACGAAGCTGTTCGTTCTTTGCAAGAACGGCCGCTTTTTCCTTTTCTCTGGCGTTGCGCAGGTTATCCAGCGCCAAGGCACATTCACCGAGAATGGAGAACAGAACGCTGGATGTAAATGCGTCAGGTTGCGTTTGCTTTTCCATCGGAATCCCGACAACGCCGTAAATCTGCTGCCCGGTACGAATGGCGAGATACAGCCGCTTTGCTTTTGGAAAGTTTTGCGTCGTTGCGCCGGCACGCTTGCGGTTTTGCCAGACCCATTGAACCACGTTCTGCTCCCAATCCGCATCTGGGATGCTGTATGGGCTGCGCCCGTCAGCCGGGTAAATAATTTCATCCAGCAAAGCACCGTCCTGCGCCGGGCAAATCAGAATGTCCCTCTGCATGAGTTTTTGTATCTGCATTGCGGTCATCCGATAGACTTCCTCCGGCGTTTCCGCCTTTTGAAGCTGCCTGTT
>CAKTLD010000065.1 GCA_934572445.1 uncultured Oscillospiraceae bacterium
CCCATGATGCGGGCGATCTCCTTCATGTCCTCTTCCTTCAGGCCGCGGGTGGTGGCGGCGGGGGTGCCGACGCGGATGCCGGAGGTGACGAACGGCTTCTCGGGGTCGTTGGGGATGGCGTTCTTGTTGACGGTGATGAAGCACTCGTCCAGGCGGCGCTCGATCTCCTTGCCGGTGATGTGGAAGTTGCGCACGTCAACGAGCATGAGGTGGTTGTCCGTGCCGCCGGAGACGAGACGGAAGCCTTCCTTCATCAGGCCGTCGGCCAGAACGGCGGCGTTCTTCACGACCTGCTCGCCGTAGGCCTTGAACTCGGGCTTGAGGGCCTCGCCGAAGCAGATGGCCTTGGCGGCGATGATGTGCTCGAGCGGGCCGCCCTGCGTGCCGGGGAACACGGCGGAGTCGATCTTCTTGGCGAGGTTGATGGTCTCCATCTCGCCGGTCTCGATGTTCTTCTTGGTGATCTCGTTCTTGCAGAGGATCAGACCGCCGCGGGGGCCGCGGAGGGTCTTGTGGGTGGTGGAAGTGACCACGTCGGCATAGGGCACGGGGTTCATGTGCACGCCCGCGGCGACAAGGCCGGCGATGTGCGCCATATCGACCATGAAGTACGCGCCGACGGAATCGGCGATCTCACGGAACTTGGCGAAGTCGATCTTGCGGGGATAGGCGGAGGCGCCGGCAAGGATCATCTTGGGCTTGCACTCCTGCGCGATGCGGTAGAGCTCATCATAGTCGATCTGCTCGGTCTCGTCATTGAGGGAGTAGGGGACCTGATGGAAGTACTGACCGGAGATGTTGACCGGGCTGCCGTGGGACAAGTGGCCGCCGTGGGCGAGGTTCATGCCCATGAAGGTGTCGCCGGGCTGGAGCATGGCCTTGAACGCGGCCAGATTGGCGGAAGCGCCGGAGTGGGGCTGAACGTTGGCATGCTCGGCGCCGAAGAGCTGGCAGGCGCGCTGACGGGCGATCTCCTCGGTCTCGTCGACGCAGTAGCAGCCGCCGTAGTAGCGCTTGCCGGGATAACCCTCGGCATACTTGTTGGTAAGGCACGTGCCCATCGCCATCATAACGGCGGGGGAGACGATGTTTTCAGAGGCGATCAGCTCGATGTTGCGCTGCTCGCGGTGATACTCCTTCTCGATGGTCGCGCCGACCTCGGGGTCGTACTGGCACAGGAATTCCATGGTTTCCTTGATCATGGTGCGGTTTCCTCCTCTAAAGAAATTTAAGTGGATTCTTTCCGGTAGGGCAAGTCTGCCGTGCAGACTCCTTATGGTGCTCTCTACCCTTTAGAATAGCAAAAAAACAAAGCGCCTGTCAAGGCAAAGTGAGGGGGGACAAAGCTGCTTTTATTAGGAAAAATCTGCAAATCGCCTTAAAAAGGCAAAAGTCGCACAAAGCGGGCGGAAAAGGATTGACGGGCGTTGTGCTCTCTGCTATGCTGAGCGTGCACAGGACCGGTCCCGGCCCCGTGCAACGGCAGAGTAGGGAGCCATGTGTTTCGCAAAAAAAGCGAGCAGTGCCGCTGGGATGGGAAGTTGCCCACGGACGAAAAACCCATGGTTTGCAGTATGGCCCCCGCATCCGCTTGCCACTCAGACGAGAGCATTGTGAGGCCTCTCCTCCGCGTGGTTCCTGCCATCCGGAGGGAGAGGTGTTTTCTTTTTTCCGGATCAAGCCGCAGCGCGCAGCCCTGCTGCCGCGGAAAATGATCTTTACCGAAAAGGAGGTCCTCACAATGTTTTCCAACGTCGCAGAACTCTCCCCCGCCGTATGGGGCATCCTGATCGCCGCAGTCGTCGTGCTGGCAGCGGCGGTCATCCTCGTGTGCCGCTCGTCGTCGCTGTCCACGCGCAAGCTCGTCACCATCGCCATGCTGACGGCGGTGTATGTGGTGCTGAGCCTTGTGGGCACGCTGAACCTCTGGTGGATCCGCATCAGCGTGGACTCCCTGCCCATCATCCTGGGCGCACTGCTCTACGGCCCTGTCGGCGGCCTGCTCGTCGGTCTTCTCGGCAGCTTTATGAACCAGCTCATCACCTACGGCCTGACGGCGACGACTGTGCTGTGGGTCATCCCCGCCGCCGCGCGCGGACTGATGATCGGCGCTTACGCCAAGAAGTGCCGCTTTGAGCTCTCCCGCACGCAGATCATCGGCGTGCTGTGCGCGACCGCGATCATCGTCACTGCGCTCAACACGGGCGCGATGTATCTTGACAGCGTGATCAACGGCTACTACAGCTATGCTTACGTTTTCGGCGGCATTGTGACGCGTGTGGCCGCGGGTATTGCCACGGCGCTCGTGATGAGCTTCGTTGCGCCGCCGGTGGTGAGCATGCTCAGCCGTTCGCTGCGCGCGGTGCGCGCTGCACAGTAACACGGCAGCACGGTACTATAATAATAAGGTAAAAGGGACACGGCCGGGAGGGCCATGTCCCTTTTTGTGCGCATGGGGGCGGCGTGCGGGCGCATAGAATGGGACGGGGCCATGGCGGCGGGAAACGCGGACGGGAAAAGGAAAGTTATCCGTCAGAAATGCGGAGGATGCGAAGCGACGACAGTTGAAATGACGGAAAACTCGCAAAATAAACGATTTGAAAATAGTGTTTGGAGAAATTTTCAGCGCTTTCCCACAAGAACACAAAAAATGATTGTGAAATCAATACAAAAAATGCGTTATTGCTGGAGAATTTGTGATACAACTTGACAAAAGGCGAAAACGCAGGTAATATGGAAGCGTACCGAGCACCGCATATTTGCGAAGGAAAGGATGCAAATTGCGGCAGCCCGCCGCGTGGCGGACCAATTCCCGCGGTGCGGGACCGACCCCCTGTCCCGGTCCTTTGGAAGGGCCAAAACAATTAGAAGGAGGATCACCCCATGCGCAAATCTGTAAAGAAGCTCATTGCTCTCACCCTGACCTGCCTGATGCTACTCGGCCTGCTCGCCGGCTGCGGCGACGGCGGCGGCGGCGGCTCTTCCGGCGGCGATACCATCAAGCTCGGCTGGATGGGCTCGCTGACCGGCGATCAGGCGGCCTACGGCACCTGCGAAAGCCAGACGCTCAAGATGCTCGTTGAGGAAAAGAACGCCGAAGGCGGCATCCTCGGCAAGCAGATCGAGCTGATCTGCTACGACACCAAGGGCGACGCACAGGAGGCCGTGAACGTGGCCAAGCGCCTGTGCGCGCAGGACAAGGTCTGCGCGATCATCGGCCCCAACGCTTCGGGTCAGTGCATCGCCATCCAGTCTGTTCTGGACCAGTACAAGATCTCCGACATGTCCACCGTGGCGACCAACGAGAAGGTCACCATGCAGGACGGTGTGCTCAAGGAGTACAACTTCCGCGTCTGCTTCCTCGATCCCCAGCAGGGCAAGATCGCCGGTACGTTCGTGTATGACAACCTTGGCTTTGACAAGGCTGCCATCCTCTACGACGTGAACGACGACTACGCGCTGGGCCTGAAGGACAACTTCATCAAGGTGTTTGAGGCCAAGGGCGGCACCATCGTGGCCGAGGAAGGCTACACCGCCGGCGATACCGACTTCACCGCGCAGCTGACCAAGATCAAGGAGGCCGGCCCGCAGATCATCTTCACGCCGATCTTCTACCAGGATTTCATCATGATCCACAAGCAGGCCCGCACGCTCGGCATTGACCTGCCGATGCTCGGCGGCGACGGCTGCGCATCCGAAGTTCTGTTCGATGCGGCGGACGCCGTGGACGGTTCCTACGTCATCAACCACGTCTCCCTGGTCGATCCCGCGGGCGATGAGTTCCGCGCGAAGTACGCCGAGAGATGGAACGGCGCCAAGATGGAGCTGAACGGCTACATGGCGCACGACGCGTTCCTGCTGTGGTGCGCGGCCGTTGAAAAGGCCGGCTCCGACGATCCGCAGGCCATCGCCGACGCTTACTGCCAGGTCGAGGTGACCGGTATGGCGGGCAAGATCAAGATCTCCGCCGAGGACCACAACCCCGTGGGCAAGAGCGGCTGCGTCGAGCGCGTGGACGGCAAGAACAAGACCTACGTCTTCGAGACCTACATCGCTGCTGACTAAACTTCCGACCCCTTTGGCACTCGGGCGCCCCGCATGGGGCGCCCGAGGTCAACAGAACAAAAGGAGGCTGTAAATGGATTCCCAATACTATCTCCAGCAGCTGGTCAACGGCATCTGCCTGGGCGGCATGTACGCGCTGATGTCGGTCGGCTATTCGCTGGTCTACAGCATTATGAACTTTTCAAACTTTGCCCACGGAGGCGTCATCATGGTCGGCGCTTATGTGGGCTATTTTGCACTCACATCCCTGAATGTCCCGTTCCTTGCGGCGTTCCTGCTCTGCGGTCTTGGCAGCGGCCTGCTGGCCGTTATCATCGAGTGGCTGGTCTATTCGCCGCTGCGCAAGCGCCATGCCCCGTCGCTGTACTTCATCATCTCCGCGATGGGCGCGTCGATCTTTCTGGAAAACTTCGTCATTGCGACGATCGACGGCACCCCCAGAAACTATCCTACGATCTTTGCCAACAGCATCAACATTGGCGGTCTTTCGCTGGGCGTTGACAGCTTGCTGATGATCATCGTCTCGGCGGTTTCCCTGCTGATCCTGATGTTTATCATACAGAAGACCAAGATCGGCCTTGCCATCCGCGCCTGCTCGTACAACGAAAAGGCCGGCACGCTCATGGGCATCAACAGCAGCATGGTCATTTTCGTCGTGTTCCTGATGGGCGGCGTGCTGGCGGGCTTCGCCGGTATGCTGTACGGCATGCGCTTCATCGTCAAGCCCACCATCGGCCAGGTGACGAACAAGTCCTTCGTCGCGGCGGTCTTCGGCGGCCTCGGAAGCCTGCCGGGCGCGATCGTCGGCTCGCTGCTGCTGGGCATCATGGAGATCTTCGTGGCATCGTTCAACTCCAACCTGCGCGACCTGTTTGTGTACGCGCTGCTGATCCTCGTCCTGGTCATCAAGCCGTCCGGCCTGATGGGCAAGGTCGTGGAAGACAAGGCGTAAGGAGGGAGGAACGAGATGTTTAGCTGGTATTATATCGAAGGTATCCTCGTCCAGTCCTGCTACACGCTCCTGATCGTGCTGGGCCTGTCCATCCTGACGGGCTACACGGGCATGTTCTCGTTCGGCCACGCGGGCTTCGTGTGCATCGGCGCTTATGTTTCAGTCGTCTGCACGATGGCCTTCGGCCTGCCGTACTGGCTGGCGCTGCTGATCGCGGGTCTTGTGTCCATGCTGCTGGGCGCGGGCCTCGGCAAGATCACGCTGGGTCTCAAGGGCGACTATTTCTGCATTGCCACGCTCGGCGTGGGCGAGGCGATACGATTGATCTTTAACAATTTGCAGCTGACATGGAATGTCGGCGGCAAGGACTTCATGCTCGACGGCGCGAAGGGCATTGCGAGCATTCCTCTGCATACGACGTTCAAAAGCGCGCTCATCATCGTGATCATCTTCCTGACGGGCACGGCGCTGCTGATGAACTCCAAGCACGGGCGCAGCATGCTCGCCGTGCGCGAGGACGAGCTGGCCGCGCAGATGAGCGGCATCAACACCTTCCGCTCGAAGATGCTGGCGATGTGCATGTCCGCGCTGTACGCAGGCATCGCGGGCGGTATGCTGGCGCATTACTTCGGTTATTTGCAGCCGAAGATGTTCCTGATGACCAAATCGACGGAGTATACGATCATGGTCATTTTCGGCGGCATGGGTTCGATCACCGGCTCGGTGCTCGGCACGGTTCTGCTGTGTGCGCTGCCGGAACTGCTGCGCGCGGTGGGCGACTGGCGGCTGGTATTCTACGGCCTGGCCGTTATCATCATCATGATCGTGCGCCCGAAGGGCCTGATGGGCGGCAAGGAGCTGCCGGTGGGCAGGATCTGCCGCGCGATTGCGGGGATCTTCACCGGAAAGAAAAAGAAGGACCTGCCGCCGCCTGACGGCGGGACGGACCCGGGGAAGGAGGCGCCGGTATGAAGGACATCATCTTCAAGAACCATGACCCGAACGTCATGCTCGAGCTGTGGCATGTGACCAAGCGCTTCGGCGGCCTGACGGCCGTGGGCGACGTTTCCTTCAAAATCAAAAAGGGCGAGATCTACGCCCTGATCGGCCCCAACGGCGCGGGCAAGACTACGATCTTCAACCTGATCACGGGCGTTTACGCGCTGACCGAGGGACGCGTCATTTTCGACGGCGCGGTGATCGGCCAGGGCGAGGATATCATCAAGGACGATATGCGCGAGACGGAGGTCAGGCCCTTCCAGAAAAAGCCCTATGAGATCATGTCCAAGGGCATGGCGCGCACGTTCCAGAATATCCGCCTCTTTAAGAGCGAGACGGTGTACAACAACGTGCTGACGGCATGCCACGCCGAAGCGGACTACAACATTTTTCAGTCGCTCTGGCGCCTGCCCTGCCTCTGGCCGGGCAGGAAGGGACCGGAATGGCTCCGGCACCCGAAGTGGCTGACGAAGTATTACTGGCAGGAAAAGGCGCTGCGCGAGAAGACCGAGGAGCTCCTGAAGATCATGGGCATCTGGGACCAGCGCGACATGATCGCCGTGAACCTGCCCTATGGCCAGCAGCGCAAGCTGGAGATCGCCCGCGCGCTGGCGACGGACCCGAAGCTGCTGCTGCTCGATGAGCCGGCCGCCGGTATGAATCCGGAGGAGACGCTGGCGCTGATGGAGCTGATCCGCGAGATCCGCGACCGCTTTGACCTGACGGTGCTCATCATCGAGCACCACATGGACCTCGTCATGAACGTGTCGGACCGCATCTTTGTGCTGAATTTCGGCAAACCGCTGGCCGAGGGCACGCCCGCCGAGATCCAGCAGAATCCCGAGGTCATCGAAGCCTACCTCGGAAAGGAGGAAGACACAGATGGCGATGCTTGAAATCCGTGACCTGAACGTTTATTACGGCGGTATCCACGCCCTCAAGGGCATCTCGCTCGACGTGGAGGAGGGACAGATCGTTTCGATGATCGGCTCCAACGGCGCGGGCAAGTCCTCGATGATGAACGCCATCTCGGGCATTGTGAAGTACCGCTCCGGTGAGATCCGCTACAAGGGCGAAAAGCTGCCTTCGATGGCGAACAGGATCGTCAAGCAGGGTATCTGCCAGGTGCCCGAGGGACGGCTGATCTTCGCCAACCTGACGACCTATGAGAACCTGCGTCTCGGCGCGTATCTGCGCAACGACAAGGACGGCATCGAGCGCGACTTAAAACGCGTATATGAGATATTCCCGCGTTTGGAGGAGCGCAAAAACCAGATCGCCGGTACGCTCTCCGGCGGCGAGCAGCAGATGCTGGCCATGGGCCGCGGCATCATGTCCGCGCCCGACCTCATCATGCTCGACGAGCCGTCGCTTGGCCTTGCGCCGCTGCTGGTCAACACGATTTTCGATACGATCAGGGAGATCAAGGCCATGGGCAAGACCATCCTGCTGGTGGAGCAGAACGCGCTCAAGGCGCTTTCGGTGGCAGACAACGCCTATGTGCTCGAGCAGGGCCGCATCACCATGAGCGGCCCGGGCAGGGAGCTTTTGAAGGACCCGGCCATCGCGGAGGCCTATCTGGGCCGCGCGGCCATATAAAAGACAGCGGGCGGCGCAGGGCCGCCCGCTCCATGAGAGAGATCGTGAGAAAAAATTTGGAGGTTATGCCAAATGGCAAAAACTGCACAGGACATCATGCGGCTCATCCGTGAGCAGGGCATCAAAATGGTGGACTTCAAGATGGTCGACATCAACGGCCAGTACCGCCATGTGACCATTCCCGCGCAGAACTTCACGGAAGCGACCATGACCGACGGCATCGGCTTCGACGCCTCGAACTACGGCTATGCCGTGGTGGAGAAGAGCGACATGGTTTTTATCCCCGACCCCGACACCGCGCAGGTGGACCCCTTCTGCGAGATCCCGACGCTGTCGATGACCGGCAACGCCATGATCATCGACTATCCTGCCAACCGCCCGCTGGACCAGTATCCGCGCAATATCGTGCGCGCGGCGGAGCAGTACATGCGCGGCAGCGGCGTGGCCGACACGATGCTCATTCTGCCGGAGTTTGAGTTTTACCTCTTCGACGACGTGGCGTGGAGAGTCGCGCCCAACGAGATCGGCATGAGTCTGGACGCCGAGCAGGCGCACTGGAACGGCGATATCAACGGCAGGGGTGTGATCGTGCCCAAGCAGGGCCACTATCACATCGCAAAGCCGCTGGACCGCACCTATGAGTGCCGCAGCGAGATGTGCCTGCACATGGAGGAGGCCGGTATCCCCATCAAGTATCACCATCCCGAGGTCGGCGGCGCGGGCCAGTTTGAGATCGAGCCGAAGCTGGGCGAGATGGCGAAGATGGCGGACGCGACCATGATGATCAAGTACATCATCCGGAACACGGCCCTGAAGCACGGCAAGAGCGCGACCTTCATGCCCAAGCCCGTTTACGGCGAGGCCGGCAGCGGCATGCATGTGCACATGCTGCTCCTGAAGGATGGCGTGCCGGTCTTCTCCGACGATGACGGCTATGCGCACCTGAGCAAAGAGGCGCACTGGTTCATGGGCGGTCTGCTCAAGCATATCGCGTCGCTGTGTGCGATCACCAACCCCTCCACAAACTCGTTCAAGAGGCTGGTGCCCGGGTTTGAGGCACCCGTTACGGTGGGTTATGCCACGAGCAACCGCAGTGCGGTCATCCGTATCCCGGCCTACGCCAAAACGCCGGGCCTGCGCCGCTTTGAGATCCGCAATCCGGACGCGACCTGCAATCCGTACTTCTGCTATGCGGCACTGCTGATGGCGGGGCTGGACGGCATCGAAAACAGGATCGACCCGCATGAGAATGGCTGGGGGCCCTATGACATGAACCTCTACACGCTCTCGGACGAGGAAAAGGCGAAGCTGCACCACCTGCCAACCTCGCTCGACGCGGCGCTGGACGCGCTGGAGGCCGACCACGACTATCTGACCAAGGGCGGCGTGTTCCCCGAGACGCTGCTGAAGAACTTCATCGCCGCCAAGCGCAGGGAGTGCGCGGCCATGGCCGCCATCCCGCATCCGGCGGAGTTTGAACGCTACTATAACCTGTAAGGACAAGCGAAAAGCGCAGAGAGAGGCCGCCCGCAAGGGCGGTCTCCCGGCGCGTGAGCACAGAAAAAAGATAAGGCGGAGAAAGAGGCTTTTTCATGACGATGGACCAGACGATACAAGATAGAATCGCCGCCCTGCGCGCGCGGCTGCACGCATGCGCAGAACTCTCCGGTCACGAGGTCGTGACGCGGCGGACGCTGATGGATTTCCTGCGCGAGAATACGACGCTCGAGCTGCACGACTGCGGCGCGGGCTTCTACGCCGCGCACCGCGAGGAGAACACGGTGCGCAGTGCCATCGCCCTGCGCGCCGATTATGACGCGCTGGCGACACCGGAGGGCGGCGCGGCGCATCTGTGCGGGCACGACGGACACGCGAGCGCGCTGTGCGGCGTGGGACTGATGCTTGAGGGACAGACGGTGGGGCGAAACGTGTTTCTGATCTTTCAGCCCGAGGAAGAGACCGGCGCGGGCGCGGAGCCCTGCTGCGAGATATTCACGCGCGAGCAGATCGGCGAGGTCTACGGCGCGCACAACCTGCCGGGCTTCCCGCTCGGACAGGTGACGACGCGCGCGGGCACCTTCGCCTGCGCGAGCCGCGGCGTGACGCTGCACTTTATCGGAAAGCCCGCGCACGCGGCCTATCCGGAGACGGGGGTTTCACCCGCGAGCGCGGTGGGGCAGCTGCTCGTTGAACTGCCGCAGCTCTCCGCGCCCGAGCAATACCGCGGCATCACGCTGTGCACGGTGATCGGTGCGGAGATGGGCGAGAAGGCCTTTGGTGCGGCGGCGGAGGCGGCGGAGATCTGGCTGACGCTGCGCGGCGAGCATGACGACGACCTTGCCAGGCTCCGCAAGGCGGTGATCGAGCGCTCGCGCGAGCTGGCGCGGAAGGCCGGACTAAGCTTCCGCTTTGAAGAGCAGGACGTGTTTCCCGCCACAGAGAACGATGCGCTGTGCGCCAGCCGCGTGCTGCGCGTGTGCGGCGGCACGCCGCTCAGGGAGCCGATGCGCTGGAGCGAGGACTTCGGTCATTTCCTGCACCACTGCCGCGGGGCATTTTTCGGCATCGGTGCGGGTGAGGATCACCCGCAGATCCACACCGAGCACTATGAGTATCCCGATGCGCTGCTGGCTCCCTCGACCGAGGCGTTCTGGAAGCTCATCACGGAATAAAACAGGAAAAAAGGCAGGCCCGCCGTGCGGCGGGCCTGCCTTTTTTAACTTTTCTCACCCAGCGGAGGCTCCGTGAGGTCAAGGAGCGTCTGGCGGAAGCGGTACTGTGCGCTGAGACGTCTGGCTTCGGCGCGCTTTTTGGTGCCGCGGCGGGTAGTGCGGCGGCAGCGGAGCATCAGGTTTTTCGGCGAGTGGGCAAAGTCGATGAACTCGATCACGTCCACGTCGTAGCC
>CAKTLD010000066.1 GCA_934572445.1 uncultured Oscillospiraceae bacterium
CTCAACCCCATCTATGCTTACGTCACCGCTCTGCTCGGCCGCAACATCTTCTGGGCTGACGGTTCCTACACCAACCTCTTCGGCAAGACCAAGGCCGGCAAGCCCGCCGGTGCTCCCGAAGAGGCCCACGCCAAGGCCGTTGCGAACCTCGAGGCTCGCCGTGCTGCCGGCAAGGCCCCCAAGATCAACGCGTAATCATCTCCCCGCTTACATCAGAAAGGAATCACCGCTGTGAAACAAACGCTTCCATGGGAATCCGTCCCGCCCCCGATCTTTACCGCGCAGGCGTTCAAGCCGCGTAAGAAATGGGTAAGCGTCGGCGGCTGGGTGCTGGTCGCCTTCCTGCTCATCTACGGACTGACGGCGCAGAGCCGTAACCCGCTGGTGGCAACGGTCTCGCTGCTCTTTGCCCTGCTCTACACGCTGACGATGCTGACGAAAAAGGACGCCGTCCTGACCAACCGCGGCCTCGAGATCTTCTACAACATGCAGATCACCACGCATTACGATTTCTTCCCCTGGGAACAGATCAATGCGATCGTGACGGAGGATCGCGGTCATGCGGACTATGTCCGCCTGCACATCGGCTACAGCAGCATGGAAAAAGCTCTTTTCTTCAAGCGCTCTGAGGTGGCTGCCATCTGTAAGTTCGCCAAGGAAAAGAACCCCGCGATCCGTGTGATGGATTACGATACCAGTCGACCGGAAAAGCCCGCGAAGCAAAAAAAACGCAAGTGATCCCCTTCGGTCAAGTTGAAGAAAAGGACGCTCTGAGTATTCAGGGCGTCCTTTTTTGCACTTTGATGCCGATTTCCACTCCATCACGATAATACAGCAGCGCGATATGGTGATAACGCACAATAAAGAAAAACTATTTACAGAAAAAACTATTGATTTTGCACAAAAGTATGATATACTATCCCCAGAACAATTCCGCAGAACCCTCTGCGGGCGGAGCGCTTTTCGTATTCGGGCAAATACGGAACGCAAAAGGGGCGCGCTCTGAAAGTTTCTTGCATCGGGCAGGACGGCTTCATGCACCGTGCCTGCATCACCCCACTGAAAACTGAGAAAAGAGGACATCACCATGATCATGAATCCCACCGAGATCAAGCACGTCGTCGTTGACGGCCACAGCCTGACGCTGGAGTCCTTCGTTGCCATCGCGCGCTATAACGCGACGGTCGAGCTGGCTCCCTCCGCACTCGAGGCCATGCAGAAGTCCCGCGCCCTGGCCGAGAAGATCGCCGCCGAGGGCCGCGTCGCTTACGGCATCACCACCGGCTTCGGCGAGTTCCAGAAGGTCGCCGTCCCCAAGGAAATGAGCAACCAGCTCTCCACCAACCTGATCCTCAGCCACTGCACCGGCGCCGGCGAGCCGTATGCTGACGAGATCGTCCGCGGCATGATGCTGCTGCGCGCCAACGCGCTCTGCGGCGGCGTGAGCGGCGTTCGTCCCATTCTCGTCGAGATGCTGCTCGAGATGCTGAACAAGGGCGTCACCCCCGTCGTCCCGCAGAAGGGCTCCCTGGGCTCCTCCGGCGACCTGGCGCCTCTGGCGCACATGACGCTCCCCATGCTCGGCAAGGGCGAGGCCATGTACGAGGGCGTGAAGATGACCGGCGCCGAGGCGATGGCCAAGGCCGGTATTGCCACGCTCGACACCCTGGTCTCCAAGGAAGGCCTCGGCATGACCAACGGCACCTGCGCGATGACCTCCGTCGGCGCGCTCGCGCTGTATGACTCCATCTGCGCCGCCCAGCTCGGCGACGTGATCGCCTCCATGTCCATGGAAGGTCTGACGGGTCTGCGCAACGCCTTTGACCCCCGCATCCATCAGGTGCGCGGCCAGAAGGGCCAGATGCTCGTCGCTGCCAATATGCGCAAGCTGCTCGACGGCTCCGAGATCCTCGACAACTGCCAGAAGGACCGCGTGCAGGACGCTTACGCGCTCCGCTGCATCCCGCAGCTGCACGGCGCCTGCCGCGACGCGCTCGCTTATGTCCGCGAGAAGGTCGAGATCGAGCTCAACGCCGTCACCGATAACCCGCTGATGTTCCTCGATGATGAGGCCGTCATTTCCGGCGGCAACTTCCATGGCGAGCCCATGGCCCTGCCGTTCGACTTCCTCGGCATCGCCGCGTCCGAGATCGCCGACGCGTCCGAGCGCCGCACCGAGCGCATGGTCAACCCCGCGCTCTCCAACGGTCTGACCGCGTTCCTGACCACTCAGGCCGGCGTCAACTCCGGTTTCATGATCGTCCAGTACGCTGCCGCTTCCATGGTCAGTGAGAACAAGGTCTACGCGCATCCCGCGTCCGTTGACTCCATCCCCTCCTCCGCCAACCAGGAAGACATCGTCTCCATGGGCACCACCGCCGCCCGCAAGGCCAAGATGATCCTGCAGAACACGCAGGACGTCCTCGCCGACGAGCTGCTGACCGCCTGCCAGGCCATCGACATCCGCCGCCGCCTGAACACCCACGGCCAGGGCATCACCCCGCTGCACGAGGCCATCTACAAGCATGTGCGCGAGCAGGTCGCTTTCTATGAGATCGACCGCGAGATCTGGCCCGACATCCGTGCGGTGGAGAAGATGATCCGCTCCGGCGAGCTGCTTGACATCGTCAAGGAGTACATCCCCGACTTTGAGTAAGTCAAAATTGCGTCTACGACGCAATTTTGAGACTTGACATTTGGGCCATAGGCCCAAATGTCATAGGGTTTCAAAATTTTTCACTCACCGTGAAAAATTTTGCAGAGTGTCCCTGCGGACGCGCGTGTCGTCCTTCGGGACGGATCAAGGTCATTTGCGCTGTGCGCAGCGCAAAATGGGCGTGTGCCGCAAACGTTCCTGAAAATGGTCATTGATACCGATTTGGGGACAATAATGCTGAAAGATTTGTGTTTTGACACGAATTGACAGGATGTAAAAGAAGGTGTAAAGTTATTTTGACTTTACACCTTCTTTTTTTAGGAGGAATGTGATATGGAACTGAACATTTTACGGGCGGACCCTGCGGGGAATATTACGGTGTTCGTGCTTGATCCGGTCGAAAAGGCGCAGCGCGCAGCCATCGCAGAGAAAATCATGGCGATCCCCGAACTCAAGGCCGAGCAGGTCGGCTACGCCTGCGCCGCCGAAGACGACGTCGACGGCCACATGGAAATGATGGGCGGCGAATTCTGCGGCAACGCGACGCGCGCCTACGGCATGTATATGGCAATGCAGAAGGGCGGGCTTTCCACGGTCCGGTTGCGCGTAAGCGGCTGTGACCACATTGTCACCGCGCAGGTGGACTGCGCGCGGGGCACGGCCAGCGCCGAGATGCCCTGCCCGCGCAGCGTAACGCGCGTCGCGGTGCAGGGTCACGAGGGCACGCTCGTTGACTTAACAGGCATCGCGCACTTCGTTGTCGAAGGCGTAGCGCCGAGCGAGGAATTTTTTCGCGCGGCAGAGCCGGTCTTTGCTGATATTCCGGATATGGATGCCTGCGGCGTCATCTTTCTGGACAGCGAGACTCACCGCATGACGCCGCTTGTGAAGGTCATCGACACCGGCAGTCTTGTCTGGGAGGGCAGCTGCGGCAGCGGCAGTGTCGCCTGTGCGGTTGCGCAGAGCGAAACACTGCAAAACGGCGGTTTCGCCTGCGACTACCTTCAGCCCGCAGGCACTGTGCGCGCCAGCGTCGAGCGGCGGAACGGCACGGTCGTCGGTGCGCGCATCGGCGGCCTCGTCACACTGGGTAAGCCTCAGCGCATCTCGCTGTAAAATGCGCTGAAAATGACGGCGGATGCGCTGCGTCCGTCGTTCAGGGACAACTTCGGCATTTCCTGTGCATAGGGCACTTTTCTTTCCAAAGGGCAGCAAGCGCGGCAGGCGCGCAGTGCTTTCGTCCGTTTGTTAGGAGAAGCGATCGAACGCTTAATATTTTTAAGCGTTCTGCACAAAGAGGGTGGCGAAAGTGGTTTACCTTTTTCCTGCATTGGGGTATAATGCCCTTGCAATGAAAAAGGGGCGCGCATGCACCCGTCAGAATAGAGAAAAAACAGGAGGGTCCTTACCATGACCGATATTGAGATCGCTCAGGCGCACGAAATGAAGAAGATCACCGAGATCGCCGCCAGCGCCGGCATCGACGAAAAGCATCTGGAGCTCTATGGCAATTACAAAGCCAAGCTCGACCTCACCGAGATCCGCAAGCTGCCCCGCAAGGCAAAGCTGATCCTGGTGACCGCCATCAGCCCCACCCCCGCCGGCGAGGGCAAGACCACGACCTCCGTCGGCCTCGCCGACGCGCTGAACAGGATCGGCAAAAACGCCATGGTCTGCCTGCGTGAGCCCTCCCTCGGCCCCGTGTTCGGCGTCAAGGGCGGCGCGGCCGGCGGCGGCTACGCGCAGGTCGTTCCCATGGAAGACATCAACCTGCACTTCACCGGTGACTTCCATGCCATCGGCGCGGCAAACAATCTGCTTGCCGCAATGCTCGACAACCACATCCAGCAGGGCAACGCCCTGAACATTGACCCGCGCAAGATCGTGTGGAAGCGCGCTGTTGATATGAACGACCGCCAGCTCCGCCACATTATCGACGGTCTTGGCGGCAAGGCCAGCGGCGTGCCCCGCGAGGACGGCTTTGAGATCACCGTCGCCAGCGAGGTCATGGCAGTGCTGTGCCTCTCCACCAGTCTGACCGACCTCAAGGAGCGCCTGGGCAGGATGGTCATTGCCTACACCTACGATGACAAGCCCGTCACCGCGCACGACATCAAGGCGGAGGGCGCTATGGCCGCTCTGCTCAAGGATGCCGTCAAGCCCAACATGGTACAGACGCTCGAAGGCACCCCCGCCTTCATCCACGGCGGCCCGTTCGCCAACATTGCCCACGGCTGCAACTCCCTCATGGCCACCGAGACCGCGCTGCGCCTGAGCGACTATACCGTCACCGAAGCAGGCTTCGCTGCCGACCTCGGCGCTGAGAAGTTCCTCGACATCAAGTGCCGCGCCGCAGGCTTCCATCCTGACGCTGTCGTCATTGTCGCCACCGTCCGCGCGCTCAAGTATCACGGCGGCGTGCCCAAGACCGAGCTGAACCACGAGAACCTCGAGGCGCTCGAAAAGGGCCTGCCGAATCTTCTTCAGCACGTTGACAACGTGAAAAACGTTTACGGTCTTCCCTGCGTTGTCGCCATCAATGCTTTCCCGACCGATACGAAGGCTGAGCTTGACCTCGTCGAGGAGAAGTGCCGCGAGCTGGGCGTCAACGTCCGTCTGAGCGAGGTATGGGCCAAGGGCGGCGAGGGCGGCAAGGCTCTGGCGGAAGAGGTCGTCCGCCTGTGCGGCGAGCCCAACCACTTCCAGTACGTCTACGACGTCAACGACAGCATTGAAAACAAGCTGAACGCCATCGCCACGAAGGTCTATCACGCTGACGGCGTGGTCATCGCGGCCAGTGCCAAAAAGCAGCTCAAGCAGCTCACCGAGCTCGGCTTCGACAAGCTGCCCATCTGCATGGCCAAGACCCAGTTCTCCTTCTCCGACGACGCGAGCAAGCTGGGCGCGCCCCGCGGCTTCAAGATCACCGTGCGCGACCTCAAGGTCAACGCGGGCGCGGGCTTCCTGGTCGCCAAGACCGGCGACATCATGACCATGCCGGGCCTGCCCAAGGTCCCGTCCGCCGAGAAGATCGACGTGGACGAAAACGGTAAGATCACGGGGCTGTTCTAAGCGAAGCCTCATATCCATCTGTTCATACCGGCAAAGCTCCCCCGGAAATTCCGTGGGGAGCTATGCCCGATTTTTGGCCCCGCACGGGGCCGCACCCTGTTCCAAGGAGAAAACACACATTATGAAGATCGCAGACATGAAGGTCACGGAGCTCATCAACGAGATCGGTTCCGATTCCCCCGCCCCGGGCGGCGGTGCGGTCGCCGGTCTCGCCGGCGGCATCGGTGTGGCGCTGACGATGATGGTCAACGGCCTGACGCTGAGCAAGAAAGGCTTTGAAAACGACCGCGAGCGCATCCTGGACGCTATTGCCAAGGGCAACGAGCTCAAGGAGCGCTTTATCGACGTGATGAACCGCGACAGCGAGGTCTTTGACACGCTGATCGAATCCCTCGCACTGCCGAAGGACAGCGACGCGCACAAGGCCATCCGCCGCGGCGCGGTGCAGGCAAGCTTCCGCAACTGCACGGAGGTCCCGCTTGCAATGATGGAGGTCTGCCTTGAGTCCATTGACCTGCTGGCGGGCCTTGTCGGCACGACGAATCCGAACGTCGTCAGCGATCTGGGCATTGCGGCGCTGACGCTCAAGACCGCGATGCAGAGCGCATGGCTGAACGTGCTCATCAACCTCTCCTCTCTCAAGGACAAGGCGTACGCCGACGAGTGCTGCCGCAAGGGCGAGGAGATGCTGGCCCACGCCATCCCGCTGGCCGAGGAGAGCTACGAAAAGGCTCTCAAGCTGATCACCGGCAAGGGAAAATAACGACGAAATGTGAAAAGGACGCTTCTCTTAAAGAGAAGCGTCCTTTTTTATCACCGGGTCGCGCCTTACTTTTTACGGATCAGGATAAACGGCGTGCACTGATCGTCCTGTCCGGCGGGGTTGTCGCGGATGATCTCGCAGAGCTGCTCATCGCTCAGTTCTACGCAGTCGGCCTTGCCGAGAATATCGCGCGTGAAGTCGTTCGCGTCCACGATCATCGCGCGCACGCCGGTCTTTTCAAAGATCTCGTTGCACACGCCCGAGGGATTCTCGGGGATACGGATGCCGTATTCGCCGTAGACGGGGAACACGTCGGGATAGAAGCCGTCAAGGCCCGTGACCTCCATGCCGACCATATCGTAGAAGATGCCGTGCTTGCCCACGAGCTTGCCGAAGCCCGCGCAGATGGCAGCCCACAGGACCTTCCACGGCCCGCAGATATCGATGGCGAACTGCATCTTGCACACCTCGCCTACGCCGATGCCCGCGCTGTTGTGCTGGATGGCAAAGCGGCTGAGGAACTTCGCCAGCCATGAGATCTTCATATCCTTGCGATAGACCACGCGCTTCTGGCACAGGGCAATGATCTTTTCGCTGATGCTCAAAATGTCGCCCTCTTCATACAGGGGCTTGACGTAACGGTTGACGAGCTCGATGTAATCCTCGCCGATCTCGACAAAGTGCGTCTGGATGGCGTGGCGGAGGTAAACGCCCGTGGAGGTCTCGATCTCAACGTTCTTGGAGCCGTTTGCAACAAAGTCCATGAAAAATGCCTCTTTCGTGCAGAATTTTTACTTCCGTATTGTACCACAAAATGTGGAAAAAGCTACTGCAAATTGCAAAAATTCGGAAAAAAGTCGGAGGAGGCGGGAAATACGGAAAGGAGCCCTTCTCTCAGTGGGAGAAGGGCTCTCTTTTCATTCTCAACGCTTCCCCCTGAACACGCGGCGGAAGGGTGCGGACTCTCATCAGGGACGTCAATCCCCGCCATTCTTCAGCCAGTCCGGCATCTCCTGCTCCGGCACCTCAGACTCGGCGGGCGTGTCCGGCGCGGCGGGATCGGGCGCGGGCGTGACAGGTGTATCCGGCTCCGTTGTGGCAGGAACATCGGTAGACGGCGTGGTAGCTGCACCATCCGTGGCTTTGCCGACGAGCACAATACGATTACGCGCCTTGTAGTTGCTGCTGGCCTCAAAGGTCGAGGAGATCAGCTTGCCGTCGCCGGAGTAAACGTTGCGGTAGGTCTTGACCTTGTAGCCGGTGTAGGCGGTCTGCTCGACCTTGCGTTCACCCGGGGCCAGCTCGGTCGTCTCCACGATCTCCTCCTCAAAGGGGATGGTTTCGAGCACATCGGCGCGGATCTTGACGTAGGTATCGTCGACCTTGGTGCCGAGGATCGTGACCTTGATATAGTCTTTCTTGTCCTTGGTGTAAAACTCTGCACGGACCTTGATGGGATAGAGCGTATTATTGCGGAACTCAAACTCTGGTCCGCCCTCGGCGACCGTGGCGTCAAGGCCGAGGCCGATATAGTCGGAGGCAAAGCCGTGGTTCACGCGCTGCACGATCTCAAGATTGGCATAAAGCGCGGCGGCATAGAGCGTGGAGCTGGCCTGGCACGCGCCGCCGCCGACCATGTCGACGGTCTTACCCTTGAGGTAGCCGGGCGCAGGGGAGTAACCATTGGCCGCCGTGAAGGGTGTGACAAGCGGGCCGTACTTCATCGTCTCGCCGGGGTTGATAACGTAGCCGTCGATCCGTGAGGCGGTGAGCTGCACGTTCTTATGTCGTCCGGGCGCACCGCCGACCTTGGTGGTGTAAGAGCTCAGCTCATCGCGGAAGAGGACCTCCCTGAGCTGCTCCGCCGTAACCTCCGGCAGCTCGACCGTCGCCTTGACGGTGAAGGTCTCGCCCGGGGCGGCGGCATCGTAGGCGGACTGAAGGTCAGCGAGCGTAAAATCCACGCCCGCGCGGCCCGCGATGATGCTGTCGGTCTCGGCGTCGTAGGTCGCGTTGGCCTTTTCGCCGATCAGCGCCTCGCGCGCGGCAGCCAGATCGACCGCCTGCGCGGGCACGGTCTCATAAATGCCATCCTCCTGCGTGGTGGGATAGATCGTGAACTGCGCGGGCCGCCCGCCGCCAAAGAAAGACCGGCGCAGCAGATCGACCAGCACATACTCTTTGTCATCCGCGGCAACTCGTCCATCCATCGGCCTGGTAACGCTGACCCTGCCATCCTCCGTCACCTCGGCGGAAAACTCCACGGGGTCACAGCTGAGCTCACCGAACACCTCGCGGCCCAGCGCTTCAAAGACGCGCTCCACCTCGTCCACCGTGCTGGCAGAGATCTCCGCCGGCACGAACAGGGCGCGCAGATACTTCGCGCCCGCCGTCAGAAAACTGTCGGCACTTGGACCGCCGCAGGCAAACGCTTCCTCTGCGCACCAGCTGTGATCCGCCTCCGGTACAGCGGCAAAAGACGTCTGGCCGATCTCCGTTCCGTCGGGCAGGATAAAGCTGACAACACCGGCCCTTGCCCGCTCCGCGTTCTGATCCAGCACCGCAGCGAGTTCACTCGCCGTCATGCCGCCGCAGTCCACGCCGTTGACGACGGTATTGGGGTAAAAGCGCTGTGCGCCGACCGCCCACGCGCCAAGGCCCAGATAGGCCGCTGCCAGCACGCAGACGATAACGAGCAGGACCTTCCAGCCTTTGCCGCCCTTCCGGCGCGCCGCACCCTCCTGCGGCTCGGAGGACATCAGACGCTTCCCGCCCTTTTTGTGCTTCTTTTCTTCAAAGGCGCCAGAATTTTCTTCCATTTCGGCTCCTCCTATGCTTCCATCGGTTTTGTCCATCCAGTATAGCATATATTTTGAAAAAAAGAATGACAATCCGGTAACAATTTTGTCCTTATCCGGCCTGTCTGGCATGGCGCGGGATGCGGATGGTCATGCGGATCTCCTCCGCCGTATCCTCACGCTGCACGTCGGCCTCCACTCCCGCACGCTGCATCAGGCCGATGGAGCGGCGGATGGTATTAAGAAAAATGCGCACATCCTTGATCACATAAGTCGGCATACGCGGCGGTGGTGCTTTCTGCTTATTTTTGAGCAGCTGCTCAATGTAGGCCTCGCTCTGGGCGACGTTGTAGCCGCGCGCAAGAATGGCGTCCAGTGCGAGCGAGCGATCCTCCTCGTCCGCAAGCCGCAGCAGCGCGCGGGCATGGCGCTCGGAAAGTCCGTTTTCGCGCAGCTTGCGTGTGCAGTCGGGCGAAAGGCGCAGCAGCCTCAGCTTGTTGGCCACGGCGGACTGCGACTTGCCGAGCTTCTCCGCCGCCTGTTCCTGAGAAAGGCCGTAGGCCGCGATGAGCTTTGCGATGGCCGCGGCCTCCTCAAAATAGTGCAGGTCGCTGCGCTGAAGGTTTTCAATGAGTGCGAGCAGCGCGCTCTCCTCCTCGCTTGAGCGCGCGAGCAGGCACGGCACCTCGCCGATCCCTGCGAGCTTTGCCGCGCGCAGCCGCCGCTCGCCCGCGATAAGTTCATAGCCCTCCTCCCCCCTGCGGACCGTCAACGGCTGCAATATCCCATAGCGGCGGATGCTGTCGCTCAGCTCGCGCAGGCTGTCCTCATCGAAGCAGCGGCGCGGCTGGTTGGGGTTGGGGCGCAGACTGCCCACGGGCAGATAAAAAACGCGCTGCGACACAAAGGGCTTTTTTTCCGTCATTTCCATGGTTTTCCCCTCCTTTTTCTCCCATTTTACCCGCCCGCAGATGCGAAAAAGGGCGAAAGAACGCAGGAACGAAAATTTTTGTACGCCGTTCTTTGCTGCGCTGCCGCATCCCGGCTCTGCACAGGACCTGCTCCTTTTCGGTGCAGAGCGATCCTGCCGACGAATTATCGAGATGAGGCCGACTGAAAAAATCTCCCCATACTGTGAAGTGACCCCAAAAAGTTAGACAAATATTTTGAGCACAAATTGTTCAAGCAGCCGAAAGGGCTTGCTGTCTGTG
>CAKTLD010000067.1 GCA_934572445.1 uncultured Oscillospiraceae bacterium
GTCGCGCTGCCGCTCTATGTCGCCGTGTCGACCGACACGGGCTGCTTTGTCTACTCCAACGTCACGGCGAACACGCATCGCGTGGCCGCAGCGCTGATGGAGACCGGCATCGACTATAAAGCCGCCAACAAGCTGCACTTCCGCACGAAGAGCAGAAAGCGTCTCGCGCTCGAGGGCGAGCTTCTGCGCACGATGGAGTTTTACGACGAGGACCGCGTCGTCATCGTCGCTGTGCCGCAGTCGCTCCAGCAGCGCATGGCGCTTTCCGAGGCCGACATGGAGGACCTTGCGTCCCTTGGCGGACTGGTCGAGGGCACGGACTGCGCCGTGACGATGAAGGAGACGAAGGACGGTGCATGGAAGGTCAGCGTGCGCACCGGTGCGCGCGTCAATGCGACACGCGCCTGCGCAAAGCTCGGCGGCGGCGGCCACCGCGCGGCGTCCGGCTGCCTCATTGAGCACGCGGACTATGAAACAGCGCGCGCGATGATCCTGCGAGCCATTGAAGAGACTGTCGCGGAGGATATGCCATGAGCATTACATTCCGAAAAGCGGAGCGCGCTGACCTTGACGCGGTCTGCCGCATCTATGACCATATCCATACCGGGGAGGAGCAGGGCCATACCACCACCGGCTGGAAGCGCGGCATTTATCCCGTGCGCGCCACGGCGGAGGCCGCGCTCACGCGCGGCGACCTCTTTGTTGAAGAGCTGGACGGCGCGGTCGTGGGTGCGGGTATCCTGAATCAGATCCAGGTGGACGTTTATGTCGGTGCGCCGTGGAGCCATGACGCGCCGGACAACGAGGTCATGGTCCTGCACACGCTGGTCGCCGATCCGCAGGTCGGCGCGCACGGCCTCGGTACCGCGTTCGTGGCCTATTATGAGCAATACGCGGCCGCCCACGGCTGCCGGTATCTGCGCATCGACACGAACGAGCGCAATGCGCGTGCCCGCGCGCTCTACCGCGGGCTGGGCTACCGTGAGATCGGCGCCGCGCCCTGCACATTCAACGGTCTTGAGGATATCCGTCTCATGCTGCTGGAAAAGACGCTTCCCGCCGCGCGGCTCTCTGTGCGCGAGCTCATGCCGGACGAAGCGCCCCGCCTGCGGAACTGCCTTGAGGCGCTGGCCGCGCACCACAACGCGGTGTCCGTCCACTTCAAGGGCAGCTATCCGGGCCGCCCCATCGACGCGGCGATCACCGCCTGCGCCGAGGGTCTTGCGCGCGGGACCTCCCGCGCGGCGGTCGTGGAGGAGAACGGCGCGGTCGTGGGCTTCTGCAAGCTCGACCTGCATGACGACGGCACGGGCAAGCTCGACTACCTCGTCGTTTTGCCGCAATGCCGCGGCAAGGGTTATGGCGGCGCGCTGATGGATTGGGCAATGACGGCCTTTGCCGCATGCGGTGTGCGCCGCATCGAGGTCAAGGTGGTCGACGGCAACGACGCTGTCCGCCTCTACGAGAAATACGGCTTTCGCATGAATGCGCACATCTTGGTGCGCGGGGAGTGAAGCCAAAAGGAGAAACGTATGCCCAACGGCATTATCATCATCGACAAACCCGCAGGCTGGACGAGCACGGATATCTGCATCCCGCGCGGTCGATGACCGCGTGGGCACCCTATGATCAAAAAGGATGAGGGCAAAGTGAATTCGCCCTCATCCAAGATTTTGCCTGCCGGAAAAACGTTTGTACGGCGCAAAGGAGGCCGCTTATGCCCAATGGCATTGTAATTATTGATAAGCCTCAGGGCTGGACGAGCATGGATGTCTGCGCCAAGCTGCGCGGCATCCTGCATGAAAAACGCGTCGGCCACGCCGGAACGCTCGACCCCATGGCGACGGGCGTGCTGCCCGTGTTCGTCGGGCAGGCGACTAAGGCCGTCTCCTTTGCCGAGGGGGGAAAAAAGGTCTACGAGGCCGTTTTACAGCTCGGCCTTGTGACCGACACGCAGGATACGACCGGCGAAACGCTCGAAGAGCGCGCCGTGACCGTCACGGAGGACGAGGTGCGCGCGGCGCTGCCGCGCTTTCTCGGCGAGATCGAGCAGATCCCGCCGATGTACTCGGCCATTAAGGTAAACGGCCAGAAGCTTTACGACCTCGCCCGTCAGGGAAAAGAGGTCGCGCGCAAGCCGCGCAGAATCACGATCTTCGACCTTGCGCTGACGCAGGATATGGGAAACGGACAGTATGCCCTGCGCGTCGTGTGCTCGAAGGGCACCTACATCCGCACGCTGTGTCACGATCTCGGTCAGGCGCTCGGCTGCGGCGGCTGCATGGCGGCGCTGCGCCGCACGGAGGCGTCGAACTTCCGCATCGACGAGGCCGTGACGCTTGAGGACGTCGCGCGCGAGGGCGAGTCCCTGCTTCGCCACACGGACAGCCTGTTCCGGCAGTATCCGGCCTACACCATCCCGGATGCCGGGCAGGAGCGCAAGTGCCTCTGCGGCAATCCCCTGCTCGCAAAGCTCCCCGACGGACGGTACCGCGTCTATGGGTGCGACGGGACGTTTCTCGCCCTGTCGGAGGCGAGGGACGGCACGCTTACCTCGAAACGAAATTTTTTCAGCGTGTGACGCTGACGCAAAAAGGAAACCGAAACTATGAATAGATCCACAGTCATCGCCCTGGGCTTTTTCGACGGGGTGCATATCGGACACGGCGAGCTGCTCAAAATGGCGGTGCGCCGCGCGCAGGAGCGCGGCTGCCGCTCTGCGGCGTTCACGTTTGACCGTTCGCCGCGCGAGTTCGTCACAGGAAAGCCCGTGCCGCTGCTGACGACACCTTCCGAGCGCGCAAATATTATCCGCACGCAGTACGGTGTGCAGGACGTTTTTGTTAAACCGTTCGACCATGCGATGATGACTATGCCGTGGGAGGATTTCATCTCCGGACTGCTTGTCAAGAAGTACCGCGCGGTGCACCTTGTCGCGGGACACGACTTCCGCTTCGGCCACAGAAACGAGGGCGATGTGGAAAAGCTCAAAAGCTACTGCGCCGCCCACGGTCTCGGCTGCGATATCATCCCGCGCGTGGAAAAGGACGGCGTGACCGTCTCGTCGACTTATATCCGTGCGCTTCTGGAAGCGGGCGACGTGGCGCGTGCAGCAGAGTTCCTCGGCCGCTGCTTTTCCGTGGAGGGTACGGTGCGTCACGGCGACGGTATCGGCGCAAAGCGCCTCTTTCCCACGGCGAATCTCGTCCCCGGGGAGCACATCATTGCCCTCAAGCGCGGCGTGTATGCCACGCGCGCGTACCTGCCGGACGGCTCAGTCCGCGTGGGCGTCACGAACGTCGGCGTGCGGCCGACGGTCAGTGACGCGGAAAAGGTCACGGTCGAGACCTATTTGGTGGACTTTGACGGCGACCTTTACGGGCAAAGGCTGCGGCTCGACTTCTGCGCCTACCTGCGCCCCGAGCAGAAATTTGCCTCCACGCAGGCGCTGCACGACAAGATCGCGCAGAACGTCCGCGAGGCGTTGACGCTCGTCCGGCCGGACGAAGAATAAGAGGAAAAAGAACGGCTGAAGCCGTTCTTTTTTTGTTCCCGCCCGTTTCCGACGCGTTTCTTCCCCGCTATGCGCTTACAATGGGGGCACAATGCACAGGGGAGGGACGAGCTGTGAAGGTGATCGAACGGCTGCGCAGCGTGGAATGGTCGGGAAAGGTCGTGGACTGCGCGCTGCGCTTTGCGCTTGCGGCGGTGCTCTCCGGCGCGCAGATCTTCGGCGGCTACGCGCCGCTGGCACTGGGGCTGACAGGCGCGGCGGGCGCGGGTGCGCGGGGGCTTTCCGCAATGCTGGGCGCCGCGGCGGGAGCTTTCGTGTTTCTGAATTTTTCCCATGCGCTGCGCACCGCGGCGGCCGCAGTGCTGATCTTCACGGCAAACAACGCCTTTTTTGATCTCAAGATCTATCAGAAGCGCGCCTTTGCGCCGCTGCTGACGGCGGCGATGATGCTCTCAGTGGAGTTCGTGTATGTCCTGCGTGACCCGGGCGCGGAGGCGGCGAACTGCCTTGTTTCGCTGCTGCTGGCGGCGATGGGGGCAATGAGCGGCCGCGCGCTGCTCGCGTCCGAGGAAAAGAAGGAGCATCCCTTCGCCGCGCTTTTCATCCTGCTGGGTGTGCTGATGGCCTTTGCCTCGTATCAGACGGCGGGCGGCTTTGCGCCCGGACGCATCGCTTCGATGCTTGTCGTGCTGCTTGCAGCCTTTGAGCGCAGCGGCGTGAGCGCCGTTCCGGCGGCGCTGGCTGTCGGCATCGCCATGGATCTGACGGCGGGCGGCGGCAGCTTTGTTCACGCGGCGAGCTATGCCTTCGCCGCGACGGTGGTAAATGTGACGCGGCGCGGCAACCGCGTGGTGAGCGCGCTGTGGTTTGCCTTCTGCATCCTGTGCTTCGCCCTGCCGATGGACGCGGGCATTGGGCTGGTGCTGCTTTATGAGGGCCTTGCGGCTACGCTTTTGTTCCTGCTGATCCCCTCGCGCTTTTTCCGCGGCAAGCGTCTGAGCGCTGAGGCGGAGGCCGACGCGCAGGAGACTGCGGCTCTGCGCAGGACGGTGGAGGAATCGGCGCTCGCGCTGCGCGAGCTTTATGACAGCGTAGCCCGCGCGCCGGACCGGACGGAGGAGAACCCCGCCGCCATCTTTGACCGCGCGGCGGAACGGGTCTGCCGCGGCTGCTCGCTGTGCGACTTCTGCTGGGAGAAGGAGTATCAGCGCACTTACACCGCCCTCAACGATGCGACTGCGGCGCTTTTGCAGCGCGGTAAGGGCCGCGGTGAGGATTTTCCCTCTTACTTTGCCGACCGCTGCATCCGGTTTCCGAGTTTCCTTGCCGCCGTGAACGACGAACTGCGCGGCTATCTTCTGCGGCGGCAGTACCGCCGCCGGCTTGCCGAGGATCACGCGCGCGCCGCCTCGCAGTATGCGCAGCTTTCGGAACTGCTGCAAAGCGCGGCGGACAGCGCGGCGGTGCGCCCTGCAAGCGCGCCCTGCGCCCTGCATCCCTACCGGCTGGGGCTTGCCCTGCGCCCCAAGCGCGGCGAGCGCGTGAGCGGCGACAGCGCGGTCCATTTTGAAACGGAGGACCGCACGCTCTGCCTTTTGCTTTCCGACGGCATGGGCTGCGGCGAGAGCGCGCAGCGCGAGTCCGGCATGGCTGTGCGGCTGCTCGAGCGCTTCCTGCGCGCGGGGATCGACGCGCCGCCCGCGCTCAAAACGCTCAACAGTGCGCTTGCGCTGCGCGCGGAATCGACCGACAGCTTTACGACCGTCGATCTGCTGACGCTCTCGCTTGAAACGCTCGAGGGCGAGCTCTACAAGTACGGCGCGGCGCCGAGCTATTTAAAGCGCGGCGGCACCGTGCGCCGCGTGACCTGTTCGTGTCTGCCTGCCGGTGTGCAGGAGGGCGCGCCGCCGCCCGAGGCGACGCATGTGCGCTTTTCCACCGGCAGCTTTTTCATCATGCTGACCGACGGCGTGGCCGACAGCACAGACGACGAATGGCTGCAAAACCTGCTGGCGGGCTGGGAAGGCAGCGATCCCCAGCTCCTTGCTTCCGCCATTCTGGCCGACAGCGCGGAGCGGCGCGGCGAGACGGACGACGCGCTCTGTCTTGCGCTCTACCTTCCCGAGGGGACGGATGGCGCGCGGGCAGTCTGAGCGGCAAAAAAATTTTCCACCCTCCGGTATAGGGTGCGGGCGGCGGGGCATACTGCCCTTAGAACGTTTTCCGTCGGGAGGTGCTGTGATTGGTCAGGGGAACATCAAGGCGGGTGATCGTGGTCGATTCGCCGGACACCGAGCTTTTTGAACAGGCGATCTTCATCGTGCGCAATGATGCGGCGGGACGCAGCGGCGTGACGGCGCAGCGCCTGGTAGATGAGGCCTGCCGTGTGGCGCGCAGCTGCGGCCGCACGCAGACGCGCACCAGAAGCTTTCTTCGCCGCGGCTCGCCCGCGCTGTGGTGCAGCGTGGGCGCGGGCGGCATCGCGCTGGCGTGGCTGCTCAGCGCGCTGATCTGAACGATACCATTTTCTTCTCCTCTATACAGGGGGCGCTCCGGCTTACGCCGCTGCGCCCCGATTTTTTTATTTCGGCACGGCAAATATTCATTTACAAACCGTAATCAGAGAGGTATACTATAACTTACCGTATTTGATCTGCGAGGTATTGCCATGAATGCTGACTTTTCCCGCACCCTTGCCCTGCTGCGGCAGGAAAAGGGCATTTCCCAGCGCAAAGCCGCAAAGGAGCTTGGCATTTCGCAGGCGCTTTTGTCTCACTATGAAAACGGTATCCGCGAGCCGGGGCTCGCCTTTGTTGCCCGCGCGTGCGATTATTACCGTGTCTCGGCGGACTATCTGCTCGGGCGCACGCTCTCGCGCGACGGCGGCATGATCGACGCGGAGTCCCTTTACGACGCGAGCGACGAAAAGGGCACGCTCAAGGGCAGCATTGCTGCCACACTGCAAAAGAAGATGCTCGTCAACACCGCGGGCGTCCTTTTTGAGCTGCTCGGCAGGACAAATGACCGCGCGCTGATCGCATCGGCGGGCGGCTACCTCGGCGGTGCGTTCTATCAGCTCTACCGCGCGCTGCACCGCGCCTGCGGCGGCAAGGAGGGCTACTTCGGTCTCGACGGTACGGCTTATCAGTCCGGCGCGGTGGACGCGCAGATGCGTGCGGATTACATCTCTTACGCCTCCTCGCTCGCGCGGCTCGGCGAGGCGGACGCGGTCCTCCCCGCGATGGAGGACGAAGCGCTCACCGCGCTCTACCCGGGGCTGATGCAGAGCGTGACGCAGGTGCTCCACAGCACCGAGGAAAAGACGAACGCTCTGCTCGGCAGAAAATAAGAGACTTTCCCCTGCGGCAAAACGCCTGAACGCGCCGCTCGGCGCGCGGCGTCGTCTTGCCGAGACAAAAAACAGGAGCAACAGCTATGAACGAAAAGAACATCCGCAATTTTTCCATCATCGCGCACATCGATCACGGCAAATCGACGCTGGCGGACCGGCTGCTTGAAAAGTGCAACGCCGTCTCCGCGCGCGAGATGGAGGACCAGATCCTCGACAACATGGACTTGGAGCGCGAGCGCGGCATTACGATCAAGGCCCGCGCCGTCACGTTCGACTACGCTGCCGCCGACGGACAGGTCTACACGCTCAACCTCATCGACACGCCGGGCCATGTCGACTTCAATTACGAGGTCTCGCGCTCGCTCGCGGCGTGCGAGGGTGCGCTGCTCGTCGTCGATGCCTCGCAGGGCATCGAGGCGCAGACGCTTGCCAACACCTATCTCGCCATGGAGCACGACTTGGAGATCCGCCCTGTGATCAACAAGATCGACCTGCCCGCCGCCGATCCCAAGCGCGTCAAGCAGGAGATCGAGGACATTCTGGCCATCCCCGCCGAGGATGCACCTGAGATCTCCGCCAAGCAGGGCATCAACATCGACGCGGTGCTCGAGGACATCGTACACTGCCTTCCCTGCCCCAAGGGCGATCCGAACGCTCCCCTGCGCGCGCTGATTTTTGACAGCTATTATGATACCTATCGCGGCGTCATCGTCTATATGCGCCTGATGGACGGTACGCTCAAGCCTGGGATGGAGGTCAGGATGATGGCCACGGGCGCGGTGTTCAAGGTGCTTGAATGCGGCTTGATGCGCCCGCTGGGGTTAGAGCCCGCGAAGCAGTTAGAGGCCGGTCAGGTCGGCTACTTCACCGCGAGCATCAAGGACGTGCACGAGACGCAGATCGGCGACACGGTCACGGGCGTGGGGAATCCCGCGAGCGAGCCGCTGCCGGGCTACCGCAAGGTGCGCTCGATGGTCTACTGCGGCATTTACACCGAGGATGGCAGCAAGTACCCCGACCTGCGCGACGCGTTGGAAAAATTGCAGCTCAACGATGCTTCACTGACGTTCGAGCCGGAATCCTCCGTGGCGCTGGGCTTCGGCTTCCGCTGCGGCTTCCTCGGGATGCTGCACATGGAGGTCATTCAGGAGCGCTTGGAGCGCGAATTTGACTTGGACCTCGTCACCACGCTCCCGAGCGTCATCTACGAGGTCTACAAGACCGACGGGACGATGGTGCGCGTCGACAATCCGCACAACTATCCTGACACCGCGCACATCGCCCGCGCCGAGGAGCCCTACGTCAAGGTGACGATCGTCACTCCGCCGGACTACGTCGGCAATATCATGCCGATGTGTCAGGACCGCCGCGGCGAGTTCAAGGATATGCAGTATCTTGACACCTACCTCGTCGAGATGCATTACGAGATGCCGCTCAATGAGATCATCTACGACTTTTTCGACACGCTCAAGGCCAACACCAAGGGCTATGCCTCGCTCGACTATGAGCTCTCCGGCTACCGCCCCAGCGAGCTCGTCAAGGTCGATATCCTGCTCAACGGCGACCAGGTGGATGCGCTGTCGTTCATCGCGCATAAGGACAAGGCCTACGCCCGTGCGCGCAGGCTGTGCGAAAAGCTGAAGGACAACATCCCCCGCCAGCTTTTCGAGGTGCCCATTCAGGCGGCCATCGGCGGGCGCATCATCGCGCGAGAGACCGTCAAGGCCATGCGCAAGGACGTTCTGGCCAAGTGCTACGGCGGCGATATCACACGAAAGAAGAAGCTGCTGGAAAAGCAGAAGGAGGGCAAGAAGAAAATGCGCTCGCTCGGTACCGTGCAGGTGCCGACGGAGGCGTTCCTCGCGGTCCTCAAGCTGGACGAATAAAAAGGAGAGCGATCACAGATGCTTTTGGATCATTATGTCAGTGCCATGGACAGCTGGAAGGGCCGCGTGGACAGCGAGACCGATTACGACGCGTTTCGCTGGCACCAGTGGGTGCGGCCCATCGACCTGAACGACGGCGGCGCGCCGTTTACCGGCAAGCTCGGCTTTGCCTTTATCGGCTTTTGCAGCGACAAGGGCGTCGCGCGCAACAAGGGCCGCACGGGCACGGCACTCGCGCCGGACTTTGTGCGCGGGCAGATGTCGGGGCTTCCCTGCACGTTTTCGCAGGAGGTCAGGCTTTACGACGCGGGCGATATCATCTGCGATGAGATCTCGCTCGAGGAGGGCCAGCGCGAGCTGGGCTGCGCCGTGGAGGAAATTCTGCGCCGGAACCTTTTCCCCATCGTGCTCGGCGGCGGCCATGAGACGACGTTCGGCCACTTCCAGGGCCAGCACAATTTCTTAAAGGACAAGGGCAAGACGCCGGAGCTTGGCATTGTCAATTTTGACGCGCACTTCGACCTGCGCCCCTACGACGCGGGCAACTCGTCCGGCACGATGTTCCGTCAGATCGCGGACGTCTGCAAGGCCGAGGGCACGCCGTACCATTATTTCCCCATCGGCATCCAGCAGCACAGCAACACCGTGAGCCTCTTCAAAAAGGCGGAGGAGCTGGGCGTGGATTATGTGCTGGCCAAGGAGGTCCAGAGCGCGAATATTGAGACCATCCTTGAGCGGCTGGACCAGTATCTCTATCAGTGCCGCGATGCGTATATCACCGTCTGCACGGACGTGTTTTCGTCCGCGTTTGCGCCCGGCGTCAGCGCGCCGCAGTCGCTGGGCCTTGACCCCGAGGTCGTGCTGCCGCTTCTCAAGCACGTCCTGCGCACGCGCAAGGTGCGCGGTTTCGATATCTGTGAGATCTCGCCGCGCTTCGACCAGGACAACACGACCGCCAACCTCGGTGCGGTCATCATCTTTGCAGTCATCAACACGATGTGCAGGCTGAGCGGCCTGAGCATCTGAATTGCAGCCCGATCCACACTGTGGAGACGTGGATCAAGGGGGATGCTCTCTTTGAAAAGAGAGCATCCCCTTGATTTTGCGTACCGCGCGGAGCGAGGCCCCGCTTCGTATCTGTGCGGAGAAAGGCGGCCTGCTTTTGGAAAGAGGATCGCCTTCATGACGGCATCTTGTCAAAAATGAATCATGACCTTCAAATAATTGAATCAATTCCTGCAAAACTTTCCCAAAAGCGCTTGCTTTTGTGCAGCTTGCAGGGTATAATGAAAGAACTGTATGAAATCATTGAGGGGATCAATAAATTATTTAATCTTTTGAGAGGAGAACATTTATCATGGCAAAGTTCAAGGTTTATTACACCATCGAGCTCAATGAGGTGGCGACCCACATCTTCGAGTCCAACGACTTTGAAGTGAAGCTGTGCAGCCATAACGACGAGGAGACCTACGTCAAGGAGCTCGCCGAGTTCCAGCCCGATGCCATCATGTGCCGCACCGAGCCCATCACCGCCAAGATGATGGATACCTGCACCAACCTGAAGGTCATCGGCAAGCAGGGCGCCGGCCTCGACAACATCGACATGGACCACGCCCACGCCAAGGACATCACCGTCGTCTACGCGCCCGCCGGCAACGCCAACGCCGTCGCCGAGCACGCCGTCATGCTGATGCTCATGTGCGCCAAGCGCTTCACCTA
>CAKTLD010000068.1 GCA_934572445.1 uncultured Oscillospiraceae bacterium
GCTCCAGAGGTAAAACTAAATTTGAAGGAGAAACTACAAGCAATGGCAAACGTCGTATCCATGAAAGCCCTGCTCGAGGCAGGCGTCCACTTCGGTCATCAGACCCGCCGCTGGAACCCCAAAATGGCTCCCTACATTTACACGGAGCGCAACGGCATCTATATCATCGACCTGCAGAAGACCGTCAAGAAGCTCGAAGAGGCTTACAACTTCGTGCGCAGCGTCTCCGAGAATGGCCAGAACATCCTGTTCGTCGGCACCAAGAAGCAGGCGCAGGAAGCCATCCGTGAGGAAGCGACCCGCTGCGGCGGCTACTATGTCAACGCCCGCTGGCTCGGCGGCATGATGACCAACTTCAAGACCATGCGCACCCGCGTGGACCGTCTCAACCAGCTCAAGACCATGCAGGCGGACGGCACGTTCGATATGCTGCCCAAGAAGGAAGTTATGAAGCACCTCGGCGAGATCGAGAAGCTTGAGAAGTACCTCGGCGGCGTCAAGGAAATGAAGAAGCTCCCCGGCGCGCTGTTCATCGTTGATACCCGCAAGGAGCGCAACGCCATCGCTGAGGCGCACAAGCTCGGTATCCCCGTTGTCGCCATCGCCGATACCAACTGCGATCCCGACGAGATCGATTATCCCATCCCCGGCAACGACGACGCGATCCGCGCCATCAAGCTCATCTCCTCCGTGATGGCCAACGCCATGATCGAGGGCAAGCAGGGCGAAGTGACCGAGGAAGCCGCCGCTGAGAAGGCCGAGGGCGAAGCCGAAGCGTAAGCTCAGGCACCGGATCAATTAAGAACACCTTACGGGGCGAGGCAAAGCCTCGCCCCGTCTCATTTACTCTTCACATTACACTTACTTTCAGGAGGATATCATAATGGCTATCACTGCTGCTGTTGTCAACGAGCTGCGCCAGGCCACCGGCTGCGGCCTGATGGACTGCAAGAAGGCCCTCATCGAGTGCGAGGGCGACATGGAAAAGGCGATCATGTACCTGCGCGAGAAGGGCCTTGCCTCTCAGGCGAAGAAGGCCAGCCGCGTTGCCGCCGAGGGTATGGCTTACGCCGCCGTCATCGACGGTGTCGGCGTTGTGGTCGAGGTCAACTGCGAGACCGACTTCGTCGCCAACGGTGAGCCGTTCACCAACTTCGTCAAGGGCGTTGCCGAAGTTATCGCCAAGCAGAACCCTGCCGATGTTGACGCGCTGATGGAGTGCGCCTGGATCACCGGCAAGGGCACCGTCAAGGATGCCAAGGATGAGCTCTTCCTCGCCATCCGCGAGAACATGAGCATCCGCCGCTTCGCCCGCATCGCGGACGGCTTCTCCGTTCCTTATGTCCACATGAAGGGCAAGATCGGCGTCATCGTCAACCTGACTGTTGAGGGCTGCGACGCCACCGAGATCGGCAAGGACATCGCCATGCAGATCGCTGCGCTCAATCCCCGCTTCTGGGACAAGAGCCAGGTCACGCAGGACGTTCTGGACGAGGAGAAGGAAGTCATGCTCGGCCAGATGGCCAACGACCCGAAGATGGCGGGCAAGCCTGACCAGGTCAAGGAAAAGATCGTCATGGGCAAGCTCAACAAGTTCTATGCCGAGAACTGCCTGCTCCAGCAGGCCTTCGTCAAGGACGGCGACGTCTCTGTCGAGCAGTATATGAACAACGCTGCCAAGGCGCTGGGCGGCAAGGTCAGCTTCAATACCGCCGTTCGCTTTGAAAAGGGCGAGGGCATTGAGAAGAAGCAGGAGAACTTCGCGGCCGAGATTGCTTCCATGGTCAACGGCACCAAGTAAAAAACGATTTTCTTAAAGAACGGAGACCTTTCGGGGTCTCCGTTTTTTTGCTTGCGGCGGGGAAATAAAAAAATTTACAAATTCAAAGCGTGTATACAAGCCTGAATATCTTGCATATTCATTTCCGGTGGTGTATAATATCCATCGCTAAGCAGCGGTGCAGTATCCTAGTCGGATCTGCCGTTTCCTAAGAAGGGCCTAAAAATCCTTTAAAGGGCACAACTGTGAAGCCTTTGGTGCCTGCTTCTTACGCCCAGTTTGGGGTGGGTGCTGAAGGGAGGCAAAAGCGAAAGCTGCGCCTGCGGATCCCGGGCGTCCCCTAATGGCATAGGGGAGCCGACCCTGTTTCTGCGGAGACCTGTCGCTGTGCCGGGGCGGACTCCCATTTTGGGTATCGACTTCGGTACGGAACAGGATATGAACCTGCATTGCGGTGCTACCCGGCTTTATGCCGCGAACGCTGTGTGCAGTGTAGCCTGCCTTGAGTGGGGAATTCGGATAGGAGAACAACGCGCAGACCCTGGCCAAGGGCGAAGCACGATCGCTCCTTGAAATCTTTCCTGCAAAAGAGGATAAGAAACGGTGTGACTCCGGGGTGGAAATCACCTAGGCTGTCGTAAGGGCAGCGGGAGGGTTACAGTGCGGACTGAGTGGCAATCGGGTACCTCGTATGGAGACAACGGGGCGCCGCGTCTAAGGGGGAACCGCCTCTATCGGCAACGGGAGGTGCGCGGCGGGGAAAGCCAACCCGACCTATGCCGCAGGATTACCTCCTGTTGTTGCCGCTGCTTTAGCACATTTTAGGAAATAATGCTGGAGAAATTGACCTTGGAAAACGAAGAAAACGAAGAAAACGAAGAAGATCGAAAGCCTGTCAGAAAGACTGAGAGGGCCCAGAGCGAGCATAGCCATGCGCGCTGGGTCATCCGCGTGTTTCTGATCGCCGTGGCGCTCTCCGCCGCGATGAGCCTGTTCTCCGGCGCGGTGCTGGAGGATGCTGGTTATGTGAGCGCAACGCTGATCCTGACGCTGTTCATCGCGCTCGGCATTGTGTTCGATATTATCGGTGTTGCCGTGACGGCGGCAAATCCGCGGCCGTTCAACTCCATGGCCGCGCACCGCGTCAAGGGTGCGAAGGAAGCGCTCTACCTCATCCGCAATGCGGAAAAGGTTGCTTCCTTCTGCAACGACGTGGTGGGCGATATCTGCGGCATCGTCAGTGGCTCGACGGCAACGGTCATCGTCGTGCTGCTGCAGAAAAGCTTCGGCTGGCGCAGCATCGTGGTATCCACCGTGGTTACGGCGCTGATCTCGGGCCTGACGATCGGCGGCAAGGCCATCGGTAAAAAGATCGCCATGAAAAAGAGCAAGGATGTCATCTACCTGGCGGCGAAGGTGCTGTCGGTGCTGCATCTGGGCAGATAAAAGAAGGATAGACCATTGATTCTCGAAACCATTCACGATCCAAATGATATCAAAGCGCTCAACGACGCACAAACGCAGCTTCTTTGCACAGAGCTGCGTGAATTTTTGTTGAAGAGTGTTTCCAAGACTGGAGGACATCTTGCCTCCAACCTCGGCGCGGTCGAGCTGACTGTCGCCATCCACCGCGTGTTCGATACCTCACGCGACCGGCTGGTGTTCGATGTGGGGCACCAGTGCTATACGCACAAGATCCTGACCGGACGGCGCGAGCAGTTCGGAACGCTGCGTCAGTATGGCGGGATCTCTGGCTTTCCCAAGCCGCGCGAGAGTGTGCATGATGCGTTTATCGCAGGCCACGCCTCCAACTCTGTCTCCGTGGCGCTCGGCATGGCCCGTGCGCGCACGCTGCTGCACGAGGATTATTCCGTCCTTGCACTGATCGGCGATGGCGCGCTTTCCGGCGGCCTCGCCTACGAGGGGCTGAATAATGCGGGCGCGAGCGGCGAGCCGCTGATCGTCATTCTGAACGACAACGGCATGTCTATCAGCAGCAATGTCGGCGCGATGAGCCGGCATCTTGGCCTTCTGCGCACAAAGCCCGCGTATTACGAATTCAAGAAGACCTACCGTGATGTGCTTGAGCGCAGCGCGATGGGCCGCGCGGTGTACGATTTCAACCATCACCTCAAAACCAGCATCAAGAAAGCACTGCTGCCGAACTCCACAATGTTCGAGGATATGGGCTTCACCTACCTCGGTCCCGTGGATGGGCATGACGTGGAAAAGCTGACGAACACACTGCGCTGGGCGAAGGAACTCCGTGCTCCAGTCGTCGTGCATGTGCATACAAAAAAGGGCAGGGGCTACGGTCCCGCCGAACGTGAGCCGGAGCGCTACCACGGTGTAGGACCATTCGATCCGGGGCTCGGCGTGCCGCGCGAACAGAAACAGGATTTTTCTGCGGTCTTCGGCAATGAGCTTTGTGCCCTTGCGCAGGAGGATGCGCACATCTGCGCCATCACCGCCGCCATGTGCGACGGGACAGGCCTGCATGATTTTTCCGAACGGTACTCCGACCGCTTTTTTGATGTCGGTATCGCCGAGGGGCATGCCATAGCGATGGCCGCGGGCATGGCCAAGCAGGGGCTCACACCGGTCGTGGCGATCTATTCGAGCTTTCTCCAGCGCGGCTATGACCAGCTTATCCACGATACGGCGCTGTCCGATCTGCATGTTGTTTTCGCAGTCGACCGTGCGGGCATGGTCGGCGCTGACGGGGAAACGCACCACGGCATTTTCGATGCGACCTTCCTCTCCGATATCCCGAATATGACGGTGCTTTGCCCGTCAAACTTCGCGGAGCTGCGCGCGATGCTGCGTCGCGCGATCTATGAAATCAAGGGTCCCGTCGCCATCCGCTACCCACGCGGCGGCGAGGGGGGGTACAAGGCCGACAGCGGAAAGGCAAACATCGTCTCGCTGCGCGAGGGGGCGGATATCACCCTCTGTGCTTACGGCACAATGATCAACAATGTGCTTGCGGCGGCGGATCTGCTGGCACAGGATGGCATCGCCGCGCGGGTGATAAAGATCAACGCCATCTCGCCGCTCTATGACAGTGACATGCGCGACGTTGTCGGCAAGACGCGCGCGCTGCTCGTGGCAGAGGAGTGTGCCAGCGTAGGCTGCATGGGCCAGCGCATGGCTGCGATCCTGGCGTGGAACAAGATCTCGCCCGAACGGCTGGAGCTGTGCAACCTCGGCAAGACCTTTCCCGCGCAGGGATCGGTGGAGGCGCTTTACCGGGAGTTTGGGCTGGATGCCGCATCGCTTGCAGAAAAAGCCAGGGAGGTGCTGCGATGAGCAATAAAACAAGACTGGACACCCTGCTTGTAGAGCGCGGGCTGGAGCAGAGCCGCCAGCGCGCACAGGCCGTGATCATGAGCGGGCTTGTCTTTGTGAACGGGCAGCGCGTGGACAAGTCCGGCACCGCCGTTCCGAACGACGCGGAGATCGAAGTGCGCGGCAATACCCTGCGCTATGTCAGCCGCGGGGGACTGAAGCTCGAAAAGGCGATGACGTCCTTCGGCCTTCGGCTTGATGGCTGCATCTGTGCCGATATCGGTGCATCCACCGGAGGCTTTACCGACTGTATGCTGCAAAACGGTGCAAAGAAGGTCTACGCGGTGGATGTCGGCTACGGTCAGCTCGACTGGAAGCTGCGTTCGGACGAGCGCGTGGTCAGCATGGAGCGCACGAACGCGCGCTATCTTGATCATGACCAGATCCCAGATGAACTGGACTTTGCCAGTATCGACGTGTCGTTCATCTCGCTTTCGCTGATTCTTCCGGCAGTCAGGCGCATCCTGAAGCAGGGCGGACATGTTGCATGTCTTGTCAAGCCACAGTTTGAGGCAGGACGCGAAAAGGTTGGCAAAAAGGGTGTCGTCCGCGATCCTGCCGTGCATCTTGAGGTGTTGGAGCACTTCCTTGTGCATGCAAAGCAATCTGGCTTTACAGTGCTTGATATTACATTTTCTCCGATCCGCGGACCGGAGGGGAACATTGAATATCTCGGCTACCTCGAAAGCGGAGATGGGCCCGAGCGGGAGTTTGATCTCAAGGCACTCGTCGAGCAGTCCCATCAGGCGCTCGACCATGGAAAGGAGGGGGCATGATGCTCAAAAAGGTGATCCTGTGCCCCAATCCTTACCGCGACGCGCAGCTGCGCATCGCCAAGGAGGCCAAGCGCGTGCTGGACGAGGCGGGGTGTCCGAACGTTGTGTGTCTGCCGTTCCGCAACCAGGAACGGCCCGAAGGCTACGGGCTGACGATCGAGCCGCTTCAGCAGGAACTGCGCGGCGCGGATATGATCATTGCCTTCGGCGGAGACGGGACCATCCTGCATCTTTCCAAAACGGCGGCGCACAAGGATATCCCTGTGCTCGGCGTTAACCTCGGCAGTCTTGGTTTCATGGCCGAGCTTGAGAGCCGCGACCTGACGCGTCTGCGTGACCTCTGCGATGGAAAGTATGATATCGAAAGCCGTATGATGCTCGATGTCAGCGTCCAGCGCGACGGCCGCACGATCTACTCAAATCTTGCTCTCAATGAGGCGCTCGTTGCGCGCGGCAACGTTTCGCGAGTCATTCGCCTGCGCATCGATACTGAGCAGGGCAAGCTTGTGGACATCGCGGGCGACGGCGTGATCGTGGCAAGCCCCACGGGATCGACGGCATATTCGCTCTCGGCGGGCGGTCCGGTTGTCGAGCCTACGGCGCGCAACTTTATCGTTTCACCGATCTGCGCGCACAGTGTACACGCCAATTCCTATGTGCTCTCACCTGAACGTGTGATCTCCGTTCAGACGGAAAAAAACGGCTATAAGCCGGTGCTTTTGAGCGTGGACGGCGGGCGCGCGTTTTCCCTGCGCAGCGGCGACAGTGTGGAGGTCCGCCGCTCCAAATACGACACAAAGCTCGTGCGGCTGAGCAAGCGGAGCTTTTGCGAGATATTACAAAAGAAAATGCTGATGGGAGGAAATACCGATGAAGAATGAAAGACAGGATAAGATCCTTGCGATCATTGCCGCTGAGGCGATCGAAACGCAGGAGCAGCTGATCGACCGGCTGCGCGAGGAGGGCATCTCCTGCACGCAGGCGACGATCTCGCGCGATATCAAGCAGCTGCATCTCATTAAGGAGCCGACCGGAAGCGGTACCTACCGCTATGCCGTGTCCGCGCAGAAGGTGAAGCTCAATCTGGCGGACCGCCTGCAGACCATCCTGCGCGAGAGCATTGTTTCGGTGGACAGCGCGCAGAATCTGGTGCTGATCAAGACGATGCCGGGCCTCGGCCCCGCGGCAGGCGCCGCGTTTGATGGAATGGAGATCCCTTCCAAGGTCGGCACTGTGGCCGGTGACGATACGGTGCTCGTTGTGATGCGTGAGGATGAGTCCGCGGCCGACCTTTGCAGCGAGATTGAGGAGATGCGCCGCCAGCGCCAGCATCGCTAAGCCATGCTTGAGCTGCTGCATATCGAAAATATTGCGATCATTGAGCGCGCGGATATTGTGTTCGGGCGCGGCTTCAATGCGCTCACCGGCGAGACCGGCGCAGGCAAATCCATCGTGATTGACGCGCTTGGCGCGGTACTGGGCCAGCGCACCTCACGCGAGCTCATCCGAACGGGTGCGGAAAAGGCGTTTGTCAGCGCGGAGTTCAGCGCCGTTCCGGCGAAGCTGCCCGCGCTTGCGGAAAACGGCCTTGCGCCTGAGGAGGACGGGAGCGTTCTTTTGCAGCGTGAGCTCAGCGGCGACGGGAAAAATGTCTGCCGTGTAAATGGGCGCCCTGTGACAGTCGCGCAGCTCAAACGCATTGGCGCAAGCCTGCTCAACATCCACGGCCAGCACGACGGACAGCAGCTGCTTGACGAGGAGCAGCACCTCATCTATCTGGATCGCTTTGGCCGCGTGGAAAACGAGTTGGCGGCGTATCGCACGCGCTATGACGCGATGAAAGAGACGCACCGCGCGATCGACGCGCTCAAAATGGACGAAGCGGAAAAGGCGCGCCGCGTGGATATGCTGCGCCATCAGATCGGTGAGCTGGAGCGTGCGGACCTACGAGAGGGCGAGGAAGAAGAACTTTTGGCGCGGCGGAACATCCTGCGCAGCGGTGAAAAATTTCTCTCTGCCGTCGCCGAAGCAGATGCCTGTCTGAACGGTGGGGAAGAAGGGCTCGGTGCGGTATCCGCCATTAAGCAGGCGGAGGATGCGCTGCGCGGCCTGCGCAGCCTTGGCGATGAATTTGTCGCGCTGTCGGATCGATTGGAAAGTCTTCGTTGTGAAGCATACGACCTTGCCGAGACGATCCGCGATAAGAAAGGCGAATATGACTTTTCTCCGCAGGAACTCGATGCAGTGGAAGCGCGCTGCGACCAGCTCTACCGGCTGAAGAAGAAATACGGTGCGGATACTGCGGAGATGCTTGCATATCTTGCGCGCTCGCGCGACGAACTCGACCGCATCGAGTATGCGGATGACCGCATTGAACAGCTTCGGCGGACGGAGAAAAAGCAGGAAGCGGCGGCGATGGAGGCAGCGCGCGCGCTGTCCGCGCGCCGCAAGGCTGCTGCAGAAGAGCTGGAGACGCGGATTTCCCGGGAATTATCCGAGCTTGATATGCCGAAGCTCCGATTTTCCATTGACTTTCAGGAGAAGGAGCTTGCCGAGGATGGTATTGACACTGTGGCGTTCCTGATGTCCGCTAACGTGGGCGAGGCGTTGCGCCCGATCCAGAAGATCGCCTCCGGCGGTGAGCTTTCACGCATCATGCTGGCGCTCAAAAATGTACTGGCCGAACAGGACAGCGTGATGACCATGGTGTTCGACGAGGTCGACACCGGCGTATCGGGACGGGCCGCCCAGCGTGTGGCGGAAAAGCTTGCGCGGCTCTCGCGTACCCGTCAGGTGCTGTGTGTGACGCATCTGCCGCAGCTCGCGGCGATGGCTGACGTGCACTTCGGCGTGGAAAAGGGCGAGGAGAACGGCCGCACGCTTACGCGCGTGAATGTGCTTGACCGCGCTGCGCGCCGCTGCGAGATCGCACGACTGAGCGGGGGAGACGTGCTGAGCGAAACAATGCTCACCGGTGCAGAGGAACTGCTTTCCGCCGCGGAGCATTTCAAAGCAAAGATGCAGTAAAGCAAAACTACTTTTCAGCATACATACGCTTTTCAGAAAGAAAAGCAAGAGAGGATAAGACCCTATGAACGAATTTGCCGCGCGCATCGAGAGAGATTTTCCGCTGCGCCGCAAGGAAAAACAGAAAACGGAGTTCCGCAGCTGGCTCATCTATACGCTCAAGGAGCTCGGTTATACGCCGCGGCTGGAGAGCGGAGAGTATTCGCTCTCGCTTGGCAGCAGCATGACGAACGTGGTCGTGGGTGATATCGAAAAGGCGAAGCTTGTGCTGGCCGCGCATTATGATACCGGTGTACGCGATGTGCTTCCGCCGATGATCGCGCCTACACGACCGGTGAGCTTCCTTTTGTATCAGGCGCTCTTTCCGCTGCTGGTGCTGGCGGGGAGTTTTGCGCTCTCACTCGCGCTGACGTTTCCGTTTGATCTGCCGAATCTGACATTTCCGCTGTTTTTGATCTTTCTGGCGGTTGCACTCTTTTATCCGAGGTACGGCCCTGATGAGCGGGAGACATTGAATGACAACACCTCCGGCGTCGTGACGCTGCTGGAGGTCGCAAAAGCGTTAACGCCGCGCTACCGCGGCGACGTGTGCTTCCTCTTTCTGGACGGCGGCACACAGGCGGCAAAGGGAGCGAAGGGCCTGCGCCGCGCACATCCCTGCCTGAAGGAAAAGAACGTGATCGTCGTCGACTGCGTCGCCGAGGGCGATGAACTGCTGATCCTGCCGGGCAAGTCCGCCCGCTGGGACGGCGGCCTGCTCGACGCCATCAACGATCATTTCAGCAATGGCGAGAAAAAGACCTGCTTTCTCAAAACTGACGGGCTCGTGACCTTCCCGTCCGACAACCGCGCGTTCGCGCACAGTACAAGCATCTGTGCCTGCCGGAAGGTCCGTGGTTTCGGCCGCTGCATCCTGCCGCGCCATGCACGCTCGCTTGACGAGAAGAACATTGCCCTGCTGCGTGACAATCTGTGCAGACTGGTGATGAATTACCAGCCGTAAAAGGCTTGACAAGCGCAGCCCTTTTCGTTACAATAACGCTGTTTACGGCGATGAAGCGGAGAAGTAAACGGTTCACCCCTGCGAAGAGAGCCTCCGGACGGTGCAAGGAGGAGAGGGGAACCGATGAAATACACCGCGGAGCCGGCGCCCGAACGATGGGTCTTCATCCAGTAGGCGCGCCCCGGGAGCGCCCGTTACCGCGCGGGAGTGTGGCTGCACTCCATGAGGCTGTCTTTGCGAAAAGGCGGCGAACCAGAGGTGGTACCGCGAAGTTTTTCGCCCTCTGTCCGAAAAAGGACAGAGGGCGTTTCTATTGCTCTGGAGATGTCCGGAATGTCCGAAAATCAAAATACAATGAGAACATAGGAGGAAACGAACATGGGTATTTATGAAGAGCTGCAGGCGCGCGGGCTGCTTGCGCAGGTCACGAACGAGGAAGAGATCCGCGAAATGGTCAACGCGGGCAAGGCCAAGTTCTACATTGGCTTTGACTG
>CAKTLD010000069.1 GCA_934572445.1 uncultured Oscillospiraceae bacterium
TTCCCTATGTGGTCACGGTCATTGTGCTGATCATCTCCAGCATGCGCAACAACAAGGAGAAGCAGCCTCCCGCCTCGCTGGGTCTGAACTATTTCCGCGAGGAGAGATAACGCTTAAAACAAAAGCACCCACTGGGTGCTTTTGTTTTAGACAGGTTGCAGCGCTTGTCGCTCACCGCTCTAATCGCTGTAAGGTGTCGCTGCGGACTTCACCGTCGCAGCATTACGATTATCGCTCCCATTTGGTCGCGCTAATCGTGCTGCTTCCTCGAAAACGCCTCGCTTCATCCGCCACCGGCGGCGCTTCAGCGTTTTCCATGTCGTCCTCTGCGGCAAATCTTAATTTGTTTCACGCCTTGCACCGCGTGAAAGTCTGCGAGGCCTTTTACTGCTATCGAAAATGTGCTTTTTTGCTGCCGCAGACAGCAAAATGCGCTATTCCCTATCAAATCTGCCTGTTCTTTCGGGCATTGCGAGGTATTCTGCCATGTCTACTCTGCTCATCAAAAACATCCGTTCGCTTGTCTCATGCGACGAAAACGATACCGTGTATGAAAATGTCGATCTTTATGCCGATGGCGGCTTCATCCGCGCTATCGGCCCCTCCCTGCCGTACACGGCGGACCGGAGCATCGACGCGAGCCACATGCTCTGCTACCCGGGGCTTGTGAACACGCACCATCATCTCTACCAGATTTTCTCGCGCAATCTGCCCGAGGTGCAGAACATGGAGCTGTTCGAGTGGCTCAAGACGCTCTACGAGATCTGGAAAAACCTTGACGAGGATGTCATCCGTCTCTCCACGCTCACAGGCCTCGGCGAGCTGATGAAGCACGGCTGTACGACCTGCTTCGACCATCACTACGTCTTCCCCGCGGGCGCGGGCGACCTGATCGGCGCGCAGTTCGCGGCTGCTGATGAGATCGGCGCACGCATGTACGCCTCGCGCGGCAGCATGGATCTCTCCGTCAAGGATGGCGGCCTGCCGCCTGACAGCGTGGTACAGACGGTCGACGAGATCATGAAAGACTCCGCCCGCATCATCGAGAAGTATCACGATAAGTCATTCGGTGCAATGCACCGCGTCGCGCTCGCCCCGTGCTCGCCTTTTTCCGTGTCTGCCGATCTTTTGCATGAAAGTGCAGTGCTTGCACGTCAGTACGGCGTGCGCCTGCACACCCACCTGTGCGAGACGAAGGACGAGGAAAACTTTATGCTCGCACGCGAGGGCGTCCGCCCGCTCGAGTACATGGAACGCCTCGGCTGGACGGGCAGCGATGTCTGGTTTGCCCACGGCATCCACTTCAACGACGAGGAACTGCGCGTACTGGCAAAGACGAAGACCGGCGTGGCACACTGCCCGATCTCAAACATGAAGCTTGCCTCCGGCGTTGCCCGCGTACCGGAGATGCTGAAGCTCGGCGTGCCGGTCGGCCTCGCAGTCGACGGTTCGGCCTCGAACGACGGCTCGTCGCTCATGGAAGAGCTGCGCGTCGCCTTTCTGCTGCACCGGCTCAATGCCAGCAAGAAGGCCCCCAGTGGCTACGATGTGCTCAAAATGGCCACGCGCGGCAGCGCGCGCCTGCTGGGCCGCAGTGAAGACATCGGTTCGCTCGCACTCGGTAAATGCTGCGACCTCTTTCTGGTCGATTCACGCCGTCTGGAACTGGTCGGGTCCTGCTTTGATCCCAGGAGCGTGCTTGGCACCGTCGGGGTGCGCGGCCCCGTTGACTATACCGTCGTACAGGGTCGCGTGACCGTTGAGCACGGCCGCCTTGTCACGGTCGACGAAGATCAGCTCGCGCGCGAGGCCGAGGCCAAATGCCGCGCCTATCTGGGCCGCTGAAGCGCCGATGATCACTGTTGAGATCACGCGCGGCGACATCGCCGGGCTCCCTGTTGCCGGCCGTGCCGTGGAGCTGCTGCCGCTCACAACGGGCGATACCCTTACGCTTGCCTGCACGGATAGTGACCTGAAAGCCGCCTATCGGGTTCTGTGCGCCATCGTGGATTATGGCTACGAACACAAGCATCCCTCCCGTGTAAGCCTGATCTGCGTGGATGAGGCGGCCCGTAAAGCGTATTCCTTCCAGTGGAACATGTGGTTCGCCGCACACAAACCGGATCATAAGGACTAAATGAAAACCGGCCGAGGGTGGTTCCTTCGGCCGGTCTTTTTATAAATAGCGATCCATTTTTTGCAGCAGCGTTTCGTAAAGCTCTGAAAGTCCCTGCTTCGTATCGCGCAGCAACTCCTGCAGCTCCGCACGCGAGCGCTCGCGCTGCTGCTCAGCCTCGCGCCGCTCCTCTTTCAGTCCCGCCGCGATCTCCTCGCTCAGTTCACTCACGCTGGCAAAGGCTTCCATCAGCCCGCCCTGTGTTCTGAAAAACTCGTCACCAAAGCGCTCGTGGCGGGGATACTTACCACTGCGGTAATTGTCGATGACGATCTCATAGCGCGCCATAGCGCGCTGCACCGCAGTCTCCCACGAAACATACAGCTCGCGCTGGGCGTTTTCGCCGACCACTTGCATCACCTCCGGCGCGCGGCAGAGCTCTTCAAGCTTTGCCGCCATCGCCGCAGCGTTTTCCTCGATGCAAAAGCCGTTTTGCCCGTCGCTCACGCCCTCGGACGCGCAGGAATCTCGGATCATCACAGTCGCCGTGCCGCTGGCTGCGGCCTCGCGCACGACAAGGCCGTTCGTGTCGAATGTCGACGGGAAGAGAAACAGGTCCGCCCTGCCGTACCATGCGCGGATGACCTCACGGTCGGAGATCGCACCGGTGAAGAAGCAGCGGTCAGAGAGCTTCAGCTCCTCCGTATACGCACGAATCGCCGCGCCGTCCGCACCGTCGCCGACAAACACCATACGAAAGTCCACGCTCTCCCCACGCAGCATTTTCAGTGCATCCAGAATGATGCGGATGCCCTTGTACCACATCAGCCGCCCGACAAAAAGAAACACCGGTACATTTTGCGGCAGATCATACCTTCCTGCCGCCGCTTCGATCACCTCATCGGAAGCTCTGCCGCGCGGCACGTCCACGCCGTTTTCCATCACGATGTAATCACCCTGATAACCGAGCGAGCGCAGATTTTCCCCCGCCCCGCGGCTCACGACCCAGACCTCATCGCAGCTCTCAATATTCTGCACCAGTGCGCGGATGGCGCTCTCCTGTAAAAGCTTGCCGCGCACGGCCTTGGCGATGTCGACGTCGTACTTCGTATGATACGTCAGCACGAGCGGCGCGTCCACGACGGAGCGCAGCGAACGCGCCAGCAGGCACGAGGTGATCGGGCAGTGCGTGTGCAGCAGCGCAGGTCTCTCTTCCCCCAGCACACGCGCGACCTCGGGTGAAAAAGGGTACCCTGCTACATAGCCGACGAGCCTGCGCGTGTCGATGCTCGGATAGCGCAGTACAGGAAAGGAAAACGCGCTGTCATCCGCGTCGGGGACCGACGGCGTGACCACAAGGGCACGCCCGCCGTGCGCGCTGATGGTTTTCGCATAGTTGACCACGGCGTTGGCCACGCCGTCGATCTCAGGCGGAAAGGAATCGTTCAAAAGGCAGATGGTCTTGCTGTCCATACCGTCACCCTCCGGAAAGCAGAGTTTTTCTCCGGCGCACAGCGCCGGAATTTCGAGTTCAGTATATCATCTCCGGAAAAAAGATGGTATACTGTATGTGAATTTTACGGCCCGTTTACATGCGGCGCGGAAAGGAGCCTTCATGCGCATACTGACCTATACCGTCCCCCCCGCGCTCGAGGGCCGCATGGTCAAGGACATCCTGCGCGGCGAGCTGCAGCTGTCCTACACGCTGCTCAAAAGCCTCAAATGGCGCGAAAACGCCATCCTGCTCAACGGGCAGAGCGTCCACGTCAACGCGCGTGTCCGCGCGGGCGATATTGTCAGCGTTGCGCTCTCCGAGCGCGCGCCGCGCGTAGATCTGTACTGCGAAAGCGCGGAAAAGCCCGATATTATCTATGAGGACCAGGACCTGCTGGTGCTGAACAAACCTGCGGGCATCGCCATGCACCCAAAGGCGGACGACAACTCCGCACCGAGTCTGGCCGTGATGCTGACGAATTATCTGGGGGAAGGCAGCATACCGCACTTTGTCAGCCGTCTCGACAAGGGCACGTCCGGTCTTCTTATCGCGGCAAAAAGCGGCTATGTGCACGACCGCCTGCGCCGTGCGCTGCACTCCGATGCGCTGCGCCGCGAATACCGCGCCGTCGCCGTGGGACAGGTCACACCGAAGTACGGCGTCATCGATGCGCCCATTGGCCGCGCGGAGGGCTCCATCGTTCGCCGCTGCGTCTGTGCGGACGGTCTTCCCAGCCGCACGGAGTACGAGGTCCTTCAGACAAACGACCGCTTCACGTTTCTGCGTCTCCGCCCGCAGACGGGGCGCACACATCAACTCCGCGTCCACATGGCCTACCTCGGTTATCCCCTCGCGGGCGACTGGCTCTACGGCACGGAGGACAAAGCGCTTATCCCCCGACCCGCCCTGCACTCCTGCGAGCTTTGGTTCACGCAGCCCATCACCGGACAGGAATTGTACTTTACAGCGCCCGTCCCACAGGATATGCAGCGCTTACTGGAATGAAAAAGCACCGTCATCGGACGGTGCTTTTCTGTTTTATCTTACGCCTTACTTTTCCTTGTAATAAAGCCGGCAATGGCAGTAGCCTTCGAACTCGGGGTCAGCGATCTGCTCGCGAAATTCCCTGCACATGCAGATATTGTCCTCCGTCTTCTGGAAACGGCAGGGGCATTGCAGCTCGCGCTTCAACAGCGCCGCGCGCAGGCGGGCAACGACCTCCGCATCTTCGTTATATCGAATCCTCATGCCTTGCACTTCTCCAGCATCGCCTTGATATCGGCCTTATCGTGTACGCCGACCATGCCGGTCAGCGTATGACGGTCCTGCACGACGGCAAGCGTCGGGATGGAGTCGATGCCGAACATCGAAGCGAGGTTCGGCTGCTCGTCTACATTGACCTTGCAGAACTTGACCTTATCCTCTTCTTCATTGAGCGCGGCAAAGACCGGCGCCATCATCTTGCACGGCTGGCACCACTCGGCCCAGAAGTCGATGATGATAAGGCCCGGATCATCGAGCACCTCGGTCTGGAAGTTATCTTCCGTCAGCGTGACGATATCGGTGAACGTGCGCGTCTCAACATACGGCTCGTGGAAACCGCCGCCACAGCCGCCGCAGCCCGAGCCGCAGGAGCTGCACCCACCGCCGCAGGCACTGCATCCGCCGCCGACGCTCGCGCTGCTGTCGCCGGTCATCAGCTCAAGGCTGCCCTGGAGGAAGCTCTCGACCGCCTCGTCGGCATTTCCGGTCACGCCGGAGATGAGCAGCATGTGCGCGTTGTCGATGGCGGCGTGCGCACCCTCGCCGATGCCGCCGCAGATGACGAGATCGACGCCGCGGGACTTGAGCCCGTTTGCAACCTTTTCATGGTCGGTATCGTCAAACGTGACGGTCTCTTTTTCGATGGGCTTGATATCCTCGATGGTATAAACGGTAAACTCCGTGGCATGGCCGAAATGCTGCATCACTTCGCCATTCTCGCAGGGGATTGCAATTTTCATAGTATGTTCTTCCTTTCCGGTCTATTGCTTCGGCGGCAGCGCCGCCGCTCGATGCTATGAGGTAGTTTACCACGCTTTCGCGCGCCGCACAACCGGAAATTTGTAAACAAATCCTGGCCTTGTCTGCTTTCTCCTGCTATTCCACCTTACCGCTGCTATAATTCTTTCTTTGCCGCCGAATTGAAATTTGCAGGAGGCCGTGATGATAAAAAAGCGAAAACGGCACTTGTCCCGATCCTCATACCGGCCATCGTATCCTCTTCTATCGACAGGGTAAAGAATCTCTGCATGCAAAAATATGTTGCCGGTCAGGGAAACATCAAGGGCAATGTTAATATCGAAGATTTCTACGAACGCGACCATCGCTTCGAAATAGGGGCAACGGCGGACGGATATGCCGTTTTTAAGGACCCCAACAAGGCATACTTTGCTCTGCTTGAAAATTATTCGGGCGGCATTTCTCTCATTCAAAAGGAATACAAGCTGCTTTGGATTTCAAGGCTCACTTATCCGTCCTATCAAATTTACGGCTGGCAAACCACCACCGGCTCAGAAGAGGCACGCCGTCAGGCCCAATTCGTCAGCAGTTTTTTCGATATTTATGAGAACAGCTTTAAATAACGGCTTCCTATCTGCGCTTGCGCACAACTCTGAAACCAAAAACCGCCGCAGCAGTATTCCTGCTGTGGCGGTCCTTTACTTTATACGGTTTTCAGACGCTTAGTCGTCCTTCTCCTCGTCTTCCACAAGGTCGGCGGGGTCGAATTCGAGGGTCGCGCCGCAGTTGGGACAGACCACCTTGCCGTCTTCGAGGACGGAATCGTCAAAGAAGATCTCCTCCTCGCACTCGGGGCAGGTCGTGGCGTAGCACTCTTCCTCGTCGTCTTCGTCATCGTCCTCTTCGTCGTAGTCATCCTCGTCGTCATAGACGATGTCTTCCACATCGCCCAGATCGTCGCTGACCACGTCGAGCCCATCGCCGAGTTCCATAACCTCGTCAGTCAGATCCTCGACTTCAAGAGCGATCTCATCGAGCACGTCCGCGATGGCACGGAACAGCTTACCCTCGTTGGAATTCTCATCAAGGCTCATGCCTTCCATCAGGCCCTTGAGATATGCAACCTTTTCAGAAATACCCATCGTAAAACTCCTTTCTTCAACCGGAACTACGATTGCCTGTGACTACTATTGTATGCGGGCCGTATGCCTTACTTGGCGCGGCCGATATACTCGCCCGTACGGGTGTCGATCTGGATCTTATCGCCCTCGTTGATGAACAGGGGCACCTTGATCTCCGCGCCGGTCTCCAGCGTGGCGGGCTTGGTAACGTTGGTTGCGGTGTCGCCCTTGGCACCCGGATCAGACTTGGTGACGACGAGGTCGACAAAGTTCGGAGCTTCCACGCCGAAGATATTGCCCTTGATGGACAGGATCATGCACATGGTGTTCTCCTTGACAAAACGGAACGCATCGCCGAGCATATCACGGTTCAGCGGGACCATATCATAAGTCTCCTGATCCATGAAGTAGTACAGATCGCCGTCGTTGTAGCTGTACTCCATGTTCTTGCGCTCGATGGAAACTTCATCGAACTTCGCGGTGGGGTTGAAAGAGGTCTCGGTCACACCGCCGGTGACGACGTTTCTCATCTTGGTGCGCACGAAGGCCGCGCCCTTGCCGGGCTTGACATGCTGGAATTCGACGACCTGATAATACTTGCCGTCCATCTCGAAGACTTTACCGTTTCTGAAATCACCAGCGGTAATCGTTGCCATAACTTTTTCCTCCTGTATTACCGAGGATATCTGTCGCTATCCTCAAATTCACAAAGTATCGGTTCTTAACCTATGGTATTTTACCGCATATAGCGCGTCATTGCAAGCATTTTTCACGATATTGCGGTCCATTTTCACAAATTTTCCCGCTTGCCGCGCTCGTCATGTGCACTCGCCGCCTTGAACGGCTGCTGCAAGGCGTGCAGCACACGGTTCCACGCCCCCCGCGGCCCGCCCTTCGGCTCAACCATCAGCATCAGAACGCCGCTGCGCCGCGCGCCGAGCGTGTCGGTCAGCAGCTTGTCGCCGAGCATCGCTGTCTCTCCTTCGCTCGCGCCGAAGCGCGCCATCGCCTCGCGGAAGCCGCGCACCGCCGGCTTGCCCGCATGACCCACATAGCCGATGCCGAGCGGGGCGCAGAAGCGCTCCACACGCACGGGGCTCCGGTTGTTGGAGAGGATGGCGACCGTGATCCCCGCCGCGCGCAGCGAGGCGATCCAAGCCATCAGCGCCGCGTCCGGCTCCCGTTGGCTCTTGGGCGCAAGCGTATAATCCAAGTCGCATAGCAGCAGGCGCACACCGAGACGCTGCAAAAGCGCCGGCGTAACGGCAGTATAATCATCAAACACCCATTGCGGACAAAGCAGGCTGAGCATAGCGGTCTCCCATGGCGCATAAAGTATCGCAGGCGCGCATGCCGCGCTGCACCATGCTCTTATTATACGCAGAGCGTACGCTTTGCACAAGGGGGGATTTTTCTGACGCTCCATCTCGCCGTCACACCCGCCGCGCATGCGCGGCTCGATCCGCCGCCGCAGCTGCCGCTCGTCCACATCGCCTACACCATCGACGAGAGCGGCGTCCTTGCGCGCTGCCATTCACCTGAGCCGCCGCGCGGCGGACTCATGGGGCTCAGCGACCGGTGCGGTACGGCGCTTCCACGCGCAGAGGCGCTGCGCCGTGCGATCGTGAATGAGTGCCGCGCACGCGGCTGCCACGGCGTGCTGGCAGACTTTGACGCACCGCGCTGCGCAGGCCGCCTTGCTTTTCTCGAACGGCTCGCACGCTCGCTCAGCGCACAGGGAATGACGCTCTATTGTCCCCTTGCGCTGCCCGCCGAGGGGGCAGCGCTGCTCGTCGGCACGGCGGTCAGCGGCGGGTCGCTGCGCGCCCTGCTGGAGGAAACTATCTGCCGTTACAGTGCGCAGCGCCTGGCGCTCGACCTTGAGCGCGTGCAAATGGATTTTCTCCTCCCCTGCGCCACAGGCCGCGGTACGCCGCTGACACACAAGGAGCTGCTTACACTGCAAAAGCAGCATCCCGCCTCAGTCTACTACTCCCGCGAGCTGATGGCAAAGTATTTCACCTACACCGCGGAGGACGGCACGCACTTCGTGCTCTTCGATGACGTCGAAACGCTGCATCGGAAGGTCCGCCTCGCGCAGAGTCTCGGTATCCGTGAGGCGTTCGTCATGTATCCGGAGGTCGCGGATATTCTCCCAGAGCTGGGACGATGGTAAACGGTTCGCCTTTTCTCATGGCGGAGGGTGGTTATCCCGCGCTTCGCTCAGGGGATGGTGCAGCGCGTAACACGGCTGCCTGCCCAAAAGGGGGATTCTCTTTCGCAAAAGAGAACAGCAGCCTTTATCCGTGCAGCCCGCAGGGCTGCTCTCTCCCTTTGAAAAGAGAACGAAAAAAGACCTGCCACGGAATGTGACAGGTCTTTTTTGAAGCGAATTAGTAATAACGCTTGTTGCGGTTCTTACGGGCAGCTTCGCTCTTCTTGCGGCGCTTGACACTGGGGCTTTCATAGCACTCTCTCTTGCGAACCTCCGCCACGATACCAGCCTTAGCGCAGCTTCTCTTGAAGCGCTTGAGCGCGCTGTCGAGAGACTCGCCTTCCTTGACATGGATCTCGGACATCTATATTTTCCCTCCCTCCGATGCACCCGGCTTGATCCTGAGTGCTCTTTAAGAGTCATTCACATGACTAACGGTGGTATTATATGAGAAAAATCACGGCTTGTCAATAACATTTTTCTCACATTTTCAAAAATTCCGTGATTTTGCTCAGCAGGGCTTCACGATCAGGTTGACGAGCTTGTTTCTGACGTGGATGACCTTGACGATCTGCATACCGGCAAGCGCCTTGGCGACCTTTTCATTCGCCTTCGCAGCCTCGATGACGGCGTCCTGCTCGCTGTCCACCGGGACGGTGATCGTGCCCTTGAGCTTGCCGCCCACCTGCACTGCCATCTCGACGGAGGACGCGACCGTCTTGCTCTCGTCGTAGACAGGCCAGCTGCACTGCATCGCCATCCTGCCGTCGTGCTTGGCGGCAAAGCCCTTCTGCTCCCAGAGCTCTTCGACCATGTGGGGCGCGAACGGAGAGAGCATGAGCAGCAGCGCCTCAAAGTCGCCGCGGCTGAGACCGTTCGAATAGAACTCATTGACCATAGCCATGAGGGCGGCAATGGCGGTGTTCATCTTCAGCGTGTCGATGTCGTCCGTGACCTTCTTGATGGTCTTGTGGACAATGGGCGCGTTCTTTTCGGACACGCCCTCCTCGTCCGTCACCTGATCGGCGAGGTTCCACACGCGGTCCAGGAAGCGCTTGCAGCCCTTGACAGCGTCGTCGGACCAGGTCGCGACCTTTTCAAAGTCGCCGATGAACATGATATAAAGGCGCATCGTGTCCGCGCCGTAGGCCTTGACCACATCGTCGGGGTTGACGACGTTGCCGAGGGACTTGGACATCTTGACCGCCGGACGAAGCGCCTGGTTGCCGTACTTGGCGATCAGCGCGTCCTTCTCCTCCTGCGTGGAGACGTTGCCGACGTAGTGCGGGTTCTGGCCCAGGATCATACCGTGGCTCGTGCGCTTGGCATAGGGCTCCTTCGTGTGCACGACGCCGATATCGTACAGGAACTTATGCCAGAAGCGGGAGTAGAGCAGGTGCAGCGTGGTGTGCTCCATGCCGCCGTTGTACCAGTCCACGGG
>CAKTLD010000070.1 GCA_934572445.1 uncultured Oscillospiraceae bacterium
TGCTTTTTGTTTGCACTTTAAGTATGACAGGTAAATCCACGCTTTACAAGCGAAGGGGTCATTTCATATTGTCTGTCCAGCGCGGAGAACGGCTCGTCGAGCAGGATCGCCTCCGGCTCAGAGCACAGGATGCGCGCGAGCGCCACACGCTGCTGCTGGCCGCCGGAGAGCTGCGCAGGATGCTTCTTCTCCAGTCCCTCGAGGCGGAACATGCGGATCTTCTCTGCCAGCACGCAGCGCTTTTCCGCCTTGTCGCCGCTGCGGATGCCGCAGAGGATATTCTGCTCCACGCTCATGTTCGGGAACAGCGCATACTGCTGGAAAAGATACCCGACCTTGCGCTGCTGCGGGGGCAGGTTGATCTTCTTCTCGCTGTCAAAGAGCACGCGGTCGCCGAGCACGATGCGTCCGCGGTCGGGCGTCACGATGCCCGCGATGCACTTTAGCGTCATGCTCTTGCCGCAGCCCGAGGCGCCGAGCAGCGCCATCGTCTCGTCCGGCACTTCGAACTTTGAGCGCAGGTGAAACGCGCCGAGCTTCTTTTCAATATCGACGGACAAACTCATCTTCTCACTCTCCTCGCCCTGCTCGCATCCGTGAGGAAGTCACGCCGCTCGAGCATATTGACCGCCAGCAGCACGACGGCGGAGATTGCCATATTGACGATGACCCACTTCATCGCAAGCGCGTCGTTGTTCGTCTGCCAGAGCTGATAGACCGTGGTGGAGATCGTCGCGGTCTTGCCGGGCGTGTAGCCCGCGATCATGCTCGTCGCGCCGTATTCGCCGAGCGCGCGCGCAAAGGCCAGCACCGTACCGGCCAGCACGCCCTGACGGCAGTACGGCATGCGGATGCGCCAGAAAATGTAGGTGTTCGACAATCCGAGCGTCTGCCCCGAATAGGCCAGCGTCTCGTCAAAAGACTCGAATGCGCCGCGCACCGTGCGGTACATCAGCGGGAAAATCACGACGGTAGTGGCAAAGATGGCCGACCACCAGGTCATGACCATCTTGACGCCGAACGTTTCGAGCACCCACGCGCCGATGACGCGCTTGGGGCCGAACACACGCAGCAGCAGATAGCCCACGACCGTGGGCGGCAGCACGAGCGGCAGCGTCAGAAATACATCGAGCACACCTTTGACCAAACGCGGGAGTTTCGCAATGTAATAGGCGGCAAAAATGCCGACAAAGAAAATAACGACCGTGGAGATTGCCGCGATGCGCAATGAGTTCCATAAGGGGTACCAATCCATAAGTGACCTCCGATTTCCTGGAGTTGGGGAGATTCGGGCGATCTTCACGCCGCCGCAAGTGCAGCGGAAAGTTTGTACCGCATCCTGCGGCAGGGAACGGGACAAAAGGGGATATCTCTTCCGAAAGAGATATCAAAAAGCGTCGCAGACTTTGCGCCGCGCACGGCGCAAATAATCTTGAAATTTTTTGCCGCGACATGTGCGTGGCAAAAAATACTTCTCACGCAGCGAGCGTCGAAGGCCGCTCACCGAAGTGAGCGGCCAAGGCGCAGAGCGTAGTGCAGCTCTTTAAAATGAAAGCCTTTTAGGCTTTTATTTTAGTTAGCAGGGCTGAAGCCAACAGTCTCGAACACGGACATAGCGTCGGCGGTCTGGAGGTAGTCGAGGAAGGCCTGGGCGGCTTCTTCCTTCTCGCCCTTCAGGACGGCGGCGGGATAGATGACCTGGCCGCACATCTCGGCGGTAGCGCTGTCGACGACCGTAAGGTTCGCTGAGAACGCGTCTGTCGCGTAGATAATGCCGCAGTCGGCGGCAGCCTCGCTCACCTGAGAGGTAACTTCCTTGACGTTGTTGCCATAGGTCAGCTTATCCGCGATGGCTGCCTCGTCAATGCCGTAATAGGCAAAGATCTTCTGGGTATACTGGCCGACGGGCACATCGCTGTTGCCCATGGCGAGCAGCACCTCGCCGCTCTTGAGGAACTCGGCGAGCTGGTCAAAGCTCTCGATCCCCTTGGGGTTGCCCGCGGGAACGGCAAGCGTGACCTTGTTTTCCAGCAGGTCAATGCGGCTGTCGGTCACAATGAGGTCAAGGCTGTCGGGATTCTTGTCGGCATCGCCGATCAGGCTTCCGTCCATGGCGTTCATCTGCTTGGGCGCCGCGGAGATAAACAGGTCGCAGTCCGCGCCCTCGCTGATCTGGGTGAGCAGCTTGCCCGAAGAATCGAAATTGTAGGTGATGGTAACGTTCGGCGCGACCGCCTTATACAGATCCGCGATCTCGGTCATGGTCTCTTTCATGGAGGCGGCGGCAAAAACGATCAGCTCGACCGGTTCGGCCTGCTCGGTCTGCGCATCGCCGGGCTGTGCGGTGTCGGGAGTCGTGTCCTTCTGACCGCAGGCGCTGAGCGCAAGCAGCATAGCAAGGGCAAGGATCAGGGACATAAGCTTTTTCATGGTGTGTACTTTCCTTTCAAAAAAATATTCCGGACGTTCATCGGGAAACGCGGCGCTGCAGGAACGCACAAGAAAACGCCGCGCGCAATTTATATTCCAAATCCCGTTCAGGGAGCTTGGACGATCGCCGGTTGCTATTCTCGCAAGAGATAGCGCTTTTTGAAAATTTTGCGCCCTGTGCGGCGCAAAATTCACCTTCCGAACGGACAGCTCGGATAATGGCAGGGCTTACAGCCCAGGCACAGCCCGCCCTCTCCAAGGGCGACCACATCTGTGCGCGTGACCTCCACCCCCGCCGCAATACGCGGCAGCACCAGATCAAAGATCGTCGCACCTGCGTACATCACGCAGCCGGGCAGGCCCATAATGGGCATTCCATCGTCAAAATAGCCCAGCAGGAACATTGCCCCGGGCAGTACCGGCGCGCCGTAGGTCACAATGCGTGCCCCGCTCAGGCGCACGCCGCCGGGCGTATTATCGTCCGGGTCCACGCTCATGCCGCCGGTGCAGAGGATCATATCGGGCTTTCTCTCCCGCATGGCGAGGATCGCATCGCGCACATTCTCCACTCCGTCGCCGGACTGAACGGTCCCGACCGTCTCGATGCCATAGGCCTTCAGTTTGTCGATGACCACAGGGGTAAAGGTATCCTTGATGATACCCTTTTTGACCTCGTTTCCGGTCGTGACAATGCAGGCCGTCCTTTTCACGAACGGCAGCAGTTCCAGCAGCGGTCCTTCGCCTGCCGCGGCCTCTGCCGCGCGGAGTTTCTCCTCCTCGATCACGAGCGGGATCACGCGCATACCGGCAAGCTTGTCGCCCGCGCGCACGGCGGTATTGCCCCTGCGCGTAGCGATCATCACATCCTCCTGCGCGTTCACAGCGATCAGACGCTCGCTCTTCACGCGAAACAGGCCATCGCACTCCGCCTTGAGCTCGATCTTGCCCTCCTTCACGCCGCTGCGTGTCATGTGCGCGTTCGCGCAGAGCGCGAGCAGGCGCTCCGCCGCGTCGTTCTCATGCACCATGCCGGGCGTCATCTCGTAGATATAGAGATTCTCCTTTCCCATGCTCAAAAGCACCGGAATGTCCTCTTCTGTCACGACATGGCCCTTGCGGAAGCGCGCGTCCTTATATTCGTCCTTGATGATCTGCGTCAGGTCATGGCAGAGCACATGACCGACCGCGTCCTGCGTGCGGATAAGCTTCACGCGGCTTCCCTCCTTTTCCCTTTCGTTATTCTCGCGCGAGAATAACATTGTCTATTATAACAACCCTCCTGCCCAAAGGCAAGAGGGTTTTCGATTTTTTTCGCATCCGCGCAGCTGCTCAGTGCCCGCCGCCGCAGATCATCTTCAGCGCATGGTCCAGCACGCCGATGACGGCGCTCAGATTCTCCCGCGCAGCCTTCTCCGATCCCGGCAGGTTGATGATAAGACTGCCGCCGCGCGTGCCCGCCGCGGCACGCGAAAGCATGGCGCGCGGCGTGATGGCAAGGCTGTAGTGCAGCATGGCCTGCGGAATGGCTGGGATCTCGCGCGCGAGCACGGCACGCGTCGCCTCGGGCGTCACATCGCGCGGAGAAAGGCCGGTACCGCCGCTCGTAACGATCAGATCGCAGTGCTTTTCATCCGCGCAGCGGACGAGCTCCGCGCTGATCTGCTCCGTCTCGTCGGGGACGACGGCGGTATAGACGATCTCAAAGCCCGCACCGCGCAGCATTTCGCATACGGCGGGACCGCTGGTATCCACGCGCTCGCCCTGCGAGCATCTGTCACTCACGGTGATCACGGCTGCCTGATAAACCATCATTAGGACCCTCCCTGATTTTTTCCTATTCTACCCTTGCCGCGCCGCCCGCGCAAGGGAAAATTTCGGCAGAACGCAAAAGGAAGCCGCTCCCGCCGCTATATCCGCTCAATATCCCGATACGCCTCCAGCGCGGGGCTCCGGTCGCCCACATAATGTAGTGGCCGGGCGTAGCCTCGGCCACAATATCTATTCCCGCCGCAGCGGCAAAACCCCCGCAGGGCAACAAAACGGCCCCCGCCCCCGGCGATAAACGGGCGGCGCGGCCCTCGTCACGCTGCCTTCCTTGTGTTCCCGCACGGAAAATGTCGGGAGTTTTTCCTCAAAAAACGCCGTTATGCCTCCATACGCATCATGTCTACCGCGCAGTCGGCAAGGAGCCTGCCCTCTCCATCGCGCACCGTGACGTGGATGACCGCCATACGCCGCCCGCGGCGGACGAGCTCGGCGCGGGCAAAGACCGTCCCGTGACCGGTGTTGCGCAGAAAGTTGATGTGCGCGCTCTGCGTCACATAATCGCTGCCGTCGCAGCGCGCGGCAATGCCCGCCACACAGTCGGCAAGGCCGTAGAGCAGTCCGCCGTGGACTGCTCCGTGCAGGTTCATCGATTCAGGCCGCAGTTCCACGCCGACCTCCGCATAGTGGTCTCCATTCGTGTCTTCTCCGATCGCGGTGATCTGAATATGGTTATAGGCCATGAAGGGGTTGTTCGCGGCATAAGCGTCCGCATCGCCGATGGGCGGAAGCATACGGCTCATTTCTTTTCCTCCTCATGGATGAACATGATAAGGAAGCTGACGGTCAGCAGCGCGCAGGACACCCAGATCCCGCGCTCGGCAAAGATCTTCGTCAGCAGCGCGCCAAAACCGGCGCCCACGGCAAAAAGCCCGATCACGCCGAAATAAGTCAGCGCCTTGTGCAGCACCTCGCGGTCATGCGTGTGGAAGTAAACGCACAGCGCCTCCGTACCGTTGCGCATATTGCCGATGCACATCGTGCTCGCGTAGGCGTGGCCGCGCACCTTGCGGAAGGTCTGCACCTGCATGGCGCAGACGAACGAAACGAGCGCGTTGGCAGCCGTGCTGCCCTCCTGCGGCAGAAAGCCGACGAGGAACAGCAGCACGATCTCCGCCAAAAGAATGAGCTGCCGCCAGTGTACCTTCTCCATGTGCTTGAAACGCCGATGAATGCACTCAGCCGCAAAAATACCGAGCATGAACGAGAGCACCGGCACAAGATAGCGTCGGCTGTGCGCCCAGTCGCCGTCAAAGAGATACGCGCTGAACAGCACGATATTGCCCGTCTGCGCATTGGCGAACACCTTGCCGCGGCAAAGATAGGTATAGGCATCCTGCAAGCCGCCGGAGAGAATGATAAACGCCGCCGTCAGCATGGATTCCGACATCTGCCCGTGCGGCCTGTAGTCAAGCTGAGCCATCCGTAAGCCCCCCATTTTCTTTTTGCAGTCTCACATGATACACGCGGCGCACCGGTTTGTCAACCGGCGCGCCGCATCCCCCTGCCGGTGTGCGCCATTGCGCAAAAGAGGCTCTCCGGCGCTGCGCGGCCAGGGAAACATCGCATCCACCGGCGCTGTCGTCCGGCTCAGCTCATCTCATGAAGGCCCCAAGCCCCCCATGCGCCTACAGCATGGCAGCAAAGCCCCAGAGAAGCCTGACGCCGTAGAACATAATCACCACGCTGCAGACAATATTGATCGTGCGCAGGACCTTTGCGCTGAATCTGCTGCGGAACAGAGAGACTGCCAGCGTCAGTCCCGTGAACCACAGGCACGACGCCGCAGCGACACCGCTGATGAACGGCAGCGACTGCTCCGGCGGCAGCGCCGCGCGGAATGCGCCGAGCATCATCGTCCCATCAATAATCGCCTGCGGATTAAACCACGTCACCACACACGCGGATGTGATCGTTTTAGAGAGGGAGTCCGCCGTCTTTGTCCGGTCGATCTCCTCCGCCTTTGCCTGTAAAAGCCCGATGCCGATATACAGCACGACCCCGCTCCCCAGCAGCAATACGACCTTTTGCAGCCATTCATACCGCTGCATCAGCGCGCCGATGCCGAAAAAGCAGCCCAGCGCCAGCGTCACATCAAAGAAAATGACGATCAGCGCCGTCACCAGTGCGCGGCGGCGTGAGTGCGTCAGGGCTGAATTGATCGCAAACAGGTTTTGCAGGCCGATAGGGGCCACATAGGCGAGCCCCATTGTCAGTCCCTGTAATAAGAAGCGCATTTTCCGTTTCCTCCTCAGCCAAAATATCCGCCCGGTCTTACTTGAAATTTTTTCCTTTTCCGCATACAATATGGAAAACATCGTATGATATCCGCATTATAAGGCCCGATTCTCTTTCTGTCTCCGGCCAAAAGGCGAAAAGAGAAGCCAGCCAAAAAAGGAGGAAAAGCCGATGAAGCGCGCCGTCCCCATCGTGATCGGCTGGAAGCCGGATAAGAGCAGCACCACGCCAGTCTACCGGCAGATTGTTCAGTTCGTCTGCGACAAGGTCAAGTGCGGCGATTGGCCGGTCGGCACGCGCCTTCCGCCCCAGAGAACGCTTGCAGCGCTCTTTGAAGTAAACCGCAGCACCGTGACTGCCGCCGTCGACGAGCTGGTCTCCTACGGCATCGTCGCGGGGAACCGCAGCGCAGGCGCGCAGATCGTCAGCGATTCATGGTCTCTCCTGCTGCCCGCCGCACCGGATTGGAGCAAAATGATCTCCTCCGGCTTCTTCCGGGAAAACGACCGCACGATTCAGGAGATCAACCGTCTGGAATTTCTTCCCGGTATGGTCCGTCTCGGCACCGGCGAGCTTGACCCCCGTCTGTTCCCCGCGGAAATGTGGCAGAGCGTCCTGCAAAGGCTGAGCCGCAGGGTCACGAGCCTCAGCTATCTGGAACCGCTTGGTCTGCCCATGCTGCGGCAGGCCATTGCCGCGCACATGGAAACGCTGGGCATCCACACCTCGCCATCGCGTATTCTCGTCACCTCCGGAGCATTGCAGGGGCTCCAGCTGATCTCTGCCAGCCTGCTCCCCAGCGGCTCCACTGTCTTTACAGAGGCTCCGACCTACTTAAAATCCCTGCGGGTCTTTCAGTCCGCAGGGATGAAGCTCTCCGGTCTCCCGATGAACGGCGATGGAATATCACTACGCGCCCTCTCTGCCGCGCTGGATACAAAAACTTCGCACCATCCTGCCATTCTTTATACGATCCCCACCAATCAGAATCCCACCGGTCTCACCATGCCCGTCGAGCACCGCAAGGCGCTGACGGCGCTGTGCGCGAAAAAGCGTCTGCCGATCATCGAAGACGGTGCATACCACGAGCTATGCTACAACGCGGAGGCTCCGTTACCGCTCAAAGCGCTCGACTGGAACGGCAGCGTGCTGTACCTCGGCAGCGCCTCGAAAACGCTCGCGCCGGGGCTGCGCATCGGCTGGGTCATTGCCCCCGAGCCGATCGTACAGCGTCTCGGCGATGTCAAAATGCAGACGGACTACGGCGCAAGCTCCATCTCGCAGTGGATCTTCGCAGAGTTCCTCACGAGCGGCCTGTACCAGCGCTATCTGGATGAACTGCGCGGCGAACTGCTCCGCCGCAGGGATCGTGCGCTTGCCGCACTGGAACTGCATTTTTCCGATCTTGCCAGATGGAACAAGCCCGCCGGCGGCTTTTACATCTGGCTCACCTTCAAAGGCGGCGTTCCTATTGATCGGCTCTTTGAACGCGCCGCGCACGAGCATATCCTGCTCAACCCCGGCGATATATACGATTTCACGCGCAGCCGTTCTCTGCGTATGTCCTTTGCCTACACGACGAGCGAGGAATTCGAAGCGGCGGTCCCGCAGCTGGCGCAGCTTGTGAAAACGATGTGACAAGTCTCTCGAAAAAGCCGGAGGGAAGGCGCTGCCTTCCCTCCGGCTTTTTGGCCCGTTCCGCCCCCGGCGCTCAGACGCAGGGAAAAAAGGTGCCTTGTGCAGCGTCAGATCCCCGCAATGAGCGCCAACGCGCAAGCGAAAGCACGCTGCAGGACCAATCGGCAACGGGCAAACCGCACAAGCAAACAAAAACCCGTACCACGAAAAGGGTGGTACGAGTCTTTTCAAGGCATGACTGTTGATACCGCTCAGGATGGGCCGCCATGCAGCACATCGTGTATCCGTTCGACCAGCGCCCTTGTCGTGAAAGGCTTCGGGAGTACAAAGCTTGCCCCCAGGCGGTATGCTTCATCTACGACCTTATGCGTTGGCAGAGCCGTCATGAAGATCGTCGAGAGCTTGTGTCCGCCCTCGCGCATCCGCTCCATGACGTGAAAGCCGCCCTTGTGCGGCAGCAGAAAATCCAACAGAAGAATATGCGGTCGGTGTCGATGGAGTGCCTCTGCCGTCTCGTCCTCATCCCTTGCGTGAAACACATAGAAGTCTCCTCGTTCATGCAAGGAATCCGTCAACAGCATACTAAAAGCCTCATCGCTGTCTGAGAGTAAAATCTTCTTTCGGTGCGGCATTTTATCCGCCTCCTCCTAAAGTTTTCGATTTTACACACTCACTTTGTATAAAATAGTCCTGTCGACTCATTTTTTCAATCCATTATACAGCGTCTTAACGTTTTCTTAACTCAGCAGAGGCTGACCTTCTGCAAGAAAAATGTCACGCAATCCGCCGATGTCTCGCACATACAGCCAAGAAAGCCAGGCGCAGGGCAAAAACCGGCATGCCGGAAATCAAGTCCATTTCCGCAGCAGCGGAAGCCGCTGGCTCGGGCAAGCAGGACAATGACAGCGTCGGCAGTCCTCTCATCCCCGCCTTCACCAGCGCCTTGAAAGGCTAAGGGTGCGCTCCGGCTCTCCGGCGTTGGCCCGTTGATGCTCGCCTTCAGGAAAACGTCTCCGTCCGGAGTTTACGATTTCAGGCGAGCATGGTAAGGCGGGACCCGAAGAGGCGTTCCGGCAGGTCCCGGACCGTCGCAAAGCCAAAAACTAATTCAGTGGGATATCATCAGAGATCCCGCGTCAGGTCATCGCAGACGCGATGACCTGACGCGGGATCCTTTGTTCCCTGACGGGAGAGTGGGTATAATAAGAGCATTTCCATGCAGAAAGGGGAACGCATGAACGATATTTACCTGACGAAAGGATTGATGGCACAATACGCCCATCACCTGCACGACGAGGAAAAAAGCGGGCTGACCATCGAAAAGTACACCAGGGATATCAGGCGCTTTGCCCGCTATCTCGACGGAAACGGCATCACGAAGGATGCGGTCATTGCCTATAAGCAGCAGCTTTTGAATCAGGGCTACGCCCTGCGGTCCGTAAACTCCATGCTGGCGGCTGTGAACAGCTTCCTTGCCTTCTGCGGCCTGACAGACTGCCGCGTGCGGCTGTGCCGGATGCAGCGGGAGATCTACCAACGCTCGGAGCGGGAGCTGAGCCGCGCGGAATACCTGCGCCTTCTGCGGGCCGCGGAGGGGAACCGGCGGCTGTGGCTTTTGATGCAGACCATCTGCGCCACCGGCATCCGCGTCTCGGAGCTGCGGTACTTCACGGTGGAAGCGGTGCGGCGCGGCGAGGTCAGCGTGGCCTGCAAGAATAAGAACCGGAAGATCCTGCTTCCCGACAAGCTGCAAAAGCTCTTGCTGCGCTACGCGCGGGCCGCCGGCATTACCGGCGGCATCATCTTCCGCACCCGCTCGGGAAAGCCTCTGGACCGCAGCAACATCTGGGCCGCGATGAAAAAGCTCTGCGCGCGGGCAAAAATAGATCCAGGCAAGGTGTTCCCACACAATCTGCGGAAACTCTTCGCCCGGACGTTTTACGATCTGGATAAGGACATCGCCAAGCTGGCAGATGTTTTGGGCCACAGCAGCATCAACACCACGCGCATTTACATCATGTCCACCGGGCAGGAGCACCGGCGGCAGCTGGAGCGATTGCGGCTGCTGGCATAGCGTCACATAATTTCTCTTATGTGGTAAAGGGAGGCGTCTGCCGCCGCCGCGGCACAAAAAATGCGCCGCCTCCTCCTGCGG
>CAKTLD010000071.1 GCA_934572445.1 uncultured Oscillospiraceae bacterium
GCCATGACGTAATCCTCGTCCATCATCTCGGCCTCGTCGTCGCCGTTGGCGCGCTTTTCGACCTGCGCCTTGAAGCGTTCGTACTGATCCATCGGGTCGTTGAGCTCGGTGAAGGCGTTGCCCATCTCGCAGCCGCAGACGAACATCTCATAGCGCTCGGTCAGGTGCGGATCGGACGGGCTGCGCTTGGCAAGCGGGCTGACCTCAACGGGGTACATGGTGATAAACGTCGGCTGGATGAGCGTCTCCTCGACCTTCTGGTCGAAGGTCTCGTACAGGGCGTTGCCCCAGGTCTTGTCCACGCCGTCCATGTCGACGCCGACGCTCTTGGCGAGCGCGACGGCGGCCTCGGCGTCGCCCTCGATCGCCATGAAGTCCGCGCCGGTCACTTCCTTGACGGCGTCAGCCATCGTGACGCGCTTCCACGACGGAGTCAGGTCGATATCCTTGCCAAGCCACTGGAGCTGATAGGTGCCGAGAATTTCCTTTGCGGCGCCGGCCAGAATGGCCTCAAAAATGTCCATCATGCCGTCGAGGTTCGTGTAGGCCTGATAGAGCTCGCAGGTGGTGAACTCGGGGTTGTGCTTGGTGTCCATACCCTCGTTGCGGAAGATGCGGCCGACCTCGTACACGCGCTCCATGCCGCCGACGATCAGGCGCTTTAAGTGCAGCTCGGTCGCGATGCGCATGTACATGTCGATATCAAGGGTATTGTGATGCGTGATGAAGGGGCGCGCGTTCGCGCCGCCCGCGATGGGGCTCAGTACCGGCGTCTCGACCTCCATAAAGCCGATGGAATCGAGGTAGCGGCGCAGATACGCCACGAACTTCGAGCGGATCTCAAAGTTGCGCTTGGACTCGGGGTTGATGATGAGGTCCACATAGCGCTGGCGGTAGCGCGCTTCCTTGTCGGTGAGACCGTGGTACTTCTCCGGCAGGGGGCGCAGGGACTTAGAGAGCAGCGTGATCTTCTTCGCGCGCACGCTCATCTCGCCGCGCTGGGTGCGGAACACCTCACCCACGACGCCGACAATATCGCCGATGTCGTACTTCTTGAAGCGGTTGTACTCCTCCTCGTCCATCTCGTCCTTGCGGGCGTAGAGCTGGATGCGGCCGGACTTGTCCTGCAGGTCGCAGAAGCTGACCTTGCCCATGCCGCGCTTGCTCATGAGGCGGCCCGCCACGCGGACCTCGCTGCCCTCGAGCGCGTCAAAGCTGTCCTTGATGTCCTGAGCGTGGTGCGTTACGTCGAAACGGGTCTCATGGAAGGGGTCGCGGCCCTCGGCGCGGAGCGCGGCGAGCTTTTCGCGGCGGACCTTGAGGATCTCGCTCAGGTCCTGTTCAGGCGCCGCGGTGTTCTGGTTTCTTTCTTCAGCCATGGTGTCTTTACTCCTACTCTATATAATACAGCTTAACGTTCGATCTTGAGGATGCGGTAAACGATGGTGCCGACGGGGGCCTCCACGCTGACCTCGTCGCCTTCCTTGGCGCCCATGAGGGCCTTGCCGAAGGGAGAATCCTCGGAAATGGCGCGGTGCATGGGGTCGGCCTCCTGAGAGCCGACGACCTTATACTCAGGCAGCTCGCGGCCGGATTTCACGTCCTGCACGGTCACGCGGCAGCCGATGCTGATGGCATTGGTGCTGCCGTCGTTCTCGTCTACGACCACGGCGTGGAGCAGAATATCCTCGATCTCCGCGATGCGGGAGTACAGCTTGCCCTGTTCGTTTTTCGCCTCGTCGTACTCGCTGTTTTCGCTCAGGTCGCCGAAGCCGCGGGCTTCCTTGATAAGCTCCGCCACTTCCTTCTCGCGCACGGTCTTGAGGTAGGTGAGCTCATTTTGCAGCTCTTCCTTGCGTTCCGCGCTCATCTTGTACTCTTTTTTCATATTCGCCATATTGAGATCGTTCCTTTCTTCCGCGCACACGGGGGCCGCGGCGCGTATACGAATACCATTTTAGCGAGACAATTATAGTGATTTCACCCCGCCTTGTCAAGGAAAGTTTGCGTTTTGCGGCGTGTGGACGGGAAATTTCACCGTTTTGACTGTGATCTCCTCCGCGCGCAGCGCACCGGCGGCAAAAAGCGCGCAGAGGAGCTGCTGCCGTTCCCAGGCATCGGTCCCGAGCGGAAGCAGTGCGTCATAGGTCACGCCCAGCGCCTCGTCTCCGAGCGGCAGCACAGGGCAGATACAGCGCGGCGCGGCATCGTCGAAGCTGACGGCGAGATCGGCGCAGAGCATTTCATCCTGCACGGCTATATGCGCGCTCACGCCGCAGTCCCAGCGCAGCATCCGCCCCAGGCGCTCGCCGGAGGGAGTGCAGAGAGTCAGATAGCGCACCGAACGCACGAGCGACAGCGCCGCGTGCTCCAGCGTGCCGGACGGGCGCGACGAAACGAGCGCGATGCACGCGGACGGCGACAGGTGCAGCTGCGCCATCGCGCGGCAGATGATCTCCGCAGCCTTACACGCGCGCAGCGTCAGCTCCCCGGGAGGAAGGATGCCGCGGCAGGCGAAGATATCGGCGCAGGAAAAGCCGCAGGGAAACACCGCGCGCTGCACGCGGCGCTTCCGAAGGTATTTTGCTGCGCGGCGCGCGGAAAGACGGGCGCGCAGGCCGACGCCGCGTAGGACGTAAACGGTGCAGAAACGCACACCGCACAGCGTGCGCGTTCCGTTTTTCTCCCCCGCCTCCCGATAGCAGACCAGTCCCAGCATCCGCACCCCTCCCGCAAAAAAACGATCCTCTCCACTTTTATGGAGAGGATCGCGCTTTCATGTCTTACTTCCAGCCCTTGATGTAGTCGGTGAGGTAGGTCAGGGGGTCGATGATCTTGCCGCCCTCGGTGATCTCAAAGTGCAGGTGCGGGCCGCTGTTTACGCCGGTCGCGCCGGTGATGCCGACGACCTGACCCTGCGCCACATAGTCGCCAACATTGACCGAGCGGGAGGACAGGTGCTGATAGGTGGTCGTGTTGCCGCTGCCGTGGCTGACGACCACATAGTTGCCGCGGTATTTGTTGTAGGCTGAGACGATGACCGTGCCCGCCTTGGCGGCGACGGCCTTGGTCGTATAGCCCACACGGCCGATGTCGATGCCCGCGTGGTTAGTCGATGCGCCGGGGATTCCCGTATAGCGTGCGCCGACAGGGGAGGTGATGTATTTGCTGGAGCACGGCCAGATATAGCCGCCGTAGGTTTCGGTGGTGTCGCCGTTCTGGCGGGCGAGCTCGCGCGAAAGCCGCACGATCTCCTCCTGCTGGCGCTCCATGGCCGCGTCGCGCTCCGCGATCAGCTGCCGGTACTGCGATTCGTTGGCCTTGAGGTCGGTGAGCACCTTTTCCGCGGCCGCGCGCTGGGTGTTCAGTTCGCTGCGTTTGGCAACGAGCGTTTCTCTGGCGGCCTGCTGCTGGGCGAGGGAGTCCTGAAGCGAGGCCTTTTCCTGCTCGATCTGCTCGCGCAGGGCGCGCAGGTCGTCGATGACCTTCTGGTCGCTGTCCATGATCTCGCTGATAAAGTCCATGGCGCTCAGAAGATCGGAAAAGCTGGCCGAATGGAACAGCACAGACCAGTAGGACACCGTGCCGCGTTCCTCCATCGAGCGCACGCGCGCACAGAATTTTTCGTACTGGCGCGCTTCCTCCTCTTCATTCTCGCGGATCTTCTGCTCGGTCTGTACGATCAGGGCCTCATATTCGTCGATCAGCTGTTCCGCGCCACGAATTTCCGACTGGAGAAGATTGATCTGCTTGTCGAGATTTTCTTTCTGCGCGAGTGCAGCGTTCTTGTCGCCCTGAAGGGACTTGAGCTCCTTTTCCAGCTGTGCCTTCTCCTCGCTCATGCCGTTGAGCTCCTTCTGCAGCGCGTCGATCTCCTCCTGCGTGACGGCGGAGGCATCCTGCAGCATGGAGAGCGGCGTCAGCGTGCTCAGTGTGAGCGAGAGCACCGCGGCGAGCGCGAGCAGCGCTCGTAAAACTCTTTTTTTCATGCCGCTCCCTCTCATACGCGCAGGAATTTGCGGATGGCCGTCAGGCTGCCGCCTACGCCGATGAAGATGCCGACAGCGGCAAAGATCAGCGCCACGGGCTGCCAGATGGCGGTGAAGTCCACGATCTCGAGCAGCTGCAGGCGGTCGGACATCTCAAGGCTCTTGGCGACCGAGGCATACAGCAGCCATTGCAGGCCAAAGCCCAGCGCCGCGCTGAGCAGGCCGATCAAAAAGCCCTCATACACGAACGGCCAGCGGATGAAGCCGTTCGTCGCGCCTACCATCTTCATGATGGCGATCTCGTCGCGCCGGTCGAAGGTCGTGAGCTTGATGGTATTGGAGATGATGAAGATCGACACCAGCAGCAATATTGCGATGAGCGCGATGCACACCACGCCCGCGATGTTGCGCAGCGTGATAAGACCGCCGGAGATGTCCTCGTCCACGCGCACCTTGGCCACGCCCTCGACATTGTCCTTGATGTCCTGCGCGGTCTGGCCGGCAATGCTCAGGTCGTTGACAAACACGGCGTAGCGGTCGCGCAGGATCTCGGGGTCAAGATTCTGGAACAGCTCGTCGCCCTCATATTTCTTTTCGTACGCCGCCATGGCCTCCTCTTTGGTGATGAGCTGGCAGCTCCTCACATTGGGACGCTTTTCGATGGCGCGGCCGACAGCGGCGGTCTGCGCCTCGTCATAGGTCTCGTCCACAAAGGCGAGGATCTCATAATCGCTCTCCAGCTTCTGCAGCTGCACCTGCGCATTGTAGGCGACCAGCGTGAACGTGCCCATGACCACCAGACATGCCACCGTGATGCCCACGGCGGCAAAGGACATAAAACCGTGCGAGAACATGTTGCGCACGCCCTCGCCGAAAAAGTAAGTAAAATCGTGTCTGCGCATAGCCTTACCTCGCGTTGTAGCCGACGCCGTCACCGATGATGCGGCCCTGATCGAGCATGACGACGCGCTTTTTGAACTGGTTGACGAGATCCTTCTCGTGCGTGACGACGACCATCGTCGTGCCGAGCTGGTTGATACGCTCGAGAAGACGCATGATCTCCAGCGAGCGCGCGGGGTCCAGGTTGCCCGTCGGCTCGTCGGCGATGATGGTGCTGGGGTTATTGATCAGCGCGCGGGCGATGGCTACGCGCTGCTGCTCGCCGCCGGAGATCTCGTTGGGGTAGCGGTCGGTCTTTTCCTCCAGGCCCACAAGCTCGAGCACATATGGGATGCGTTTTTTGATCTCGCGCGGCGACGCGCCGACGGCGCGCATGGCGAAACTCAGGTTTTCGTAGACCGTCTTCTTCTCGATCAGGCGGAAGTCCTGAAAGATGACGCCCACAGAGCGGCGCAGCAGCGGGATCTGACGCTCGGCGATGTTCGTCAGGCTGAAGCCGTTGACGGCGATCTGTCCCTCAGTGGGCGTGATCTCACCGGTGAGCAGCTTGATGATGGTAGACTTGCCGCTGCCGCTGGGGCCGACCAGGAAGACGAATTCACCGTCCTCGATGCGAAGCGAGATGCCGCGCAGCGCCTTCGTTCCGCTGTCATATTCCTTTACCACGTCGCTCAGCCGTATCATGCTCTCGCCCCTCAGTTTCCGGCAGGCTCCGACCTGAGACTGCCATTTTCGCATAATTCTAAATTTTATTATAGCGCGGTAAGCGCGCCTTGGCAACAGATAATTATGTAAACTTTTGATTTTTTTGTCGAAAAAGCGAAGAACGGGAGCCGTCCTGATCGGACGACTCCCGCCGTTGAACAAAATTTTTGCTTTTACGCCTCGATGCCGCGTGAGGCAAGATACTTCTTGACCATCAGCGCCACCTTGAAGGTAATGGCGTCGTCGAACTCGCGCAGGTCGAGCCCCGTGAGCTTCTTGATCTTTTCAAGACGGTAGACGAGCGTGTTGCGGTGGACGAACAGCTTGCGAGCCGTTTCGGAGAGAATAAGATTGTTCTCGAAGAACTTGTTGATGGTGAAGAGAGTCTCCTTGTCGAGCGCGTCGATCGGGTTCTTCTTGAAGACCTCCTGCAAAAACATCTCGCACAGCGTCGTCGGCAGCTGATAGATCAGGCGGCCGATGCCGAGGTTTTCATAGCTGATGACGTACTTCTCCGTGTCGAAGACCTTGCCGACCTCAATGGCCATCTGGGCCTCTTTATAGGCCTTGGCCAGGTCGCGCAGGTGCGTGGCCACGGTGCCGATACCGACGACGACGGTGCTCTCGCCGTTCACGCGCAGCGTTTCCTCGATGAGTGCGGCGGTCTTTTCAAGGTCGGGCATCTCGATGTTGTCGCCCAGCTGCTGTACCAGCACGATATCCTCCTCGCCCATCGCCAGTACAAAGCTCGTCTGCCGGTCGGGGAAGATGTTCTGAATGGTCTCGACGGGGATGGCATCGGCCTTATCGTCAAGACGGCGGATAACGAACACGCCGCGGTTGAGCTCGGCTTCCACATGCAGCTCCTTGGCGCGGACGTAAATGTCGCTCAGAAGGATGTTGTCCGACAGGATACTCTTGACGAATGAGGTCTTGTCGTGCTTTTCCTCATAATAGCTCTTGGCGGTGTTGAGCGCGACGGTCGCCATGCGGCAGACCGTGGCGCTGAGCGGGTCCTCGCCGCGCGTGAATGCGGCAAAGTCGAACTGGCCGCCCCAGCCCTCGAGCGCCTTGAAGGTCTTTCCCTCCAGCGCGATGCAGCCGCCCTCTGCCGCGTTGACCGGCTGGACCAGATGCGGCCAGCGTTGGCCGATCTCCGGCAGGTCGGTGCAGGCGATGACCGTACCCTCAGAGTCGATCACGCCGATCACGGTGTCGGTGGTTTCCTTGAACTGCAAAACGATATTCTGAAAAATTCTTCCGGACATATCGGTGCCTCCTTACGCTCTCAGGCAGTTTGTGCATTTCGTCAACTGAATGGAATCATTATAATTGGTCTCGACGAATTTTGCAAGAACTTTTTTCTTTTTTCCACAAATTTTTTTGCTTTTTTTGGGCATTTCGTAAAGCGCATAAGAAGAGCTGTGCGCGTCAGCACACATTTCCTTGGGCAATTTGCCCACCGGCGCGCAGCAGCGCGATCTCCTGTGCCGTCAGCAGGCGGTGCTCGCCTGCGGCGAGACTCCCATCCAGCGCGATCGGGCCCATCGAGAGACGCTTCAAGTAGACGACCGGCTTGCCGCGGGAGGCGAGCATGCGCTTGATCTGGTGAAACTTCCCCTCGTGAAGGGTGACGAGCGCCTCGCTCTGCGCGCCGCTTTTCAAGATCTCGAGCTTTGCCGGCAGGCACGCGAGCCCGTCGCCGAGCGTGATGCCCTGCGCAAAGGCTTTGCAGTCCGCAATATTGAGCGCACCATCCACGCGGACAAAGTAGACCTTGTCGACGTGCTTTTTCGGCGCGAGCAGCTCGTGGGCGAGCGCGCCGTCGTCCGTGAGGAGCAGCAGGCCCTCGGTGTCCTTGTCGAGCCGCCCGACGGGAAAGAGACCGAGCCTGCGGTATTCCGGCGGCAGCAGGTCGAGGACGGTCACGCCGCGCCCGTCCTCGGTGGCGGACAGTACGCCTGCAGGCTTATGGAGCATTACCCAGGTGTGCTCGCGGTAGTCGAGCGCCTCGCCGTTGACCGTGAGGGACACGGCAAGCGGGTCGTACTTTTCCTCTGCACTTTTCGCCGCGCGGCCGTCAACGAGCACGCGGCCCTCGCGCACGAGGACCTTTACCTCGCGGCGCGAAAAGCGCCCCGTGGAGGCGATGATCTTATCAAGTCTCTGCTGCGGCATGATGTTTTCCGCCTTTCCTGTTTCTGCGGGCATTTTAGCATATTTTTGCGCGCGTGGGAATAGCCTTTTGACGAAAGGGTGTGATCGCATTTGTTCATCATCACCACGAAATTCAGAAAGCGGCGCGTACTCGCGGCGCTGCTTGCTCTGTTCATGCTGCTGCTTCTGCTTGCGCTGCTGCGCGGCTGCGGCGGAAAGGACGCGCCGGACGCCACCGTTCCCGCCGGGACGAACGAGCAGCGCGTGGCCTATCTCGCCTCGCTCGGCTGGGAGGTCAGGCCCGACCCGATCGAAACGCTGAGCATCACGCTGGGAGAAACGCTCGAAGAGCCGTATCTGAGCTACAACGAACTGCAGAAGACGCAGGGCTTTGACCTGAGCCGCTGCTGCGGGCAGACGCTCGCGCGCTACACCTACGTTGTGACGAACTATCCCGATGCGGAGGTCCCCTGTCAGGCGGATCTCTACGTCTGCGATGGCGTCGTCGCTGCGGGCGACATCGTCTGCACCGGCGAAAACGGCTTTATGGCGGGGCTCAAATTTCCCGCCGCCTGACGCGCGGCCCTGCGCGCAAGCCCTCGGAAGAGGGCTTTTTCTTTTTGACTATTGCGTGCGGGTGTGGTAAAATCACTGTGATTTGATACAGTAAGGAAACCGTCCATGGAATTCTGCACGCTCGCCAGCTCGAGCGCGGGCAATGCCGCGCTCGTCTGCCATGAAAATACCCATATCCTGATCGACGCGGGCATCTCCTGCCGCCGCATCGTGCAGTCACTCGCAGCCCTTGCTCTCACGCCTGAGGACCTTGACGCCGTCCTTATCACGCATGAGCACATCGACCATGTGCGCGGCCTTGCGACGCTCTCGAAAAAGTGCGGTGCGCCGCTTTATGCGAGCCGCGGCACGGCCGCGGCCATTGCCTGGCCCGCAGAACGCCTGAGGATCCTTGCTGCGGGCGAGGTGTTCGCCGTCGGCGCGCTGGAGGTGCGGCCCTTCCGCACCTCGCACGATGCGCGCGAGAGCGTGGGCTACCGCATCGACTGCGATGGCGGCTCGTTCGCCGTGCTGACGGACACGGGGTTCGTCACCGACGAGGCGCGCGGCGCCGTGCCCGGCGCGGACGCGCTGCTGCTGGAGGCCAACCACGACCTTGAAATGCTCAGGACCGGCCCTTATCCCTACTATCTCAAACAGCGTATCCTGAGCGATCTGGGCCATCTCTCCAACGACGCGGCGGCGGACTTTGCGCTGGAATGTGCGGCCGCCGGCACACGAGACATCCTGCTCGCGCATCTGAGCGGCGAGAACAACACGCCCCAGCTCGCGGAATACACCGTGGGACGGGCTCTGCAATCCAGAGGCTTGAGCGTGCGGCTTGCCGCCGCGCCGCGCGACACCATCAGCGAGGTACATGTATGCAGAAGATCACCGTCCTTTGCGTCGGAAAACTGAAAGAGGCCTTCTACGAGCAGGCTGTGAAGGAATACGAAAAGCGCCTTTCGCGTTACTGCAAATTAGAACTGCTGGAGCTCCCGGAGCAGCGCCTCGGCGACGATCCGGGCGAGGCGGAGATCCGTCAGGCCCTCAAGAAGGAGGCCGCGATGGTCGAGCAGAAGCTCCCGAAGGGCGGCGCGCTCATCGCTATGTGCATCGAGGGGCAGGAGATGAGCAGCGTGGCGCTTTCGCAGAGGATGCAGCAGCTCGCCGCGCGCGGCGCCTCGCAGCTGACGTTTCTCATCGGCTCGAGCTTCGGCCTTGATGAGGACTTGAAGAAAAAAGCCGACCTGCGGCTCTCGATGTCGCCGATGACGTTCCCGCACCACTTAGCGCGCGTGATGCTGCTCGAGCAGGTTTACCGCGCCTACCAGATCGGGACCGGGACGAAATATCATAAATGAGGAGGATCTCCGCTTATGGCAGATGAAGTGAAGCTCACCTGGGGCCGGACGCCCCACGACACGCTGGAGCGCTGGCCCAAAAATGCCGACGGTACGCCGGAGCAGGCTGCGTTCCTTGCCGCCGTCACGGAGACGGACGGTCAGGCAGACATGCTCTGCGCGATGCTGCGCTCCTATGACATTCCCACCGTTCGCCAGTACGAAGGCGAAGGCGCGCTGGGGCATGTGGTGCTCGGTATGGCAGGCAGCGGTGCGCGGCTGTATGTGCCCGCGTCGCTTTTGGAGGATGCGCGGGCGCTCATCCGGCCCGTGGACGAAGAAGAACTTGCTAAGGAGGCACAGCAATGAATTACCGTCAGGAATATGAAAAATGGCTCGCTTCCCCCGCGCTGAGCGAGGACGAGAAAAACGAGCTCAAGGCCATCGCAAACGATGAAAAGGAGATCGAAAACCGCTT
>CAKTLD010000072.1 GCA_934572445.1 uncultured Oscillospiraceae bacterium
GCATCGTTCGCGCCCTGGGCAAAGCCCCAGCCGTAACGGATGCAGGCGGGGTTGGTGCCGCCGCCGCCGCCGGTGAAGCCGAGCTTCTCATAGCCTTCCTTGACGACAGCGTAACCGGCGAAGTAGCCGCACTGCTCTTCGTTGAAGGCGATGCCCGCAACGTTGTCAAGGCCGAGGGACCAACCGTCGATGAAGACGAACTTGGTGTCGGTGAATTCCTTAGCAGCCTTCTCGAGGGCGCCGCCCTGCATGAAGCCTGCGCAGACGATGACCTTGGCGCCGCCGTCCACGGCCGCCTTCATGGCGTCGTAACGGTCGTCGTCAGTGGCCTGATCGCCGTTGGCGGGCTGATAGTACTTGTAGCTCAGGCCGTTGTTGGCGGCATAGAGCTTCACGCCGTCGAAAGTGCCCTGGTTGAAGGACTTGTCCTTCAGCTGGCCGACGTCGGTGATGAAGGCGACTTCATACTTGCCGTCCGCGGACGTCATGTTGTCGTCGATATCATCGGGATTGGTGTAATTGGTGGGCTCTTCCGTCTGCTGCTGCTGATCGTCCGGATTGGTGGTGGCACCCTGGTTGTCATCGGTCTTATTGCCGCAGGCAACAAGGGACAGAACCATGACGAGAGCGAGAAGCATTGCAAAAAACTTCTTCATTCTTCTGTAACCTTCCTTAAAATTATTTCCGTCCGGCGGACGATTTCCGCCGTTCGGTATGCGGAGTGCGGACACACTCCGCAGGTAGTATAGCAAAAACAGAGGGGAGAATCAAGTGCGATTCTCCCCTTTTCCATGTTTTTGTAAAATTTGTATGATTTTTTAGGAGCTCTTTCGCTCTTTTCGCTTATCAGAGCTTGAGATCGCCGTCCTTGACCCAGCCCAGGCGGCGGCAGAGCGCATTGATGGCCGGCGTGAGAATGGCGGGCAGCACGATGGCGACGAGCACAAGGCCCAGCCAGTCAAAGCCCGTGGGGGCAATGGCCGCCGCCCCCTTGGCAATGGCCTCCTCGCTCGGCGAGACCCAGCCGGTCCACACGCCGATGGGGCCGCAGAGCCCGCAGGTACCCATGCCGGAGTTGATGGGCGCGCCGTTCATTTCGAGCTTGAAAACGCAGGTCGCGATGGGACCCGTGATGGCGGAGGCGAGCGTCGGCGCGATCCAGACGCGGGGATTCCTGACGATGTTCGGCATCTGGAGCATTGACGTGCCGAGACCCTGCGACACAAGCCCGCCCCAGCGGTTCTCCTTGAAGCTCATCACGGCGAAGCCAACCATCTGCGCGCAGCAGCCCGCGACGGCCGCGCCGCCGGCGATGCCCGTCAGCCGCAGCACCTGGCAGATGGCGGCGGACGAGATGGGCAGCGTGAGCGCGATGCCAACGAGGACAGAGACGGCAATGCCCATCCAGAACGGCTGGAGCTCCGTCGCATGGTCGATCACATCGCCAAAGGCCGAAGCCGCCAGGCCGATGGGCGGAGCGATCCACTTGGCCAGCGCCACGCCGACGAGGATCGTCACGGCGGGCGTCACTAAAATATCGATCTTCGTCTCCTTGCTCACGGCCTTGCCGCACTCGGCGGCGACAATGGCGATGATCAGCACCGCGAGCGGGCCGCCCGCGCCGCCCTCGGCGTTGGCCGCCCAGCCGACCGCGGCAAGGGAAAAGAGCACCATGGGGTCAGCCTTGAGCGCGTAGCCAATGGCGACAGCCATCGCGGGGCCGGAAACGCTCATGGCGTATTTGCCGATATCCGTCAGAAAGGAAACGCCGAGCTGGTCGCCCAGCGTTTTGATGATCGTGCCGATCAGCAGCGAGCAGAAGAGGCCCTGCGCCATCGCGCCGAGTGCGTCGATGCCGTAGCGCTTGGCGGATACCTCAATGTTCTTGCGCTTGCAGAATGATTTTATCGTTTCCATGGCAGCCTCACGATCTCATCACAAAAATATAGTGTAATGCACAGGTGTCTTGACACATGCACATTACACTATATCCGTTCCCTCTTCACTTGTCAAGAGGCGTTTCCGCTCAGCTCTCCTCCAGCAGCACGCCCAGCGCGCGCAGCGCGTCCTTCGCGCGGACGAACGCCGCCTCGTCGGGACAGGAGAGCGTATGAAGGTGGATGCCGTCGGTCAGGCTGGAGAGCGGCTCCGCCGTTTCGCAGCGCTCGATGAACTGTCCGACCTCGTAGCGGTTCGAAATTTGCAGCGGGCCGGTGAGCTGGCCGTAGATGGGGTGGTCGACGATGACGTCGATGACCGTGCAGCCGTTGTCGACGATCGCGTTGAGCTCGGCTTCCATCTCCTGCGGCGTGTGCTTCACGGCGACGCGGCGGACGATGCCGCGTGCCTCTTTCGGCGTCACATAGCCGCGCGGGGTCGCGAGGATCTCCTCGCCCGAGGAGCGCAGCAGCGCGATATCGCCCACGATGATCTGGCGCGAGACGGAGAATTTTTCCGCCAGCGCGGAGGCGCTGATCGGCGCGTCCGCCGCGCGCAGCACGTCGGCAATGGCCTTTCGCCTCTCGTCAGAATACACTTGCTCTCCCTCCCCTTTTCGCATGAAAACGCCAAATTCCGATCAAGTTTCGTATAATCCAAATCAAAAATTGCGATTTGTTGTCAGTTTTTGCCGCTTTTAGTACTCAAAGCAGCTGCCGCCGACAAACTCGCGCACGATGGAGTCGCGCGGCACATAGTCGGTCCTGAGCGGCGGTACGGAGTTGACCACGTCGAAAAGATCGCTCAGCCCGTGCTCGGCGATAAAGTGATCGTCGAGCTGGCTGTAAAACTCGGGAATTTCCTTTAGATAGCGCGCGAGGATGCACGGCTCGTAGTCGTGGAAGGTGTCGATGTGGATGCTCGCGTTCGGCTTGTTCGGCATGATGTAGTTGAGCTCGCCGCGGTCCACGCTCTCGGCGCGCTCGACGGTCTGGCGCAGGGAATGGCCGCGCCCCTGATAGTCGCGGATCATGCGGCGCGCCACGCGCAGCTGCTCGGGGCGCACGATGCGGTCCTTTTCCGTGATGATACGCGTGCGCGGGGCGACGTAAACGCCCGTGGCCTCGCTCTTGAGCTCATCGAAGATGAGCGGGTTGAGCATGTGGATGCCCTCGGCAATGATGACGGCATCCTTGTCGCCCTGCATGGGCTTATAGCCGCCGACGCCGCCGGACTTGAAGTCGTAAACCGGCAGCTCGACAAGCTCGCCGTCCATCAGGCGGTGGATATCCTCGATCAAAAGCTGACGGTTCACGCAGTAGGGCGATTCCCAGTCGCTCGCCTCGGGCGGGCGCTCCGACAGCGGCAGGAAGAAGTTATCCATACTCAGCAGGCAGACCTTCACGCCGAGGTTCTCAAGGTACGCCTTCAGGCGCATGGCTGTGGTCGTCTTGCCCGAGCCGCTCGGGCCCGTCAGGCAGACGATGGGCTTTTGCCCCTTGTTCATTAAGATGCTCGCCGCGGCGGAGCTGATCTTGTCGTGGAAGACCTCCTCGCAGCGCAGGACGAAGCGGGTGTCGTCCTTCATATTGGTCACAATGTTTTCAATGTCGATGACGCGCATCGTTGTTCTCCTTTCAAAAGGGACGGCGCGGCTCAGCGCGCCGCCATCTTCACAGCGGTCTCAAGCGCCACGCGCATCATATCGGTGAAGCTCGTCTGCCGCTCTTCGGGCGAGAGCGCCTCGCCGGTAATGATGTTATCCGAGATCGAGCAGATGGAAAGTCCGCGCTTTCCCGTATAGGCTGCGTTGCAATAAAGCGCGGCGGCCTCCATCTCAATGGCGAGCACGCCCATCTTCGCCCATTTGAGCGAGGGGTCGGACGCATCGTAAAACGTGTCGGACGAGTAGAGATTCCCGACCGGCATCGTGACGCCGAGCTCCTTCGCCGATTCGACAGCGGCGGAGAGGAGCGCAAAGTCCGCGATGGGCGCAAACGTTCCGCCGAGGCCGTACTGCGCGGCGTAATTCGAGTTCGTACACGCGCCCATACCCGCGACCACGTCGCCGAGCGTTAAATTCTTTTGCAGCGCGCCCGCCGAGCCGACGCGGATGATGCTCTCGACATCGTACTGCGTGAACAGCTCATAGGAGTAGATGCCGATGGACGGCATACCCATACCGCTTGCCATCACGCTGACGGGAACGCCCTTGTAGGTGCCCGTGTAGCCCTGCACGCCGCGGACATTGTTGACAAGCTTTGGTTCATCTAAAAACGTTTCGGCGATAAACTTCGCGCGCAGCGGGTCGCCGGGCATCAGAACGGTTTTGGCAAAGTCGCCTTTTTTCGCGCTGTTGTGCGGAGTCGGCATATTGAGCCCTCCCCTTTCTTAAAATTCGCCCTTGGCCTCAAGCTCCTTGACGGCCTTGACGATGCGGGACGTGCCGAGGCGGTCGGCGCCGAGCTTGAGGAAATCCTCGGCGTCCTGCAGGCTGGCGATGCCGCCCGCGGCCTTGATCTTCTTGCCGTTCGTCATGTGGGCGGCCATGAGGGCGACGTCCTCTCGGGTCGCGCCGCCGCCGGCAAAGCCCGTGGAGGTCTTGATATAGTCAGCGTGAGAGTTGGAAACGACCTCGCAGAGCTTGATCTTCTCTTCCTCGGTGAGCAGGCAGGTCTCGATGATGACCTTTAAGATGTTGCCGTGGCAGGAGATCTTGACGGAGTTGATCTCCTGAAGGATCTTGTCGTACTGGCCTTCCTTGACCCAGCCGAGGTTGATGACCATGTCGATCTCGGTCGCGCCGTCGGCGACGGCGGACTCGGCCTCCATGCACTTGATGCCGCTGGGCGTGTAGCCGTTGGGGAAGCCGATGACCGTGCAGATGGGCAGCTGGCCGAAGCCGTAGTGCTGCTGCTCTGCGACGTAGTGCGCGGCATGGTTCACATAGGTCTGCGGGATGCAGACGCTCGCGCAGCCGTATTTGATGCCGTCGTCGCAAACCTCCTTGATGTCCTCCCAGGTGGCAGTCTGCTTGAGGAGGGTATGGTCAACGTGCTTGAGAATTTCCTTGACGTCCATTATGTTCGTTTCCTTTCTTTGGAAAGTATTTTGCAAATTTGCTTTATTATAGCACAGCGGCAGGAATTTGTCTACGCACGAAACGCGTTCCATGTCAGGATACGCCCGCGCAGCGCCTCATAGAGCACCTCACGGTTTCCTTCGTCGAGAAATACGAGCTCCGCCCTTTCATGGCCGCGCACCGCGCGCAGAAAGTCCGTATCCCTCGGCTTTACCGCCGCAAGCACCGGCGTCTCACCGTCCAGTGCATCGAGTACCGCGCGCTGAAAGGCCGGCGCGCCGTTTTCCAAAAAGCCCAGCTCATCCATCAGGATCAGGCCATCTTCCGGCGTACTTTCGATGCAGCGCACGCCCAGCGTGTCGAACACCTCGCTGTGCCGCACGCTCGAACGGCTGTCACAGCTGCCGACAAGATTTTCCCGCGTGCTGCGGCGCTCGCCCTCCGGCTGCGCCGCGTCGTAAAGGTAGATGGGGTAAAAGCCGTTTTCGTCCGGCGTTTTCAGCCGCAGCGTCACAAAGCCGCCGAGCGGCCGCGTGTTGTGCGCCAGCAGCCGCCGGATCAGCGTGCTCTTGCCCACGCCGCGTTCACCGCAGATCAGCAGATGTCTTTTCTCCATGTGTCTCTCCCCCAATGTCCTTTGTTTCAAAGCGGAACAGCGCCAGATGCTTCTCGTGTCTCAGATAATACGGAAACTCCGCCGACGGCCCCGGCACGAGCCTCTTTTCGATCTCCGCGCGCGAAAGCGGTGCGCCGCTGCGGTCATAGATCGCCATAAAGCGCTCCGCCGCCTCAAGCGTGCGGAACGGCTGGCCGAACTCCGCCGTGAAGCGCTCCGCCGCATAGGGGATGCCGCGCGACAAAAGCGTTTCCTCGGCGCAGCGCGCCGTAAATTCGCCAAGGCTCACCTGTCCCGCGCTGAAGCGGTGGTAGGCATAGTCGCGCTTGACAAGGAACACCCGCCCGCTGCAGCAGCGCGCGGCGATCGTCAGTGCGTCCTCCGTCCGCCCGAACAGGCAGAACACCATCGCGTCAAAGGGCTGCCCGGGCCGCAGCGCGGAGGCATCGCATAAAAGCGGCGTCACGCCCTCGTGCGGGCGCGTTTCCAGCTGCGAGAGCGCCAGCGCACTGCGGTCTGCCGCCGTCACGGCGGCGCAGTATGGCCGCAGCGCAAGGCTCAGCCCGCCCATGCCGCAGCCCGCGTCGCACACGCGGTCGGTCCGCGCAAGGTGCGGCGCGATGCGCCGTGCGATCACGCCGTAATAATCGTTCACCGCCATCGCATCCCGCAGGAAGGCGACGGTCTCTTCGCTCCAGTACATGCTTACAGCGCATCCCCGAAGTATGCCGTCATCGCGCACACCAGATATTCATAATCTCTGACGCCCGCCGTCTCCCAGCTTGAGTGCATTGCGAGCTGGGGAAGGCCGATATCGACCGTGCTCACCGGCACGAGCGTATCGGAAATGGAACCGAGCGTCGAGCCGCCGGGGAGATCCGACCGGTTAGACATCACCTGCGTGGGAACGCCCGCGCTTTCGCACACAGCGCGGAACACGGCGCAGGAGCGGCCGTCGGTCGCGTAGCGCTGGTTGGCATTGAATTTGATGACGACGCCCTCGTTCATGTACGGGCAGTTGTCGGGGTCGGCGTATTCACCGTGGTTGGGGTGCTGGGCGTGCGCGTTGTCCGCCGAGACAAGGAAGCTGCGCGCGAGCATCATCTGGAGTTCCTGCTCGTCCTTGCCAAGGCACAGGGCGATGCGGCGCAGCGTGTCGCGCAGGAACGTCGAGCCCGCGCCCTGCTTGGTGGACGAGCCGACCTCTTCATTGTCGAAAATGCAGCAGACGGCGATATTTCCGCTCTCCCCGGCAGCAAGGAAACCCTCAAGGCAGCCGCAGGCGCACTCGAGATCGTCGAGCTTGGGAGAGAGAATGTACTCCTCGTTCTCACCGAGAAGCGTCCCCTCGCCGCGGCAGTAGAGGAACAGGTCGCTGCCGAAGATGTCGTTCTCTGCAACGTCCGCGGCCCTGGCGACGATGGGCAGGATGCCGCCGCTGTCTTTGCCGCCGAGCAGCGGGAGCGTGTCGATATTCGCGAGATACTTCATGCCGTCGTTCGCGCTGCGGTTCATGTGGATGGCCACGCTCGGGATCACAAGCAGGTCTCGGTCCACATTCACGAGCTTCTGCACGATCCTTCCGTTTTCGCGCACGAAAACGCGTCCCGCGACGGAGAGCGGGCGGTCGAACCAGGTCGCCATCAGCATCCCGCCGTACTTTTCGGTGGAGAGCTGCACATAGTGCGCGCTGCGGCGGTCGGGATGTTCCTTTAAGCGGAACGCCGGCGAATCGGAGTGCGCCGCCGCCATGGCAAAGCCGCCGTCAAGCGCGCTCGGCACGCGGAAGGCGATGGTACTCGAGCCGTTGCGCTGCACAAAATAGTTTCCTCCCGTTTCGAGCGTCCAGTGTTCGCGCTCGGAAAGCTCGGTGAAGCCGCTTGCAAGGAGCTTCCGGCGGATATTTTCGGTCACATGGTAGCAGGTGGGACTGTCTGCGATAAAGCGCAGCAGGTCATTGGTCAGCGTATCGTTCATGGTTTCTGATCCTCCGTTTTTTTGATCCTTGGCCGCATTATACCATAGCCTTTTTCCCGCGGCAAGACGGCTGCGCGACACGATATGACGTCTTTCGCGGAAAATTCCCGTTCTTTTGTCCGTCCTTCGCGGAAATGTGGTTGCTTATTTCGGTTTTATCCTCTATAATACAGGAAGATTTCCGTCCCCCTCCGCCCGATACGCAGAGGGGAAAGCCTCTTCCGCCGCATCGCGGCGGTGCCGCTCAGGCTTTGTTTTGCACTCCTCACTGAAAGGAGGCGTTCATCCCCATGAACGATCAGATCACCCCCGCGCCGCAGCCCCACAAGCTCTGGACGCGGGACTTTACCATCATCACGCTGGGCAGCGTGGTATCGATGCTGGGCAATTCGATGTCCGGCTTCGCGCTGAGCCTGCTCGTGCTGGACTACACCGGTTCAAACCTGCTCTACGCCATCTACATTGCGGCCTTCACGCTGCCGCAGATCATCATGCCCATCTTCTCCGGCGCGATCCTTGACCGTTTTTCCCGCAAGAAAACGATCTACACGCTGGACTTCCTCTCCGCTGCCGTTTACGGCATCGCAGCGCTCATTCTGCGCGAGGGCTGGTTCAGTTTCCCCGTGCTGGCGGTATTCTGCTTTGTCATCGGCTCGATCAACAGCGTTTACTATGTGGCCTACGAGAGCTTTTATCCGCTTCTGATCTCCGAGGGCAACTATTCCAAGGCCTACTCCATCGCAAGCGTGCTGGAAACGCTCTCGGCGCTCATCATCCCCATCGCCACCTACTTTTACAAGCTCGTCGGCATCGCACCGCTGCTGGGCATCAATGCGCTGTGCTTCTTTCTGGCCGCCTCGGCCGAGACGCAGATCCGCGCCGAGGAGCACTACATCGCAAAGCAGCGCGCCGCGCTCGAGGCCGAGGCCGGGCGCGCCTCCGGCCGCCAGCTCCTGCGCGACATTCGCGAGGGCTTCCGGTACCTCATGAGCGAAAAGGGCCTTTTGTGCGTGGCCATTTACTTCACGTTCAGCTCGCTCTCGGCAGGCGCGTCGCAGGTCATCACGCTGCCGTACTTCAAATCGACGTTCGATAACGGCGAATACATCTATATGCTCGTATGGGGCATGGCCATCTTCGGCCGCGCCATCGGCGGCGGCATCCACTATAAGGTAAGGCTCCCCATCCACCGCAAGTACGCCATCGCGCTCACGGTGTATATCGTCATCTCCCTGTGCGAGGCCTTTTACCTCTACTGCCCGCTGCCCGTCATGATGCTCTCCTGCTTTCTCACGGGCATCCTGGGCGTCACGAGCTACACCATCCGCATCTCCGCCACGCAGAGCTATGTGCCGGATGAGAAAAAGGGCCGCTTCAACGGCGCGTTCAACATGCTCAACACCGTGGGCAGCTTTTCCGGTGAGCTGCTTGCCGGCGCGCTGACGGCATTTCTGCCGCCGCGTCTTGTACTCACAGGCTTCCTGCTCATCACAGCGGCCTCCGCCGTCGTGGTCATCGGCGGCGGACGCGACGCCGTTTCCGCCATTTACAACCGCCAGCAGTAATACATATATACGGAGGTAACCTATGAAATTCTCACAGATGCCCTACACCCGCCCCGATCCCGAGGCCGCCAAGCAGCAGCTTTCCGCGCTGACGGAAGAGCTCAAAAGCGCCAGGAGCTACGAGGAAGCGCGCAAGGTCTTCCTTTCGCAGCAGGAGCTGATGAGCCACATCTCCACCGCCGCGGCGCTCGCGAGCATCCGTCACTCGATCGACACGCGCGACAAATTCTACGACGGCGAGGAGAAGTTCTGGAACAACTTCACCCCCGAGCTTGAGGAATACAATCAGGCGTGGACGGCGGCGATGCTGGGAAGCGCCTTCCGCGCGGACTTTGAAAAGGAATACGGCGATCTGATGTTCGTCAACGCCGAGATCGCGCTCAAGACCTTCTCCCCCGCCATCATCCCTGAGCTTCAGCAGGAAAACGACCTGACGCAGGAGTATGAAAAGCTGCTCGCCTCGGCGCAGATTCCCTTTGACGGGAAGACCTATACGCTCTCCCAGCTCTCCCCGTTCAAGACCTGCGCGGATGACGAAAAGCGTCTTGCCGCGTGGAAGGCCGAGGGCCAGTGGTACAAGGACAATCAGGCAAAATTCGACGAGCTCTACGACAAGCTCGTAAAACTCCGCGACGCGATGGGCAAAAAGCTCGGCTACGAGGGCTACACCACGCTCGGCTACTACCGCATGGGCCGCAACTGCTACACGAAGGAAGACGTTGAAACGTTCCGCGCGGCGGTCGTGAAGTATCTCGTGCCCGTGGCCGACAAGGTCTACCGCGAGCAGGCCAAGCGCCTCGGCAAGACCTATCCCATGAGCTTTGCCGACAACGCGCTCGAGTTCCGCTCCGGCAATCCCCGCCCCGTGGGCACGCCTGACGAGATCCTGGCCCAGGGCATGAAGTTCTACAGCGAGCTCTCCCCCGAG
>CAKTLD010000073.1 GCA_934572445.1 uncultured Oscillospiraceae bacterium
CCGATCTCATCGTCCGCGCGGGAGATGATCCACTGCAGCACGCGCATATTGTCGCCGAAGCCGGGCCAGGCGAAGTGGCCTTCCTCATCGGTGCGGAACCAGTTGACATTAAAGATCTTCGGCGGCTTGGGGATCTTCTTGCCCATGTCGAGCCAGTGCTGCCAGTAATCACCCATGTGATAGCCGCAGAACGGCAGCATCGCCATCGGGTCGCGGCGCACCACACCGACCGTACCGGTCGCCGCAGCAGTGGTCTCCGAAGCCATGATCGAACCGATGAACACACCGTGCTGCCAATCGTAGGACTGATAGACCAGCGGCGCCGTCTTTGCGCGGCGGCCGCCGAAGACGATAGCGCTGATGGGCACGCCCTCGGGATTGTCGAACTCGGGGCTCAGACACGGGCAGTTGCGCGCGGGCGCGGTGAAGCGGCTGTTGGGGTGCGCAGCCTTTTCCGGGCTCTGCGGCGTCCAGGGGCGGCCGCGCCAGTCGATCGCGCGGGCGGGCGGCGTCTTGTTCAGGCCCTCCCACCAGACGGTATTGTCGCTCAGGTCAAGGGCGACGTTTGTGAAGATCGTGTCCTTATGCGTGGAGATCAGCGCATTGGGGTTCGACTTCATAGAGGTGCCAGGGGCAACGCCGAAGAAGCCGTTTTCCGGGTTCACGGCCCAGAGACGGCCGTCCTTGCCCACGCGCAGCCAGGCGATATCATCGCCCACGCACCACACGCGCCAGCCCCAGCGCTGTAAGCCCTCGGGCGGGATCAGCATGGCGAGGTTGGTCTTGCCGCAGGCGGAGGGGAAGGCGGCGGAGATATACTTGACCTCACCGCGCGGGTTCTGGATGCCAAGGATCAGCATGTGCTCGGCCATCCAGCCCTCCTGACGGCCGAGGTTGGAGGCAATGCGCAGGGCAAAGCACTTCTTGCCCTGCAGAACGTTGCCGCCGTAGTTGGAGTTGATGGAGATGATGGTGTTGTCCTGCGGGAAATGGACGATGTACTTATTGTTTTTATCGAGATTGCACTGGCAGTGCAGTCCCTTGATAAAACCGGTATCGTCGCCGAGCGCATCGCACACGGCCTTGCCGATACGGGTCATGATATGCATGTTCAGGACCACATAGATGGAGTCGGTCAGCTCAAAGCCGTACTTGGCAAACGGCGAGCCGATGATGGACATGGAATAGGGGATGATGTACATGGTGCGGCCCTTGTAGGCGCCGTCGGCCAGCGCATACATGCGCTCGTACATCTCCTTTGGTTCCACCCAGTGGTTGGTGGGGCCCGCATCCTCTTCCTTTTCGCAGCAGATGAAGGTGCGGTCTTCGACGCGCGCCACGTCGTCGGGGTCGGTGCGGTGCAGATAGCAGCCCGGCAGCTTGTCGGGGTTGAGCTTGATGAGCGTACCGTCCTTGACGGCCTGCTCGCGCAGCTCGTTCAGCTGTTCTTCTTCGCCGGTGATCCAGACGATCTTGTCCGGCTTGGTGATGGCGGTCATCCCGTCGATCCAGGACAAAACGGCCTTGTTGTTCGTCAAATTCGTCATTTGTTCTTTCCTCCAGCATGCTCAACGGCGCAATTTGAAGAATTTTTGCGCCGCGTCTTGTGTGGTGTGCTGTAACCGCTCGCGCGGCAGGGAGCTAACCGATGCACAGGAAAAAATGGTTGCTATTGAGTTTGACTCCTTTCTGCCAAAAATTGTAACAGAAGAGTCTATCAATAACAACCATGTCGTCTATCAATTTTTTGAATATATCTCGTTTTGCTGTCACAGTAAAGCAGCAAGGGCCGCGGAAAGGGCGGCAAACTCCGCAAGCCCCAGCCGCTCGCCGCGGATGTTGGCGTCAAGCCCGCAGGACGTGACCGCCTGTGTGACCTGCTCCTTCGTAAGCTGGCTGCCGAACGCCGTCATCAGGCTGTTGACGAGTGTCTTGCGCCGCAGGGCAAACGCGGCGTACACCACGCGGAAGAAAAACCTCTCGTCTGAAACCTCGACGGGCGGCCGCCTGCGCACGGCGGCGCGCAGCACGGCGGAGGTGACTTTCGGCTGCGGCTCAAAGCACTCGCGCGGCACGGCGAAGAGATATTCCGGCTCCGTGTAGTACTGCATGAAGACGGAGAACGCGCCGTAGGCGCTTGTCCCCGGCGCGGCACAGAGGCGCTCGGCGACCTCCTTCTGTACCAGCACCGTGATGCTCTCAAAGCACTTTGATTCGATGAGCGCGGTGATGGCGGGCGTCGTGATATTGTAGGGCAGGTTCGCGCACACGATGGGCGCAAGGCCTGCAAACTTTTCCTCCACCAGCGCAGGGATATCGATCTTCAGGATGTCGGCGGACACGACCTCGAAATTGTCGAAGCGCGCCATCGTCTCATCCAGGATCGGCAGCAGCGTCTTATCGAGCTCCACGGCCACGACCCTGCCCGCGCGCTCGCAGAGCTCGTGGCTCAGCGCGCCGATGCCGGGGCCGATCTCAAGCACGCCGTTGTGCTCGTCTGCGCGCGAGCTCTCGGCGATCTCATAGGGGATGGCGGGGTCGATCAAAAAGTTCTGCCCCATGGACCTGGAAAAGTGAAAGCCGTGGCGCTTCAAGAGCGCCTCGATAGCAGCTTTGTCATTGCGTTCCATAGCGTGGTTCCTTTCTGCGCGCCGGGCGTAAAAAATACAGGATTATTTTATCATATTTTTCGGAAAAGAGTAGTAAAACTTTTCCTTTTGTGATAGAATTCGAAAATCCCAAAAAAAGAAGGCGATCCTCATGGAACTCACCCCCCAGCTCTACCTGATCGTTCTGCCGCTGGTCTTTCTCGGCGGCTTTGTCGACTCTGTCGCCGGCGGCGGCGGACTCATCACGCTTCCGGCTTACCTGATGGCCGGCGTGCCCGCGCATCTCGCCGCAGGCACGAACAAGGTCGTCAACGGCTGTGGCACGCTGACCGCCACGCTCAAATACTTCCGCAGCGGCAAGATCCTGCTGCGCCCCGCCATCGTTGCGGCGGTCGGCGCGCTGATCGGCTCGGCGCTGGGCACGGAGCTCGCCGCCGTTATTTCAGAAAAGGCGCTCGAAACGCTGATGCTCGTGGCGCTGCCCTGCGTCGCCATTTTCCTGACGGTGAAAAAGGACTTCGGCAAGGACATCCCCGAAGATGAGCGCCCCGTCTATTCCCCGCAGCGCGAAATCGTCATCTCCGCGCTGATCGGCCTCGTGTTCGGCTGCTATGACGGGCTCGTCGGCCCGGGCACGGGCACGTTCATGATCCTCGGCTTCACCGGCTTTCTTTCGCTCGATCTGATCACCGCGGGCGGCTGCGCCAAGGCGAGCAACCTCGCCAGCAACGTCGCCTCCGCCGTGGTGTGGATCCTGCACGGAAGCGTTCTGTGGAAGGTGGCACTGCCCGCCATCGCGTGCAGCATCCTCGGCAATTATCTCGGCGCACGCTATGTGATCCGCGGCGGCAGCAAGAAGATCCGCAACATGATGTTCGTCGTGCTGGCGCTGCTGTTCATCAAAATGGGCTACGAACTGCTGAACTGAATCCGAAAAATGACAGAGCGGCGCGCTGCGCCGCTCTGTCCTATTCCTCTGCGATCCACTCCTGTCGGATCGTCCACACCGCGCCCTGCAGGTCGCACGGCGCAAGAAGCGCCCGCTCCGCAGGATCGAGCAGTCTCTCCCAGCTGGCAAGGATCTGCGCGCGCAGCTCGGGGTAAAAGCGGGAGGTCATTACCGCGTAGCCGCTCAGCCCGCGCGCCTCAAGCTCGCGCTCAAAACATGCGGTCTCCTCTTCCGTCCTGCCGAGGTATCGGAGCTGCAGGATGCGCGTCCACAGCGCACGCGGAAAAAGCAGGAGTTCCCCGCGCGGCACATCGAGCGCAAGCAGCGTCTCCGAGCGCGGCAGCCCCGCCGGATCGGGCGAGACCCAGTACGGCAGCTCGGCTCCCTCGGGCTTTGGCACAAGGGCCGCTCCCTTCTCCGCCAGATACCGGTAGGCGATCAGAAAGCTTCCGGCACACTCGCCGTATTTTCTGCGGATATATTCCTCACGGCAGAAGCACTGCCCGCTGCGCAGCAGTTCATCAACGACCGTCGCGGTCTGCGCGGCGTATACCCGCATCACTTCGCTTCGATCAGCCATTCTTTTCTCAGCTCCCATGTCGTTCCGTAGCAAAGGTCGTTGCCCAGCGAGACGGCAGGGTCGAAAAGCCTATCCCAGCTGTCGGTGATCTCTCTCCGCAGCTCGGGGTAAAAGCGGGACATATACGCCTGCGCGTCGCTCAGCCCCCGCGCGTCCATCATCCCGCGGTGCCGCCGCGCATCCGCCTCGTTCTCCGGCAGGTAGGAATAGTTCAGGATCGCGCCCCACTTGGCAATGTTGACCGGCGCGACACGCTCAGGCGGAAGCTCCAGCTCCAGCAGCACAGTCTGCGCATCCGTCAGCATCGCCGCGCTCTTTTCATACGAAAGCCAGATCAGCCCCTCCGCTCCTTCGGGCCGCTGCGCACGCAGCGGGTGATGCCCGGCCAGCCAGTCATACACCGTCAGCACGAGCGGTGCCTGCTCCTGCAGATCCGCGTATACGCTGCTGCGGCGCGCGGTGTAGCGTCCCTGCGCCGTCAATTCCTCCAGCACGCTGCAATGCTGTCTGGTCCATACCCGCATCTTCTCCGCCCCCTTTTCTTCACCCTACCATGCCGGAGCAGGGAAGTCAAGCCGTATGCAAAAAGGACGCCCCCCGCGGGGCGTCCTTTTTCTTTTGTGATCTTTCAGTCGAGCACATAGGCCACGGCCTTGCGCACGCCGAAGAGGATACACTCGTCATACGAGTCCATGTAGAGGTCAAGCTTCTCGCCCCGCATACCGGTGTCCTCGGCATAAGCCATGCCGTAGGAGAAGGCGCTGGACTTGATATCGACATAGAGTCTGGACCCCAGCGGGAAGACCCGCTTATCCACCGCGACCACGCCGCGGCGGACCGTGGTGCCGGTGGCCGTGCAGGTATCCACGCCGTCATAGCCGGCGGTGTAGGCGGTACATTTGACTTCGACAGCCCTGGAAAAGTGCAGCGAATCGCCTGAGGCCATGAGAAGATAACCGCTGCCGTCCGCCTCGTAGACGACGGAGGAAACGGTATCGCCCTCCTGCGCCTCGCTTACGCGCGTGCCGAGATAGGCCAGCTCCGCGACCGAGGTATTGCCGCTTTCGGCCACCGCCTGACGGGAAACGAGCTGCCCGTCGGCATACACGACCTCATACACCACGTCGCGCACGCCATCAATGCCCTGCTGCACGACCTCGACCTCACCCTTGGGCAGGCGTCCGGTGGGCGTGTAGAGCGTGGTGTGCTCCACGGTCTCGCTGGCCGTTTCGTAGTAGGTGAAGTCGGAATCCACCGTGATAGCGACCTCCTCGCCGGAAACATCGACCAGCACCATTTCCAGCGGGCTCACGGTGATCTGCAGGCGGCGCAGCAGCTCGCTGACGCGCTCGCCCGAGCGCGTGGTCGCGTATTCGGCCGCGTCCCCGTGCGTCACGGTCACCTTTTCGCCTGCGGGCAGCGCGACCTCAATGTCCGCGCTCTGCGCGCCGGTGACAATGACGCGCTCCTGCGGGATCGCCGTCTCGGCGTCCAGCACGCTGACCGTCCCGCTGTCGGCGAGAAGGTAGAGCGCGTCGGCGCGGAGCTCCGGCGAGCCGTTCAGCAGCACCACCGCGGTAAAAAGGGCCAGGAAAGCTGCCCTGCGCACGCGCTGCCTGCTGAAGCATTTCTTCAAAATCGTTCGCATTTGATACTCCTTTTTCGCGGCGAAAGCCGCCGCAGCCTTGCGCGCCGTGCGGCGCGCCGTTCTGAAAAAGATTACAATTTGTAACTTTTCCAAAACATTCTGGCAGTATACCCCGCGAAAACGGATTTGTCAAGTTTTCACTGTCGAAAAAGAAAAAGTTTATTTTCTTTTTCATTTTCCCACATTTTTCGCATTTTTCCGCGGGAAACGCAAAAAGAGCGGCGGTCCGTCGGGCCGCCGCCTTTGATTATGTCAACCTTCGCTACTGTGTATCCTCCCAGCCGCGGCGCGCCGTTTCAGCGAAGTACCGCGCCGCCGGAACGGGATACTCCCCCGCCGCGGTCTCTCCCGTCAGCAGCAGATACGCAGCGCCGCTGCAGGCCGCGTGATAGATGTCCATGACCTCCGCGCGCGTTGGTACGGCGGCGTGCAGCATGGATTGCAGCATCTGCGTGCATACCATGAAGTCCCGCCCCGCCGCGCGGCACCGGCGCGCGATCCGCTCCTGCACACGCGGCAGCTCCCACAGCGGCATCGCATTGCCGAGGTCGCCGCGCGCGATGACCAGAACATCACAGTTTTCCATTATCTCATCAAGCTTATGTAAACCCGTTTGATTCTCGATCTTTGCAAAAATCTGCAGGTTTCCGGCATTTTCCTCCCGCAGCGCAGCACGCACGGCAAGAAGGTCCTCCTTGCCGCGCACAAAGGGCTGCATCACGCCGGTCACGCCAAAGGCGCTTGCGCGGCACAGATTTTCGCGGTCTCTCTCTGTCAGCGCGGGCAGGGCGACCTCGCGCCCTACGATGGCAAGGCTCTTGCGCGGCAGAAGCACGCCCCCGCGCTCCACGCGGCAGAGCGCTCGCGGCGCGTCCAGCACGGCCAGCGCAAGCTGCCCGTCATCCAGCAGCAGCGTGTCGCCGGTCCGCAGGCTCTCCAGCGCGCACGGCGGCACAGGGACGCGCACGCCGAGCGTCAATTCCTCGCCGTCTGCAAGCGTCAGCGGCTCCGGAAACGCGCCGATGCGCAGCTCGGGGCCCTGCATGTCGATAATGAGCTCGCCCGCCGCCCCTTCCTTTGCCGCAGCGGCGTGCATCGCCTCCACCCATGCCCTGCTTTCCTCCAGCGTACCGTGGGAAAGGTTCAGCCGCATCCCGCACAGGCCTGCGGCGAACATCGCGCGCAGCGTATCCTCCTGTGCGCAGGCGGGGCCAAGCGTGCCGTAAAGCTTTCCTGTCATTTCTGTTGTTCCTCCCTGTGAAAATGAAGGTAGACGGACGCCGCGGCGTCTTTCGGCAGCACACGTTCGAGGGCGAAAATGTCCGCCTCCCGAATCGCCCTCACGCTCTTGAAGGTCTTCATAAGCGTCTGCGCGCGCACCTTGCCGACACCCGGAATACCGTCGAGCGCCGAGCGGGTCGAGGACTTCGAATGGCTCTCATGGTGGAACGTGATGGCGAAGCGGTGCGTCTCCTCCTGGATCTGTCCGATCAGGGCGAAGACGTTCGGCGCGGCGTGCAGGTCGATCTCGCGGCCCTGCGCGGTGACGAGCGCGCGCGTGCGGTGGCGATCGTCCTTGACCATGCCGAAGATGGGCATGTGCACATGCAGCTGCGCGCACACGCGCTCAGCAACGCCCGCGTGCGCGATGCCGCCGTCGATGAGCATGACGTCCGGCAGGGGGCTGAACTTCTCGTCCCCGTCCAGATAGCGCTGGATGCGGCGCGTGAGCACCTCCTCCATGGATGCGTAGTCATCCGGGTGGGCCGACAGGCTCTTGATCTTAAAGCGCCGGTAGGCGCTCTTCTTCGGTTTCGCGCCCTCGTAGACGACCATGGACGCGACGATGTCGCTCGCGCCGGTGTTCGAGATATCGTAGGACTCCATGCGCTTCGGCGTTTCCGAGAGCGAGAGCATCCCCGCAAGCTGCGTCAGCGTGCGGTTCTCGCGCTCCTGCGCGGTCGTCACGCGCTCGACGTCCTCGCGCGCGTTGCGCTGCGCCATGGCAAGGAGCTCGGCCTTCTCTCCCCGCTGAGGAATGTGGAGCGTCACCTTGCGGCCCGCGCGCTCGGTCAAGATCTGCGCGAGCTCGTCCGCACCCTCGATCTCACACGGGAGCAGAATTTCGCGCGGCAGCACGCTGCGCGCAAGGTAATACTGCGGCAGCAGCGCAGACAAGATCATCTGCTCGCTCTCGTCCTGCGGCGCGGCGAAAAGGTTCAGATCACGGCCCGTCACGCTGCCGTCCTCAATATGCAGCACGGCGCTTCCGCATTTGAGTGCGCCGCGGTAAACGCCCCAGATATCGGTGTCGGCGCAGATGCCGGCGATGACCTTCTGGCGCTTGCCCAGCACCTCGATGGCGCGGATTCGGTCGCGCAGCGCCGCCGCCTGCTCAAAGTGCAGCGCCGCGGCCTCCTGCTCCATCTCCTCGCGCAGTGCGCGCGTCAATCGGCGATAGTGGCCGTTCAGCAGCTCCTCGGCCTGCCCGATGCGGCGCATGTACTCGTCCTCGTCCGGCGTGCCGCGGCAGAAGGCATCGCAGCGCCCCATGTGGTGGTTCAGGCACGGGCGCTCCTTTCCGATATCGCGCGGGAATTTGCGGCTGCACGTCGGCAGACGGAAGGCAGCGCAGATGGCGTCAATGGCCGCGCGCGTCTCGTTTCGTCCGCCGAAGGGGCCAAAGTAGAGCGCGTTGTCGTCCGCGGGCTTGCCGACCATTGTAAAGCGCGGATAGTGCTCCGTGCCGAGGCGCACAAAGGGATAGCCCTTGTCATCCTTTAATAAGATGTTGTAGCGCGGCATGTGCTGCTTGATGAGCGAGTTTTCCAAAATCAGCGCCTCGAACTCGCTTGAGACGAAGATCGTGTCAAAGTGGTCGACCTGTGAGACCATGCGCCGCGTCTTCTCATTGTGGGAGGAATTCTCCTGAAAGTACTGGCTGACGCGGTTTTTGAGCTTTTTGGCCTTGCCGACATAGATGACCTCGCCGCTTTTGTCCATCATCAGGTAGACCCCCGGTGCGAGCGGCAGATCGTTCGCCTTGTCCAGCAGCTCCTGCTTGGTCATGTTCCTCTTTCCTCCCCTCTCCGGATATGGAAAAAGGCGGCTTTTGCAAGCCGCCTTTCCTGATCGTTTTTTATTCGCCGAAATTGTTGGAAATCAGCTCGCACAGGGCGGTAACTGCTTCCTTTTCGTCCGCACCGTCGGCCAGCAGCGTGATGGTCGTGCCCTTCACGATCCCGAGGGACAGCACGCCCAGCAGGCTCTTGGCGTTCACACGGCGCTCGTCCTTCTCCAGCCAGATGCCGCTTTTGAATTCGTTGGCTTTCTGGATGAAGAACGTGGCGGGACGTGCGTGCAGGCCTACTTCATTGTTGATCGTAACATTCTGCGTATACATCGTTACTACTCCCTCTCCAAAAAAATCTTTCGGACTGTACCATATCATATACCATCAGGCCGCGTTTCGTCAATGTCATTTTTCTCGAAATCTGGCGGATTTGGCAATAAACACAGACAAAACGCCCTGCGGGCCTGTCATTTATTTCAATTCGACTACGGTCACGCCCGCCTCGCCCTCGCCGAAATTGCCAAGGCGAAAGCTTTTGACCGCTTTGTTCCGCCGGAGCATGGCATGCACGGCCTTGCGCAGCGCGCCCGTGCCCTTGCCGTGGATGATGGTCACCGTTTCCAGATGCGCCATGACCGCGGAGTCGATATAGCTCTCTACCACGCTCTCGGCCTCCAGCGTTTCCATACCGCGGATGTCCAGCTCGCGCGCGGCGGACGCCGTGCGCAGGATGCGCTGCGAGGACGCGAACTGCGTGGGCTTTTTCGCGGTCGCGGCGCGCTCGTCATCCTCGATAAGGCGCACCTCATCTGCTTTGACCTTCATCTGCAAAACGCCTGCCTTGAGCGTCAGCGTGTCGCCCTTGACGGCGACGACCTCGGCCTGCCGCTTCGTGCCCGGGATCTCGACCAGATCGCCGGTCCGGATCGGGCGGGACGGCTTGGGAATGGGCTCCTGACTTTCATCGCGGATGCCGACCGTATCGCGCGCCTGCTTGAGATTGTGCATGATCTCGGCGCGCTGGGCGTTCATCTGCTGGGCGTCGAGCTTTTTCTGCTGCTTGCGCAGCGCGTCCAGCTCGCGGAAGGTCTCGTCCGCGGCGGACTT
>CAKTLD010000074.1 GCA_934572445.1 uncultured Oscillospiraceae bacterium
CTCCCGCAAGGACGCCCTCATCGAGATCGAAGCCCAGCAGGCCGCCGCAAAGGCCGCCGAGCAGCAGTAAGCGGTTTCTCCCAAAAGCAAACAGAAAGCAGCGCCGAAAGGCGCTGCTTTTTTGCGCTTATTTACGCGGCCAATCAAGATTGGGAGGCAGACCAAGGATGTAGTCGGCGCTGACGTGATAGTGTTCACAGAATTTTACAAGGTACGCGATAGGCGGCGTATTATGTCCGGTTTCATATCGTGCAATTTGCACCTGATGATAGCCGAGAGCAGCGGCGAGCTGCCGCTGTGTTTCATCGTGATCTATTCGAATGTCAATCATGCGTTGTATCATGCCATAAGCTCCTTTTCTTGACAGCTTATAGCAGATGTGTTATCTTTATACCGAGTGATAGCACTTTTGCTATCAAAAATGAGAGGAGAAAATGAAATGGCAGAAAAACTGATCAAATGTCCCGTTTGCGGTGCGGAAATGGCCGCAAAGGCAAAAAGTTGTCCGAGCTGCGGTGCAAAGAACAAAAAGCCAATTTACAAAAAGTGGTGGTTTTGGGTCATCGCGGTATTTCTGGTAATTGGAATCGTTGGGAGCATGAGCGGCGGTTCCGATGAGCAGGCACCAGATGCGTCGGGGAATCAAAAGCAGGGAGAAACGGTGAGTGATGCGGCAAATGACCAGAAAGAGGAGATCACTTACACGGCTTATAATGTAACGGAGCTGTTCGACGCGCTGAACAACAATGCACTCAACGCTCAGCAGACCTATAAGGACCAGTATGTGGAGATCACCGGCTATCTGGGAACAATCGACAGCTCAGGAAAGTATATCGGTGTTGGTGCAAAATCTGATGACTATAACTATTTTCTTGATGAAGTCTTATGTTATATCAAAAATGATGATCAGCTTAATCAGATCGCGGCAATGAGCAAGGACGACAGCATCACGCTACGAGGAAAAATCACAGACGTCGGCGAAGTGATGGGTTATACCCTTGATATTGACAGCATTGGCTAAATCGTCGGAAGAAATAAACGGGGGCGCGGCTGCGCCCCTTTTCAATTTTTCTTCTTTGTGGTATACTTTGGACAAAATCAAGGAAAAACGAGGAAACGGTCATGGAAACCATTGCAGCCATCGCCACAGCGCAGAGCCCGTCGGCCATTGGCATCGTGCGCCTGAGCGGAGAGGGGACGCGGCGCGTGCTCGCTGCGCTTTTTACGCCTGCAAGCGGCGCGGCGGTCGAAGCGCTTCCATACCGCCGCATGACCTATGGCGACATCCGCTCGACGGACGGCACGCTGCTCGACCGCGGCATGGCGGTCTGCTTTTCCGCCGCCCACAGCTACACCGGCGAGGAGAGCGCCGAGCTGCACTGCCACGGCTCACCGGTCGTGCTGAGCGAGGTGCTGCGCTCGGCGTTTGCCGTGGGCGCGCGGCAGGCAAAACCCGGCGAATTCACACAGCGGGCGTTCCTGAATGGGAAACTCGACCTCACCGAGGCCGAGGCGGTCATCGACCTCATCGACGCCGAGACGGCCGAGAGCGCGCGCAATGCCGCGGCCCAGCTCTCCGGCGCGCTGCGCCGCCCGATCGAGACGGCCTACAGCGCGCTGCTGGACATCTCCAGCCGATTCTACGCCGTGGTCGATTACCCTGACGAGGATATCGAGGACCTCTCGCGCGAGGAGACCGAGCGCACGCTTTTGTCCTGTGAAGAGACGCTTTCCGACCTGCTTGGCACGTTCGCGCGCGGAAAAGTCCTGAAAAACGGTGTCGCGACCGCCATCATCGGCGCGCCGAACGCAGGGAAAAGCTCGCTTTTGAACGCGCTCGTCGGCTTTGACCGAGCCATCGTCACGGATATCGCGGGCACGACGCGCGACACGGTGGAGGAAAAGGCGACGGTCGGCGGCGTCCTGCTGCGCCTCATCGACACGGCGGGCCTGCACGAGACGGACGATCTCGTCGAGCAGCTCGGCGTCGAGCGGTCAAAAAAAGCGATCGGGGAAGCCGATCTGATCTTTGCGCTGCTGGACGGCAGCGCGGGACTGCCGCCGCCGGAGCGGGCGGAGGAAATGCTCGCGCCGCTTGCCCTTGCGGCAAAGTGCGGCAAGCCGTGGCTGCTGATCTGCACGAAATCCGACCTCGGCGGCGGGCTGATGGGCGTTGTGCCCGATGAAGACTGGCGCGCGCCCGAAGCGGTCATTCCGCTTTCGAACGTGACGCATGAGGGCTTCGACGCGCTGGAAGAAGCGATCCGCACGCTCTATCCCGCGCCGCCCGCGGGCGGCACGCTGCTGACGAACGCCCGTCAGGCCGACGCCATCCGCCGCGCGCTCGAGAGCGTCCGCGCGGCGAAGGACGCGCTGATCTCCGGCATGACGCCGGACGTGGTGCTGACGGAGGTGGAGCAGGCACAGGGAGCGCTCGGCGAGCTGACGGGGCGCACGGCGCGTGAGGACATGGTCGCACGCATCTTTGAGCGATTCTGCGTGGGGAAATAATTCACAGAGCCTTTACACATTGAGGGAATATTTGGTATAATATAAAACTCCAAAGCCGAAAATGAAGAAATCCATCCCCGAAAGGAGAACATGATATGCGCGATTACATCATTATGACCGACAGCTGCTGTAGCCTGAACCAGCAGGAGGTCAACGAGCTGGGCATCACCGTCCTGCCGCTTTCATTTACGATGGAGGGCAAGACCTATCTGGACACGCCAGACCATGCGGACATGTCGCCCGAGACCTTCTTTCAGAAGATCGCTGACGGTGTGGACTGCACGACCGCCGCGGTCAATGTCGGCCAGTTCACCGATGCGATGACCGAGGTGCTGAACGCCGGCAAGGACATCCTGTGCATCTGCTTTTCCAGCGCCCTTTCCACGACCTACCAGTCCGCGTGCATTGCGGCGGAGGATCTGCGCGCCGAGCACCCTGAGGCGAAGATCATCGTGATCGATTCGCTCTCCGCCTGCCGCGGCCAGGGTATGCTCATTTACCGCACGGTGCGCGAGCGCCGGGAGAAGGACCTTGACATCGACGCGCTGGCCGAGTTCGTGCGCGGTACCATCCAGCACCAGGATCACTGGTTCATCGTCGATGATCTCAACCACCTCAAGCGCGGCGGCCGCGTCAGCGCGGCAGCGGCGCTGGTCGGCACGGTGCTCGGCATCAAGCCTGTTATGCACACTGACAGCGAAGGCCGTCTCACGCCTGTGAGCAAGGCGCGCGGCAGCAAGGGCGCGCTGCGCGCGCTCGTGGACAAGATGGAGGAACTCGGCATTGAGCCGGAGAAGAACCAGCCTGTCTTCATCTGCCATGCCAACTGCCCGGACTATGTCGAGTACGTCAAGGGCCTGCTCAAGGAGCGCTTCAACGTCACCGATGTGCGCGCAGACTTTATCGGCCCCGTCATCGGTGCGCACACCGGCTGCGGCACGCTGGGTCTGTTCTTTGTCGGAACTGAGCGATGAAGTGGTTGGAACTGCACCTCGACACGCGGCCCGCAGGGATCGAGCCTGTGACAGAGCTTTTGAGCGAATACGGCATCGACAGCCTGATGATCGACGAGGAGGGCGACTTCAGGGATTTCCTTGAAAACAACCACCAGTACTGGGACTATGTGGACGAGGACCTGATGCGCGCCATGCACGGCAAGAGCCGCATCACCTTCTATCTGGAGGACAGCGAGCAGGGCTACGGCACGCTTGCGCAGGTGCGCATTGCGCTGTCCGCCTTCAAGAAGCAGCATCCGGAGTATGCGCCGCTGCTTTTGAGCATGGAAAACGTGGAGGATGCCGACTGGGAGAACAACTGGAAGCAGTTTTACAAGCCCATGGAGATCGGCGAGCGGCTGCTGGTCGTGCCCGAGTGGGAAACGGCGAGGGACGACGGGCGCGTGAAGCTCATCCTGAATCCGGGGCTGACCTTCGGCACCGGCAGCCACGCGACGACGCGGCTGTGTCTCACGGCGCTGGAGCGGCATATCCACGGGGGCGAAAAGGTGCTCGACCTTGGTTGCGGCAGCGGCATTTTGTCCATTGCGGCACTGCTGCTGGGCGCGAAGGATGCCTTTGCCTGCGATATCGACGACAAATGCGTAGGCGTGGCCTACGAAAATGCCGCGCTCAACGGCATCGACAGGACGCATTACACCGTGCGCGCGGGCGATGTGCTGAGCGACAAGGGGCTGCAAAAGGAATTTGGCGGCGACTATGATGTGATCGTGGCCAATATCGTGGCGGATGTGATCATCGCGCTTGCACCGCAGGTGGGAAGGCTCCTCAAAAAGGGCGGAGTGTTCCTATGCTCCGGCATTATCGACGACCGCGCCGAAGAGGTGCGCGAAAGGCTCGTCGAGGCAGGCTGGACCATTGAGGAAACGCGCAGCAGCGAAGGATGGTTTTCCTATCTCTGCCGGTAAACGGAATAAAAAAGGGATGGTCCCCCGGGACCATCCCTTTTTTGTCAGGCTTTGCTTTGCAGCAGCTTTTCGCCGACGACCGCCATCTGCGCGCTGTCCATCGCAAGGTCATGGCAGAGAAATTCCACGATGCGCGTGCCGCGCACGAGCAGCCACCGGTCGAGCCACTTTTCTTCCTCTTCATCATAGAGCCGCCACGCCCGTTCCGCGCCCCAGGGTGCGGCGTCTGTCCCGCGGTAGGCGTAAGGAAGCTGGCGGTGCTCGCCGTCGATGAGGGCGGTCTGGTGATAGTCCAGCTCGGAGGCGAGACAGCGGTCAAAGACAGAGGTCAGGTACACATCGCTGACGGTGTAGCGGATCCACGCGCCGTTCCCGCGAGCTGTCTCCGGATGCTCGGGGTCGTCAAAGGAGGCCAGCACGTCGTCCTGCTCGCCGCCGTGCTGGGCGGCAAAGAGCGAGGACTGCTCCCAGCTTCGGCACGACCAGCGCGCATTTTCATCCTCTACACCGAGATCGGAGAGATAAAGCGGCAGCGTGTCATGGTAGATGGTCGCTCGGAATCCCTCATCATACAGCTCCTGCGGCGCTTCCTCGCTGTCGAGAAGTCCATTTTGCTTCATGGCGAGCATCCCGCCGGTCGAGCCGAGCAGCACAGCGGCGGCAGCGAGCAGCGTGACGGCGCGGCGCTTTACGCGCCCTGTGCCCGCGCGCTCCATCGAAGCGTTGACAAAGAGCGCTGCGGCGAACGGACCGATGCCGCACACCAGCGCGCCGAGGTAGAGCCGCCCCGAGGCGCTGCTGCCCGCACCCAGCAGGCTTGCCGCGATCACGCCGTACAGATTCAGCATCAGCGCGAGCCGCCCGGCCGTCTGAAGCCACGGGCGCGACCGCGGGGCATAGAACACGTCTTTCTCCTCCGCGATGCGCTCCGCCCTGCTGTGCCAGCGGCGATAGCCGATGAGCTGCGCGGCGCAGACAACGGCAACGACCAGCTCCAGCAGGAGCAGGTGCAGGCTGGAGCCGTAAACAAGCTTGTCCAGCGCACCGCTGAGCAGGGCGGAGAGATTGTCCCAGAGCTGAAGGCACATGTAAATCAGAAATATGAGCAGCCAGCTGCGGTAGGATGCGAGCGCACGGTCCATCGTCTGCACCTGCAGGGCAGGGTCGGTATCGATGGCGACGGCATGCGCGTCGGAGGTGCAGAACACATGGCGCGACCGGCCGCCGTAGGCGCCGCCCTCGCCCTCGCGCCCGCCGCCCCAGAACGTCAGCGGTCCCCAGCCGACAGCCTGCTTCCAGCCCGCCTGTTCGCAGTAGTCGAGGAAGGTCTGCTCGCCCTCCGATGCACGCCCGTCGTCATCGGGATAGTAGGTGATGGCAAAGCGCAGCTTCTTCGGCTCGATGCGCCGATAGCGGATGAACGTGCCTACGCGGTCGGGCGCCCAGCCCTCCGCCGCCATGCGCTCAAAGTGGCGCGCGAGACCCTCGGTATCATAAAAGGAATAGGGATTCAGTTCCCATCTGGTGTTTCGCATCAGGATCCTCACTTTCTCATCTCTCTGCCGCCCGCGGGCGGCTCCTTTTTTATCCCAGCAGCGCTGCACTGATCCTCTGCATCTGCGAGCCGTCCGGCATGAAGTTGATCGTCGTGACGGTCACAATGCGCGTGCCGCGCGTGAGGAGCCAGCTGCCCAGCTCCGTATTGTCCTGCGTATCGTAAAGCTGCCACGCGCGGTCTGCGCCCCAGGGCGCGGCGTCCGTCTCACGGTACTCATAATGGCGAAAGGGATGAAATGTGCGATAGTAGGTCACGGTGTAATTCCAGTAATAGTCCAGCTCACTCTGCACGCAGCGCGCGAAGAGCGGAGCGAAGCTTACATCCGTAATGGTGTATTCCAGTCTCGGCACGGTGAGGTCCCGGTCATCCTCGCGCACCTGCTGGCTGCCTGCGGCGCGGGACGCCAGGGGGGTAGAGCTCTCGTGCCACTGGCAGGAATAGTCCGTGTAGCCCGTTTCCGTCAGGTCCTGCACATAGAGCGGCAGGGGATCGTGGTAGGTGTAATAGGTCGAAGAGTCGCCGTCGGGGTACTCGACCGTATAGGGCGTGGCGTTTTTATCGGCACGCTCGAACCGGTCGTCCCGCGCGCTGCGCAGCAGCGTGAACGAAAAGACGAACGACAGCACGAGTGCAGCCAGGATCGTTACGCCTTTGTTCACTGCCGCGCTGGCGCCGCAGCGCTTGAGCAGACGCTTGATGCCCTGTACGAGCAGGTTGAGCAGTGCCAGCCCCGCAAGGATAGCGAGGTAGGTTCTCCGCCGGCTCTCGCCAAGTATGATCGCGCCGCAGCCTGTCAGCACCAGCACGAGCGCCAGCAGCTGGAGCAGCGGATGCGAGCGCGTGGGCAGAAATTCGCCCACCTCTGCCGCGCGCTTTGCCCTGCGCCGCCAGAGATAGTAACCGCCCAGCTCCAGCAGGTACAGCGGCAGCAGGAGCACCCAGTCCATCAGGCGGGTGAGCGTGGTCGGGGTGGCGAGCGCCGCGGCGAAATTCTCGGAAAAGCTCTTGCAGGCATCGATCAGCTGCCACAGCGCAAAGGCCAGCATCAGGTAATTGGAGGGAAGCTGCTCTTTCCGCATTGCGCGGTGCAGCGTTTCTACCTGCATGGCCGCATCCGTCTCGATGGGGACGGCGTTCACATTCTCGTGATAAAAGACATTCATCTGCGCGCGGTTTGCCGCTTTGACCCAGCCTGCCTGTGCGCAGTAGTCCCAGAACGTCAGTTCGCCCTCGTCTGGCTTCGCCGGGTCGAACTCCGAGGACTCAGGGTAGTAGACGACGGAAAAGCGCAGTGTTCTCGGCTCGATACGCCGGTAGCGCCAGAGCCAGCCAAGCTTTTCGATGAGCCATCCTTTTTCTGCCATGCGGGTAAGGTGGCGCTCGATGCCGGTGTGGTCGTAACAGGAATAGAAATTCCACTCATATTTTACCTTGCTCACAGGATGCTTCCTCCCCTCAGCAGCTTCTGATAATCGCGTACCTGCATTTGCAGGCGCTCCACCTCGTTTTGCAGCAGCGCTTCGCCCGCGGGTGTGAGCCGGTAGCTGCGGCGGCGGCCCTCCGCGCGCGTCTCCACAATGTAGCCCGCCGCGGCGAATTGTTCGAGCAGGTTATAGAGCGTGCCCGGTCCTACCGCCACGCGGCCGTCCGTCAGCGCGCTTACGCGCGCCATCACATCCATGCCGCAGCATTCGTCGCGCAGAACGAGCAGAACATAAAACATCTGCTCGGTCAAGGTGCCGAATTTTTCCCGCGCCATTGCGCCGCCTCCTTTATATCGATATTCGATAATCTTGAGGCCAGTATAATATCGATATTCGATATTGTCAAGAAGAATATTTCCCGCCGTCGTTTCTGTACGGACGGCGGGAAGAAAAACGGCCCGCTCCGCCGAAGGGAGAGGACCGTTTGTGTGCGGGGGAGTTGTTCTCACGCCTCCGGCGTGAGAACGCCGTTTTCCGTGATAAGCATGGTGCAGCGCATGTCGTGCCGCTCGACAGGGACCTCTGGCAGCATCAGCTGCTCGCGGCAGATGAGTGCCGTCGGGCAGCGGAGCTGCGGCAGCAGGCGGTCGTAATACCCGCCGCCCTGGCCGAGGCGGCGGCCTGCACGGTCGAACGACAGGCAGGGCACGACGGCAAAGTTGATATCCGCCGCGGCGACAAGCGGGCAGGACTGCTTCGGCTCTAAAATTCCGTAGGCGCCGGACTCGAGGTCATCCATCGAGCGGACGACGCACAGGTCGATGGCGTGCTCGGCGGCGCAGCGGGGGAGAACGAGCGTTTTGCCTGCGGCGATGGCCTCGTGCATCAGAAGCGAGGTGTCGATCTCTTTCTCCGTTCCCGCGAAGGCGAAAACGACCTGCGCGGCCTTGTACTCGTCCAGCGCGAGGATGCGGCGGCAGATGGCTTCGGAGCTTGCAGCCTTGTAGGCGGGGGCGAGCGTGCGCTCCTTTTTGCGGATAAACGTGCGCAGGGTTTTCTTTTCTTCGATGACGGACATGGCGGGATCCTCCTGAATCGGCAGTAATTTTCTCTATCGTAACAAAAAGCGGAGAAAAAGACAAGGCGGCGAAGAAAGTAAATATTTCGCGCCGCCGCGCTTGGGAAAAGAAATTGACAGGTTTTTCTTTATTTGCTATGCTGAAGAGGTAAACGGAGGCGCACAGCGCGCCGACTGGAGGAGGAACCGAATATGGCAATGCTGCTGAAGGGAGCCGAGGTCGCCAAGGCGCTGACCGAGGAGCTCCATGCAAGAACGGAAGAACTGAAAAAGGACGGGATCGAGCCCTGTCTTGCCATCCTGCGCGTGGGCGCGCGCGAGGACGATCTGGCCTACGAGCGCGGCGCGCTCAAGCGCTGCGAGAAGGTCGGCGTGCTGGTGCGTCAGGTCATCCTGCCGGAGGATGTGTCACAGCAGGAGCTGATGGACAATATCCGCTCGCTCAACGAGGACGAGGCTGTCCACGGCGTGCTGATGTTCCGCCCGCTGCCCAAGCACCTCGATGACGAGGCGGCGCGCGCGGCGCTCGACCCGAAAAAGGACATGGACGGCATCACCGACGGCTCGATGACGGCGGTCTATGCCGGAACAAAGGGCGGCTATCCGCCCTGCACCGCTGCGGCCTGCGTGGCGCTGCTCAAGCACTACAACATCCCCATCAAGGGCAAACGCGTGGTCGTCATCGGCCGCAGCCTGGTCATCGGCAAGCCGGTCTCGCTGCTGCTGCTCGCCGAGCATGCGACCGTGACCATCTGCCACAGCCGCAGCGAGAACCTGCCTGCGATCTGCCGCGAGGCGGACATCCTTGTCGTCGCCGCCGGTAAGGCCGGTATGGTCGGCGCGGAGAGCGTGCGCGCGGGACAGGTCGTGCTGGATGTCGGCATCCACGTCGGCGCGGACGGCAATCTCTGCGGCGATACCCGCTTTGCCGAGGTCGAGCCCGTCGTCGAGGCCATCACGCCCGTCCCCGGCGGCGTCGGCACCGTGACGAGCACGATCCTCGCAAGCCATGTCGTTGAAGCGGCGGAGGCAAGAAGATAAAAAAGAGGCCGTTCTCCTGCAAAGAGAGCGGCCCTTCTTTTTGTCCGCTGCACGGAAAAGGGAGCACCCGACAGGGTGCTCCCTTTGTTTTGCTCACGCAGCAGGAATTACTGCTTGTCGTACATGTCGATGAGCTTGGTGAGGTGCTCGTAGCGCTCCTTGGCCGCTTCCTCGTTGCGCTCGAAGAGGCCTTCGGCACGCTCGGGGAACTCGCGGGTCAGGCGGCTGTAGCGCGCCTCGTTCATCAGGAATTCACGGTAACCGCCGGCAGGAGCCTTGGAGTCGAGCGTGAACTTCTTGTCAGCCGCGGGATTGAAGCGGAACAGGTTCCAGTA
>CAKTLD010000075.1 GCA_934572445.1 uncultured Oscillospiraceae bacterium
AGCAACTTCGTTGTTGTTCTTTAATTTATAAGTTACCCGTTTTATAGAGGCCAGGCGCCTCTGCCCGCTTATCCTGCCTCCACACCCCCGTCGAAACCGGTACGCCCCCGTGTGAGCGACGCACAATAAGTGCGCCGCGAACAACAACAGGGTCTGTTGTGCGAAAGCAAAAGGAAATAAAATTACATCTTCTCCGGCGCAGGATAGTCAACGCCCTGCGTATCCACGCGGATGGACTTGATGACCTGCGGCTTTTTCGGCATGTCGTTGAACATGTTGCGGTTCACGCGCGAAATGTCCACCGCGGCCTGTGCATTTTCAGTGATCTTGCCGAAAGCGGCATACTGCCCGTCGAGGTGCGGCGCGTCGGCCACCATGATAAAAAACTGGCTGCCCGCGCTGTCAGGAATCATCGTGCGCGCCATAGAGAGAACGCCCAGCGTGTGCTTGAGGTCATTCTTGAAGCCGTTGGCGGAGAATTCACCCTTGATCTCGTAGCCAGGACCGCCCGTGCCGTTGCCGTCCGGATCGCCGCCCTGGATCATGAAGCCGGGAATCACGCGGTGAAACACCACGCCGTCATAGAAGCCGGAATTTGCCAGCGCGATGAAGTTGTTGACAGTGTTGGGCGCAATCTCGGGATAGAGTTCGCCGCTCATCACCGCACCGCTTTCCATTTCGATGGTCACAATAGGATTTGCCATAGTTTTTTTCTCCTTATCTCCGCGCGCGCATCACGCGGTCCATCTCGCGCTTGGCGTCGCGTTTGGCGGCATCCTCGCGCTTGTCATAGTTCTTCTTGCCCTTGCAGACGCCAAGCTCCACCTTCACGCGCGCGTCCTTGAAATAAACGCTCAGCGGGATGAGTGCGTAGCCATCCTGCTTGACGAGCGAATAAAGCTTGTTGATCTCGCGCTTATGCAGGAGGAGCTTCTTCGGCCGGTCGGGGTCGTGGTTGAAGATATTGCCCTTGTCGTAGGGCGAAATGTGCATCGACAGCACGTTCGCCTCGCCGTTTTTGACGATGACGTAACTGTCCTTTAGGTTGAGCGTACCGGCACGGATGGACTTGACCTCTGTGCCCTTGAGCTCGATGCCCGCCTCATAGCGGTCCTCGACAAAATAGTCATGGAACGCCTTGCGGTTCTGCGCCGCGATCTTGATTCCCTTTTTCTCCGCCACGGCACATCGCCTCCTTTGCGCTTCCATGATAGTGTAGCATACTTTTTCGTCCAGCACAAGGGTTGTCACAAAAACGTAACAATTTGAAAAAGCGCCAGAATTTCATTCATTTTACCCATCTCCTTTAATTTGTAGTAGAATTCCGCCCGCCGTCGTGCTATAATTTTTATGTCTATCCCATGCTTTAGCGGCGATCTGCCGCACTCAGGAGGCAGTTTTATCATGGATCTGACTGAACGCAGGCTTTCCCGTGAAACGATCTACGAGGGAAAGATCCTTCATATTTACCGCGACGATGTGCTGCTGCCCAACGGCAATAAAAGCACACGAGAGGTCGCCGACCATCCCGGCGGCGTGGCCATCGTCGCCCTTGACGAAAACGACAATGTGCTCACCGTCAAGCAGTACCGCTATGTCTTCTCCCGCGTGCTCGAAGAGATTCCCGCAGGAAAATTAGAGCGCGGCGAGGACCCCGACGAGGCCGCGCTGCGCGAACTCAGAGAGGAAACGGGCGCGATGCCAAAGCGCATGACAAATCTTGGCAAGCTCCTCGTCTCCCCCGGCTGCTACAGCGAGGTACTGCACCTTTACCTTGCCGAGGGATTGACCTTCGGCGAGCAAACCCCGGACGAGGATGAATTTCTGGAGCTGTACCGCACGCCGTTCGACGAGATGCTCGCGCGCGTGATGCGCGGCGGGATCGAAGACGCGAAGACCGTCTGCGGCATCCTCAAGGTCCACGCCCTGCGCACGCAGGAAAAAGAGAGACAGGAGAGAGAGAACTGATGGAACGGAAAAAAACGGTCCTCATCGTGGAGGACGAGAAAAATATCGTCGACATTATCCGCTTCAACCTCCAGCGCGCAGGCTATGATACGCTTGAAGCCTACGACGGCGAGGCGGGTCTCGCCGTGGCACGGGAGAAAAAGCCGGACCTCATCCTGCTGGATGTGATGATGCCCAAGATGATGGGCTTTGACGTCTGCCGCGCCCTGCGCGGCGAGGGCGACAACGTGCCCGTCATCATCCTGACCGCGCGCGAGGAGGAGGAAGACAAGGTCCTCGGCCTTGAGATCGGCGCGGATGATTACATCACCAAGCCCTTTTCCATGCGCGAGCTGCTCGCGCGTGTAAAGGCCAACATCCGCCGCACTGCCATGCAGTCCGCCCCCGCGAGCGAGGACAGCGCCATGAGCGCCGGCGGCGGCATCACCATCAACACCGACAGCTTTCAGGTCTACAAGAACGGCACACCTATCGACCTGACGCAGCGCGAATATGAGCTGCTGACGTTCCTCGCCAGCCACCCCGGCAAGGTCTTCTCGCGCGTGGATCTGATGGAGCAGGTGTGGAACTACGGCTACGTCGGCGACGACGCTCGCACGGTGGATGTCACCGTCCGCCGCCTGCGCGAAAAAATCGAGGACGATCCCGCCTCCCCAGTCTACATCCTCACGCGCCGCGGCGTGGGCTATTATTTCTCTGCACAGTCATAAGTGCCGTCCCTGAATCTTTGCGAAAGGAGTACCGCCTATGTTCCGCAGCCTGCACATGAAGCTCGTGATGATCATGCTGCTGCTCGTCACCTCACTGATGGCGGTGGTCGGCGCGTTTTTGATGACCAGCGTCACAAACTTCTACATTGACGATTTCTATGAACAGATGAGCGAGACCTTCGGCGAATCCAACGCCGCCTTTGTCGCAACGCTGCGCGAGGAGGCGGCGCAGGAGGACGGCGCCGCGCGTCTGCAGACGATGCTCGAAGCCTATTCCGGTACGCTCAGCATCGACTCGCGCAACCGTAACTACTATATTCTCGATGCCAGAAGCGGCGAGGTGCTCGCCTCCAGCACCGACAGCACCGACGCGCTGGAGCAGACGGAAAACATCCTCTCGGCGCGCAACGGCGAGGTCGGCGACCACAGCGATCTGGCCGCAAGCTATATGGATGTTGCCATCCCCATCTCCGGCGGCGACAACAGCTTCATCATCTACATCCGCGACAACCGCACTACGGTTTCCTCGCTGAACTCCGAACTGCTGTTCATTATTTTGCAGGCACTGCTCGTCGGCCTTCTCGTCTCGGTGCTGCTCTCTTTCCTGCTGGCCAAGACGATGATCGACCCCATCGAAAAGCTGACTGAGGGTGCCGAGCGTGTCGCTGCGGGCGATTTTGACGAGACGCTCGCCGTCGAATCGACGGATGAGATCGGCGTGCTGACCACCACGTTCAACGACATGGCCTCCGTCCTTCACTCCACGCTCGAAGCTGTGGAGAATGAGCGCAACAAGCTCGACACACTGTTTCTCCACATGAGCGACGGCGTCGTCGCTTATGATGCCTCCGGCAAGCTCATCCACTGCAATCCCGCCGCCTGCGAGCTGCTTGGCCGCAGTGCCGAGGAGTGCGTATACGGCGAGCTGTTCGAATCCATCTGTCCCTTTTCCCGTGTAATCTCCATGCAGCGCAGCGACTATATCGAATCTGAGCTAAGCGTCGGCGAACGCAGCGTGGAACTCTACTTTGCGCCATTTTCCGACGAGGAGAGCGGCGGCGTTCTGATCGTGCTGCATGACGTGACCGAGCACCGCAAAACCGAGGAGCGCCGCAAGGAGTTCGTCGCCAACGTTTCCCACGAGCTGCGCACTCCCCTCACCAATGTCCGCTCTTATGCCGAGACCATTCGGGAGGCGGGCGATGATCTCAGCCGCGAGACAGAGAATGACTTTCTTGACGTTGTCATCAGCGAAACGGACCGCATGACCCACATCGTGCAGGATCTTCTGACGCTCTCGCGCCTTGACTCCGGACGCAGCGAGATGAACATGGCGCGCTTCCCCTTCTCCGCCGCCATCGATGCCGTTCTCCGCTCGACGGAGCTGGAGGCCCGCCGCCACGGCCACGAACTGACGCACGACTACTCCGAAAATCTTCCGCTCATCATGGGCGACCGCGGCCGCGTGGAGCAGGTCATGCTCAACGTACTCGGCAACGCCGTGAAATACACGCCCGACGGCGGTCACATTCGCGTGACCGCCGGCAGCGAGGGCGACAATGTCTGGATGGAGGTCGCGGACGACGGCATCGGCATCCCCGAGGCTGACCGCAGCCGTATCTTTGAGCGCTTCTACCGTGTGGACAAGGCGCGCTCGCGCGAATCCGGCGGCACAGGCCTCGGCCTCTCCATCGCCACCGAGATCGTCCAGCGCCACCACGGCACGCTCACGCTCGTCGACCGCCCGGGCCCCGGCACGACCGTGCGCCTGGTGCTGCCCATCACCCAGCCCATCGGCGGGGAGGCGTCCCATGAAGGATAAAAACGCCGTCCTGCTCCGCCACGCGCAGAACATCGCCATTGCCGCGCTGACGCTTTCCGCGCTGTTCCTGCTGATGCAGACGCCGCTCGTCGGCGGTCTTGCAGGCAAGACGCCCTACGAGCTGGCACAGGACTGGTTTGCCGATGACACCGCACCGGAAAGCAGCGTCACCGCCGACCCGACAGAGCTGGCGCTGCCCGTGCGGGTGGTCTTCACCAGCGAGTATGCCCGTTTCGGGCTGGATGCGATCACGACGCTTGACGCAGAATTTGAGCAGGCGGGTGTCTTTTTCAGCGAGGCACTTGGTTCGGCCGAGACGTTCGCCCCCTGTCAGGAAGACATCCTGCTCGCCGCAGTGCGCACAAGCGGGCTCTACCTCGATCTGGACGCCGAGACGCCGCTCGAGCTGCTTGCAGGCATCCTCGGCGTGACCGCACCGAAAACGGATCTGCTCCGGATCACACGAATGTTGCTCTGCCCTGCCGAGGACGGCAGCGCCATCCTCTATCTGCAGGACAGTGAACAGGGCTGCTTCTCCGCCCGCACGGCAGTCAGCAGCGGCACGCTTGCTGAAAGCCTCGCCGCGCTGGACGGCAACGGCGCCGACTTTGCCTTCGCCCTCACAGGCGACTATGCACAGCTCTCGCCCTACACGCTGATCTTCCCCGATCCCTCGGCGCGCTGCACGCTCTCCGCCGAGAGCGCGATCACCGATACGTCGGAATTCCTGCGTCTGGCCGAATTCAACCCGCACACTGAGAACAGCTACACCGATTCCTCCGGCACCACTGTCATTCAGCAGGTCTACGGCATGCTTCAGCTCCAGCCTGACGGCACTGTTTTCTATCAGGGCGACAGTGCGGAGGCCGGTTCGCTTTACTATGTTGCCGCCGCTGACGCAGGAAAACCCACCATGAGTGAGGCGATCTCCGCCGCGCAGCGTCTTACATTCACGCTGCTGCGCGATTCCTGCGGGGATGCCGCGCTCTATCTCAGCGGTTACGAGGGCGGCAGCAAACGCTGCACCGTCACCTTTGACTATGTGGTCGACGGTACGCCGCTGCACTTTTCCGACGGCAGTCACGCCGCCGCCATCACCATCGTCGGCCAGACCATCACCGCCTTTTCCCTGCACTGCCGCCGCTACACGCTCAGCGATTCGGCCGCACTGCTTCTGCCCGTCCGGCAGGCCGCAGCCATTGCCGCCGGCCGCTATCTCAACGCGGAGCTCCGCGTCTGCTATGATGACCGCGGCGCGGATACCGTGGGCGTGAGCTGGTTCAGCGCCTGATCCTCTGCGAAAGGAGTCTCCGCCATGAAAGCCTCACGGCTGAAAAATATCGTGATCGTGATCCTGCTGCTGGTCAATGTATTTCTGCTGGTTCTGCTGCTCAGCCGCCGCGCGGAGCAGAACGCCGCCTACGAGCGCTCGGTCGAGCAGCTCGTCACGCTTTTTGAAACAAACGGCGTTGCGCTCGATCCCGCCGTTCTCCCGCAGGATGACACGCCGCTCTCCGCCGCGCTCGACCGTGACGCCGAACGCGAAACGGCGTTTGCCGAGGCACTGCTCGGGACGGTCACCGTCTCCGATTCCGGCGGCGGCGTCTGCCTCTACACCGGCGCAAACGGCTCCTGCTCCGTTCGTGCGGGCGGTGCGGTCGAGGTCTCGCTTTCCCGCGCGGTCGAAGACCCCGATGCCTTCTGCCGTGAACTGTTCAAGACCTTCGGCTATGAGCGCACGCGCTCGACCCTCACCGGCGGCAGCGGCAGCATCACCGGCGTGCGCAGCACAGGTGCGCATCCGGTATTCAACGCCTCACTGTCGCTCAGCTTCTCCGGAGGAACTCTGATCTCCGTTTCCGGCGTTTTTCTCTCCTCGCTGACGGAGGGCCGCCGCGCCGACGGGATCGACGCCGTCACAGCGCTGGTGCAGTTTCTCGACTACCGCAGCGCATCGGGTCTCGTCTGCACGCGCATCGACGCGGTAGACAGCGGATATCTGCTCCAGTCCTCACCGACGGCACCGCTGCGCCTGCTGCCCGTATGGCGCATCACGACCGACGTGAATAGCTATTATGTAAACTGCAAGACCGGTGAGATCACGCGCGAGTGAGCTTTTTGCGGCATTGCGGAAAATTTTGCCGCGCAGCATTGCTTTTTCTGTTTTTTTTGGTATACTGTTGATGTATTATGTGAATACCATGAGCAGGCACAGCTGCGCCTGTCGTCCCATATAACGCATCGCCCCGCGAAGCTGCGCACCGCGCTCGCGGACGGCGGCATCCTCTCTTGAACAAGGAGTTCGTTTGTATGACGAAATATATCGTTGAGGGCGGCCATCCGCTCTTTGGTGAAGTGCGCATCAGCGGCGCGAAAAACGCCGCTGTCGCTATCATTCCCGCCGCCCTTCTGGTCGACGGCGTCTGCCGCATCGAAAACATCCCCCAGATCTCCGACGTGACGGCCCTGCTCAAGATCCTTGAGCAGCTGGGCGCAAATGTTCGCTTCCTCAACCGCAGCGACGTGGAGATCGACTGCCGCCATATTGCCACCACGCAGGTCTCGCAGGAGCTGGCGCATAAGATCCGCGCCTCCTACTATCTTATCGGCGCGCTGCTCGGCCGCTTTGGCGAGGCTGAGGTCTCCATGCCTGGCGGCTGCAACTTCGGCGGCGTGCGCCCCATTGACCAGCATGTCAAGGGCTTTGCCGCCATGGGCGCCGAGGTGCGCGAGGGTGACTTCATCTGCGCCCGCGCGGAGGGCGGGCGCATGAAAGGTGCGAACATCTATCTCGATGTGGTCTCCGTGGGCGCGACAATGAACATTATGATGGCCGCAGCGCTGGCCGACGGCACCACCGTCATCGAAAATGCCGCCAAGGAACCGCACATCGTTGATCTGGCAAACTTCCTGAACTCCATGGGCGCGAACATCAAAGGCGCCGGTACGGACACCATCCGCATTTTCGGCGTGGACAAGCTGCACGGCGGCACCTACGCCATCATTCCCGACCAGATCGAGGCTGGCACCTATATGGCCGCTGTCGCCGCCGCAGGCGGGCAGGTCCTGCTGCGCGGCATCATTCCCAAGCACATGGACTGCATCACCGCGAAGCTGCAGGAGATGGGCGTGCAGGTCGAGGAGCAGGATGATACGCTGCTTGTGCGCCGCGCGGGCAAGCTGCGCCGCACCAACGTCAAGACTCTGCCCTACCCTGGTTTCCCCACTGATATGCAGCCGCAGATCACCGTCGCCCTCTGCCTTGCCGAGGGGACAAGCATGGTCACCGAAGGTGTGTGGGACAATCGCTACCGCTACGTCGGTGAGCTGACACGCATGGGCGCGCAGATCCGCGTGGAGGGCCGTACCGCCGTGATCGAGGGCGTCGACCGCCTGACCGCCGCCAGCGTACAAGCCTATGATCTCCGCGCGGGCGCGGCAATGGTCATTGCCGCTCTTGCCGCTGAGGGTGTCAGCGAGATCACCAACATCCACTACATTGAACGCGGCTATGAGGATATCATCGGCAAGTTCCGTGCGCTCGGCGCAAAGATCGAGTGCGTTGAGACCGAAGACCCCTCCGAAGTCCGTCAGATCGGCTGAGATCTATCCGAAAAAGCGCCTTTGCCTGCGCGGCAAAGGGCGCTTTTTTATTACCGCAAAAGGAGCCTGTTCACCATGTATACTGACCTTTATGTCTCCGCCCTGCCGCCCGAGCTGCTCGCCATGGCCGAAACGCCCGCGATGCAGCGTCTGCAGCACGTTGGGATGCACTGCGGCTGCGAATACACCGCCTACTCCATCTACCTGGACGCGCTCGCACCCTATTCGCGCTACACGCACTCGCTCGGCACGGCAGCGCTCGTCTGGCACTTTACGCATGATCTCGCCCAGGCCACGGCGGGTCTGCTGCACGACATCGCTACCCCCGCCTTTGCCCATGTGGTGGATTTTCTCAACGGCGATCACCTGCGGCAGGAGTCGACCGAACGCCGCACGCGCATGATGATCGCCGCATCGCCGGAGCTGATGGCGCTGTTGGAGCACAACGGGCTAACACTCGACGACGTGGATGACTACCACCGCTATCCCATCGCCGACAACGACTCGCCCCGCCTTTCCGCCGACCGGCTGGAGTACACGCTGGGCAATGCGCAGCGCGTGTTCCACTGCGCAGAGCGCACGCTGCGGGGCATCTGCGGTGATCTTTTCGTCGGGCAAAACGAGGATGGCACGGACGAGCTGTGCTTTGCGCACGCAGAGCAGGCCGATATCTTTACACGACTTGCGCTGCGGCAGTCCCGATGGTTTGTCAGCGACGACGACCGCTTCAGCATGCAGTATCTTGCCGACCTGCTGCACGACGCGCTGCACTGCGGCGCGCTGACGATGGATGACCTCTACACCGATGAAGCGACGGTCATTGCCCGTCTGCAGGCCGATCCGGCACTCTCCGCGCGCTGGCAGGACTATCGCCGCATCACCGGCACAATGAGCAGCACAGAGCGCCCAGATGGTGTTTATGCCGTCCGGGTCAGCGCCAAAAAGCGCAGCATCGACCCGCTGGTACAGACGGAAAGCGGCCTTCATCGCTTTACCGCTCTCAGTGCGAATTACGCCGCGGAACTCGCAGCCTTTCGCGCCGATGATTTTGACCGCTGGGTGCGGGCGGTCTGCGGATAACAATGAAAAGCGCGGCCGATCGGCCGCGCTTTTCATTTCGGGCAAAAAAACAGCAGGCCTTGCGGCCTGCTGTTTTTTTGAAGTCTTTGGATGACCCTCAGTGGATCAATTAGGCCTCGGTCTCGATGACGACACCGGAACCGACGGTACGGCCGCCTTCACGAATGGCGAAGCGGAGGCCCTTCTCGATAGCGATCGGGGTGATCAGCTCGACCTTCATGTCGACGTTATCGCCGGGCATGCACATCTCGGTGCCTTCGGGCAGGGTGATGACGCCAGTGACGTCGGTGGTGCGGAAGTAGAACTGGGGACGATAGTTGTTGAAGAACGGGGTGTGACGGCCACCTTCATCCTTGGTCAGAACGTAGACCTGGCCAACGAACTTGGTGAGGGGGTGAATGGAACCGGGCTTAGCCAGGACCTGGCCGCGCTCGATCTCGTTCTTGGCAACACCGCGGAGCAGGGTACCAATGTTATCACCGGCTTCGGCGTAGTCGAGCAGCTTGTGGAACATTTCGATACCGGTAACGACGGTCTTGCGGCGCTCGTCGGTCAGACCGATGATCTCGACTTCCTCGCCGAGCTTCAGCTGGCCACGCTCAAC
>CAKTLD010000076.1 GCA_934572445.1 uncultured Oscillospiraceae bacterium
TGAGTACCCCGCCGGTATGCTGCCGCTATGGGTCAAATGAAAATGTCCTTGACTTGGGGAGCACTTTAGCTCCCGTTGGGGTCAGCGTTTGGGTCAGAAAAAACGGCAAGTAAGATGTTGGGCACAAAAGTACGGAAAAAGTCCTGATTTCGAGAGAAATCAGGACTTTCTGGTTGCGGAGACAGGACTCGAACCTGCGACCTCCGGGTTATGAGCCCGACGAGCTACCAACTGCTCCACTCCGCGATATGAAATTAAGGGAAATACTGGTGCCGGTGACCGGACTCGAACCGGTACAGTATCGCTACCGGGGGATTTTAAGTCCCCTGTGTCTACCAATTCCACCACACCGGCAGATATCGGCATCTGTTAATATAGCACAATTTCAAGATCGTGTCAACACCATTCTACCGAAAACTTTTCGACAGGATGCGTGCCCTTTGACTTGCGGCGCTGCCTATGGTATACTAATTTGAATCGTTATCGAAAGGAGCCCGCCATGAAGATCGGAACCGTCACCATTGCCTCTCAGCTCGCGCTCGCGCCGATGGCGGGCGTAACGGACGCGGCGTTCCGCCAGATCTGCGCGGAAAAGGGTGCGGGCTACACCGTCACGGAGCTGGTGAGCGCCAAGGCGCTGTGCTACCGCGACAAAAAGACCGCACAGCTTTTGATGCCCTTTCCGAACGAGCATCCCTTTGCCGCGCAGATCTTCGGCAGCGACGAGGCCTGCATGGCCGAAGCCGCACAGCTGGCGCTGGAGATCTCAGGCGCAGATATCATCGACATCAACATGGGCTGCCCCGTGGGCAAGGTCGTGAAAGGCGGCGACGGCTGCGCGCTGATGCGCGACCCGGAAAAGGCCGCGCGCATTGCCGAAGCCGTGGTCCGCGCGGTGAACGTGCCCGTGACGGCCAAAATGCGCCGCGGCTGGGACAAAGGCAGCATCAACGCCGTGGAGCTGGCAAAGCTTCTGGAGCAGGCAGGCGTGAGCGCCGTGGCCGTGCATGGGCGCACGCGGATGCAGATGTACGGCGGCGAGGCCGACTGGAACACGATCCGCGATGTAAAGCAAGCCGTAAAGATCCCCGTCATTGCCAACGGCGACGTCTTTTCCGCCGAGGCCGCGGTGCGCATCCTCAAATTCACCGGTGCGGACATGGCGATGATCGGGCGGGGAAGCTTCGGCAATCCCTGGCTGTTCGAGCAGGCGGCTGCCGCGCTCAACGGGTGGGATATCCCCGCGCCGCCGCCCTTTGCCGAGCGGTGGGACACCGCTGTGCGCCAGGTGGAGCTTGCCGCGCAGTACCACGGCGAACGCACGGCCATGCTGGAGGCTCGCCACCACCTGTGCTGGTACCTGAAGGGCGTGAGCTACGCCAACTACTATAAGGAGAAAATCGTGAAGCTGAGCACGCTCGAAGAACTGCGCGCGCTCAGCGGCGCGATCAAGCGCGATCTGCGCTGAAGAGGACCGCCATGAACGAACAGGAACTCGTTGCGCGTTTGCAGCGAAGGGACGAATCCGCTCTTGAAGAGCTGATCCGCCTTTATGAGAAAAAAGTATATACGCTCTGCTTCCGGATGTGCGGCAGCGCTCAGGATGCGGAGGAAGCCGCACAGGACACCTTTCTCGCGCTCTGGCGCGGGATCGAGCGCTTCCGGCAGGAATCCTCGATATCCACATGGATCTTCCGTCTGGCCACCAATGCCTGCATCGACCTGCTGCGGCGCAGCAAGCGGACGGTGAGCGGCCCGTCGCTTGACGACGAGGAGACCTTCGTCAGCGCTGCCGACCCGGGTCCCCAGCCCCAGCAGGAGGCCGAGCGGCGCGAAGCGCATCGGCGGCTGTGCGCGGGGCTTGCCGCACTGCCGGAAGAATACCGCAGCATCCTGCTGCTGCGCGAGGTGGAAGGGCTGAGCTACGCCGAAATCGCCGCCGTGCAGGCACTGGAATTGGGCACCGTCAAATCCCGCATCAGCAGGGGACGAATCCTTTTGCGAAATTATTTATCCGCAGATGGGAACTTTTTTGAAAATCCATCGTCAAAAGTTACAGAATGTAACCGAGAGGAGTTGAGCGCTAAATGAAATGCTGTGAACAATATGCCGCCGCGCTCTCCGCTTTTGCTGACGGTGAATTGAACGGGACCGAGCGCGAGGAGCTCCTGACGCACATCGAGCAGTGCGAGGGGTGCCGCGAGTATCTCTCCGAGCTGATGGTGATGCACGCCGTTTTCGAGGAGATGCCCGAGCTGGATGCACCGGAGGGCTTTGCCGAAACGGTACTCGCGCGCGTCCATGAAGACGAACAGGCAAAAAAGCGGCAGCGCCGTGTGCTCCCGCGTGTGCTGGCCGCATGCGCGGCCTTCGTGCTGATCGCCGGCGCGGCAATGCGCTTTGCGCTGCACGGGATGGGGACAAAGAGCGACGGCGCGGCCTGCGACGACAACGGTGCCGTCTCAGAGGCCACCGCGAACATTGCAGACGCCGCGGACAGCGAATCCTACAACTCCTACACCTACACCGCCGTGCAGAAGGACGGCTCGCAGTACGCCGATCAGTATACGGCAGACAGCGAACCCCAAATGGACGCTCCCACAGCGGGCGACCCGGCTGGCAGCGCGGAGAAGCAGGAATATCTTACCGTACGCGTGGACGTAGAGACGGCGGCGGAATTTCTGTCTGCCCGCGGCATGGCCGTTTACAGCGAGACAGATGAGAGCGTAAGCTTTCTGGTCACGCCCGAGGTCGCGCACGAGCTGGGCGCGGAGATCATGACGGATGCGGCTGCCGCTGCAGCCCTGACGGGAGCGGATGATATTCTGATCGTGGAGGTTGGAAAAGCGCAGCCCGATACGGAGCCCGACACGGACGCACCGGCGGACGGCGCGGAGCTGCCGGCCGAAGAGGAAGAGGTGAACCGATGAACAGCAGCCTTGGCGTGATCGGCGGCGCGGACGGCGCAACGCAGATCGTCGTCTCCGGCAGCATCGGAGGTCCGATCCTGCGGAGCTTTTTTGGCGCGCTGGCGCTGATGCTTCTTTTATATTTCTGCTTTTACCGGCGCGGCAAGGGCAAGGCGGTCTGCCTTGCCCTCGCGGCGCTTTTCTGCATTGCCGCCGACCAGCTTGTAAAGCTGCTGGTCGTAGGCACGATGCAGCTGGGGGAGACCGAGCGCTTCCTGCCGCCGCTTCTGCAGCTCACGCGCGTGCACAACTACGGCGCGGCGTGGTCGAGCTTTTCTGGCGCGCGGTGGCTGCTTGTCATCCTGACGGCCATCGGCATGGGCGCGATCGCTTGGCTGCTCATCAAGATCGTGCGCCATCCGCTGGGCCAGTGGTCGCTCGCACTTATCCTCGGCGGCGGCATCGGCAATCTCATTGACCGCGTGCGCCTTGGGTACGTCGTCGACATGCTGGACACGATGTTTATGGACTTTCCCGTCTTCAACGTGGCGGATGTGTTCGTCGTGTGCGGCACGGCGGGCGCGCTGATCTACTACCTTGCCTTTTACAGCCGCTGTGACGAGAAAAAACGGGAGGATGAGAGTGATGGAGCCGATCCTGCTGCGGACAAGTGAAGACGACGCCGGCACACGGCTGGACGCTTATCTCGCCCGCGCGCTCGAAGACCTGACGCGCTCCGCCGCAGCGAAGGCCATCGAAGAAGGCAGGGTGCTTGTAAACGGCAAAGCGCCGAACAAGAGCTATAAGCTCACGGGCCACGAGCAGATCGAATTCACCCCTGAAGAGCCTACGCCTATCGACGCGATCCCGCAGGACATTCCGCTGGACGTTGTCTACGAAGACGACGATGTCATCGTCGTCAACAAGCCGAGCGGGCTCGTCGTCCATCCTGCGCCGGGCCATCCGGACGGGACGCTCGTGAACGCGCTTTTGTATCACTGCGGCACCAGTCTCTCCGGCGTCGGCGGCGCGCTGCGCCCCGGCATCGTGCACCGCATCGACCGCGACACGAGCGGACTCATCATCGCGGCAAAAAACGACTATGCGCACCAGTTCCTCTCCGCCCAGCTCGCAGACCACACGCTCGCAAGGACATACGAGTGCATCGTGGTCGGCAATCTGCGCGAAGACAGCGGCACGGTCGACGCGCCCATCGCGCGCGACAGCCGCGACCGCAAGCGCATGGCCGTGGTGAACGGCGGACGCCGCGCGGTGACGCATTGGGAGGTCATCGCCCGTTACCCCGGCTATACGCATGTGCGGTGCAGGCTTGAAACAGGCCGCACCCATCAGATCCGCGTGCACATGGCCTGCCTCGGCCACCCGATCCTGGGCGACACGGTCTACGGCGCAAAGAAGGCTGTCCCCGGCCTCACGGGTCAGTGCCTGCACGCGGTGGAGCTGCAATTCATCCATCCGCGGACGAAGGAACTTGTCTCACTCTCGTGTCCGCTGCCTGACGAATTCACTGCCATGCTGCGTAAACTTGACCGAACATAGGCCAAAGCGGCGGAAGCCGCCGCTTCCACTGCATTTTACAAAGAAACCACAGGTGAGAAACATGAAAGAGCTGCAAACCATTGAGGAGACCCTCAAGTATCTGCAATTCGACAATTGGGAGCAGAGCGCGCCGGGTCTTGCGCGCTCGCGCGAGCTTTTGGGCCTGCTCGGCAATCCCGAACAGAAGCTCAAATTTGTCCACATCGCTGGCACAAACGGCAAAGGCTCGACCGCCGCGATGCTCGCCTCCGTGCTTCAGCGCGCGGGATACCGTACGGGGCTCTACACCTCGCCGCACCTGCTGCGCTTCCACGAGCGCATGCGCGTGAACGGGGAAGAGATCGACGATGAGTCCCTCATTGCGCTCACGAACACCGTGCGAAACGCGGCGGAGCAGATGAGCGAGATGCCCACGGGCTTTGAGATCATGACGGCCATCGCCTTTTTGTACTTCGTACAGGAGCGGTGCGACATCGTCTCGCTCGAGGTCGGCCTCGGCGGGCGCATGGATTCGACGAACGTCATTCCCGCGCCGGAGGTCTGCGTCGTGGCGAACATCGGCCTGGAGCACACGGCCATTCTGGGCGATACGGTCGAGAAGATCGCCGCGGAGAAATGCGGCATCATCAAGCACGGCGCGCACGCCGTGCTCTTCGGCCAGAGCGAGGGCGTGGAAAACGTCGCGCGCGAAAAGTGCGCACAGGAGGGCGTGGCCCTGACGATCACCGCGCAGGAAAAGCTTGAGCGCATTTCATCCTCGCTCGACGGTCAGGTCTTCAAGTACCGCAGCCGCGGGCCGTATCACCTGCGGCTTCTCGGCGAGTATCAGCTTCTGAACGCGCTGACGGTCATCGACGTGTGCAACGCGCTGCGCTCGCGCGGCTGGGACAGGCTCACGGACGAGGCCATCGACGCGGGCCTTTCCGCCGCGCAATGGCCTGGACGGCTCGAGCTTCTGCGCCGCAGGCCGGACTTCATCGTTGACGGCGCGCACAATCCCCAGTGTGTCGACGCGCTGATGGACTCGCTCGCCGCGCTCTACGGCGATAAAAAGCTCATCTTCCTCACAGGGGTGCTGCGCGACAAGGACTGGCAGCGGATGCTGCGCCGCGCGCTCCCGCTTGCAAAGGCATTTGTCGTCATTACGCCGCCGAGTGCCCGCGCGCTCGATGAAAATGAGCTCGCCGCGTGGCTGAACGCACAGGGCGTGCAGGCTATCCCTGCCAAGGACACCGACGACGGCGTCCGCCGCGCCCTGGAGCTTGCAGGCGAGGACGACGCCATCTGCTCCTGGGGCTCGCTCTACTTCACCGGCGAGGTGCGCAGAGTGCTGACAGAGCAGTAAATGACAGAAAAAAAGCCCGCTGCGGGAAGCTCCGCAGCGGGCTTTTTTATCGGCTGTGTTTTTCGCAGGAAAAATTACCGGCAGGGTGTAAGCTTTGCGCGCCAAAGCGGTGTATATAGGTGAAAGGCCAAAATGAAAGCGAGGGAACGCCGATGGAGGACGCAAAGATCGTCCAGCTGTACTGGGACCGAAATGAACAGGCCATCCCGGAGACCGCCGGCAAATACGGGAGCTACTGCGCGTCGATCGCGCGGAACATCCTCGGCAATGCCGAGGATGCGGAGGAATGTGTCAACGACACATATCTTCACGCGTGGAACGCCATGCCGCCGCACCGGCCTAAGATGCTCGCCACATTCCTCGGGAAGCTCACGCGGAACTTATCGCTCAACCGCTCGCAGTACAACGATGCCGAAAAGCGCGGCAGCGGGCAAAGCGCGGCAGTCCTGGACGAGCTCGGGGAGCTGGTGTCGGGCGGCGATGAACCGGAGCAGGAGGTCGACCGCAGAGAGCTGATCGAGGCGATCAATACGTTTTTAGACGAACTTCCGCACGGCAAACGGCGCATCTTCGTCTGCCGGTACTGGTACTTCGACAGCGTTTCCGAGATCGCAGCGCGCTTTGGACTCACGGAAAACCGCGTGTCCGTGACGCTGAGCCGCCTGCGGCGAAAACTACACGACTACCTTTCAGAAAGGGGCTTTATGCTATGAAAAAAGAAAACTTCTGCGAAATTTTGGGTGATATTCGCGGCGAACACATCGCAGAGGCGCGGGACGGCGGCAGGGTGAGAAAGCCTGCACCGCTCAAATGGGCGGCTGCCGCAGCGGCCTGCTTATGCCTCGTGCTCTTTGCCGTGAGCAAAACGGCTCCGACACCCGAGTATCCGGATGCAGGGACGAATGATACCGTACCATCGCCCATGATCACCATAATGAACAGAAATTATTTTGCACCCAATATGCCGGTCGAAGCGCTGCCCGCAGGATATCACTATCTCCGTGATTTGACGGAAAAAGAAGCAAACGATACCGGCCTGGCAGACTGTGCAATTTACGTCGATCCGCAGGACAAAGACATGAACACCGTCTATCTTTATCAGGAATGTGGCACGCCGATCAATGAAGGCACCGTAGACAATACGCAGCGTCAATGGGCCTATGTGCAATGGAGCACCGTCTCTGAAGCGGACCTCGACGGCAACCCCGACGGCTATGACCCGCGGCCCAATGATTGGATCTACGACGAAGAGATCGGAGAACAGGACCCGGCGGAAACCGATCCGCAGGACTAAGCACATAAGCGCGCAGCGGCCTGCAATCCCCTAAAATCAAAGGGATCCCATCCGATGGATGGAATCCCTTTGATTTTAACTAAGGTAGTTGAGCGGATTGACATACGAGCCGTTGCGCATGATGCCGAAATGGCAGTGGACGCCGCTGGCGACGCCGCTGCGGCCCGCCTTGGCGATCTGCTGGCCCTTGTAAACGGTCTGCCCCGCAGAAACGAGCAGCGAGGAGTTGTGCTCGTAATACGTCACATAGCCGTTGTTGTGGTCGATGATGACCACATAGCCCATCGCGCCCTTGTAGCCCGAGTAGGTCACGCGGCCGCCGTCGGCTGCGTAGACCGGCGTACCGTAAGAGCAGGCAATGTCGATACCCTTGTGGTTGGTCGTCGCGCCGCGGATGCCGGTGTTGCGGTAGCCGAAGTACGAGGTGATGCGGCCCGCGCACGGCCAGCGGAAGCTGCCGGTGGGGAACCACGTCGGACGCGGCTTGGTACCGCGTGCGCGCGTCTCGGTCACGGGGTCGGAGAGCGTGACGGAGGAGATGACCGTGCGCTCCTGCTCTTCGCCGTTGACATAGGTGACGTCTGCCACGATGTCCGCCGTGCCGAACACACCCTTGGAGAGCACGCGCTCGTCGCCCTGATACATGCTGGAGTCATCGACATAGTTGATGTCGTAGTTCACGTCCTCCACATAGTTCTGCCGCTCGGTGACCTTGACGGTCAGGTACGGCACGGCATTCGAGAGCGTGAGCGTATCGCCGATGTGGATGCGGTTGATATCGTAGCCGGGGTTGAGGGCCGTGAGTTCGGCAGCGCTCATGCCGTTATTGTTGGCGATCTGGCCCCAGGTATCGCCCTTGACGACCGTGTAGGTCACCTCGCCCGCCTTGGTGGAGTTCAGGAGCTCGGCGATCCTGCCGAGGTTCATGACGCTGTCGGTCGGGACATAGCCCTCGGCAATGCGGACATTTTCCACAAAGCCGACGGAAAGCGTATCCTCGGAGACATAGATCTGCTTGAGCTGCTCCAGAAGATCGTCCAGCGCACCGGCATATTCTGTTGAGCCGATCAGCTCATCGTTGACGTAGAGTGAGTAGCCGTAGGTCACCTGGCCGAGCTCGTCGGCCAGCTCCTGCTCAAAGTCCGAGGTATCGGCAATGTCGCTGCGGCGGACAAAGGCGGTGGAATAATGGATGGCGTCGTCGGCAATGGTATAGGCCTTGCCGAGCGTTTCGGTCGTGATGCTCTCGAGCTTTGCGGCGACTTTTTTCGCCGCCGCCGTGCTGCCCACAGTATCGATCACACTGCCGTTGTACTCCACGACTGTGCCGAGCGTGAAAAAAGAAAAAAACAGTGCGACCGCGGCGATGGCCGCCGCGCCGCCGATAAAGTAGAACGGGTTGACGCGCCGTGCGTGCCAGCGATGCTCATGCGCGCCCGCGGCATGGTTGCGCTGACGGCGCAGGGCCTGCGTCCTCTCCCGCAGCAGTGAGCGCCACATCGGGAACATACCGCCCACCAGCAGGATGAGCTGGATCAGAAAGCGGTTGGACTCGGGGAAATTTCGCTCGCGCGTCTCCCGCACGAGCGAGCGGGCGCGCGGGCCGATGCGGCGGATACGGTGCCCGATCGTGCTGAAAAACGCTGCGATGAGCGCCCCCAGCGCGGCAAGGCGCGCGGTGAACGCATTTGCGGAGGAATCCCCCCCGCGTCCGCCGCGGCGGGTGCGCGTACGCTGTGCGGCTCCGCCGCCGCGCTCCGTGCGCCGCTGTTGTTGTCTGGATCGATCCTGCTGTGTCATATCGTACTCCTAACGGAAAAAGGCATTAAAAAAGTTACAAATTGTAACTACTCCCATCATAGCGGCTTTTCACCGCCCCGTCAAGCCTTTTTGGACAAAGATACCGCTATAATGTTACCTGTTCATTGAAAATTTGTAAACTTTTGCATGAATTTCTCTTGAGAGCGAAAAAAAAGAGGTGTATACTATTAGCCGTGATTTTGTGCCGGAAAGGGCGGCACATCAGATACAGGAGGATACACCATGTTTGCAAAACTGATCGCTACACTGAAAAAGAGCCCCAAGACCATCGTTTTCACTGAGGGCACCGACCCCCGGATCCTGGAGGCCAGCGCGCGTCTGCTGTCCGGTAACTTCTTAAAGCCCGTGCTCGTCGGCAACGCCGAGGAGATCGCCGCGGCGGCGGAGGATGTCGGCTTCAACATCCGCGGCGCCGAGATCATCGACCCCGAAAACTATGACGGCATGGACGCCATGGTCGAGAAGATGGTCGAGCTGCGCAAGGGCAAGATGACCGCGGAGCAGTGCCGCGACGCGCTGAAGAAGAGCAACTACTTCGGCACGATGCTCGTCAAGATGGGCAAGGCCGACTGCCTGCTCGGCGGCGCCACCTACTCCACGGCCGACACGGTCCGTCCCGCGCTCCAGCTCATCAAGACCAAGCCCGGCAACAAGATCGTCTCTTCCTGCTTCATCATGGTCCGTCCCGCCGCTTCCGGCGAGAACGAAGTGCTCGCCATGGCCGACTGCGCCATCAACATCAAGCCCAACGAGGACGAGCTCGTCGAGATCTGCAAGGAGACCGTTTCCTGCGCCAAGATCTTCGGCGTTGACCCGAAGGTCGC
>CAKTLD010000077.1 GCA_934572445.1 uncultured Oscillospiraceae bacterium
GAGAATAGCGTATCATCGTATGTAGTATTCTTAAAAAGTTCATTCAATGTCATTTGTTGTTCCTCCTGATGCGGAAACACCCGCAAAAATAAGTTGCTCGATTTGTGTAACTTGTTCTTCTGATGGGTCAACTGCAATTAGTTGTCTTATCAGACCCCATAGTTTTGGGTTTTTGCTGAGTTCTGCGTTTATGTCTGGTGGTGATGTTCCTTTGGCTTTTGCGAAAAGGGTCAACATCTTTTCACGCAGTTCAGGAGGCGGCTGGAGTTGTTCTATTAGTTTTAGTAACAACTCTTCAGAAGGGAAGATCATTCCACTTTCAATCGAGCTGAGAGAAGCGTTTGTAATATCTACAGCCAGTGCTAACTGCCGCTGAGAAAGATGCGGTTGTTTCTTTTCTCGTGCTTGCTTAATCCACTTGCCGAGTTTTTTCTTATCGGCAGATGACACAGCCATTGATATTCCTCCCTTCATAGTGTTAGCTGTTAACTAACAGCTAACACTATGATAGCATACTTGGCTGTAATTGTCAAGATAAGGGGGCGATTGCCCTCTTAGTACGAGTTTGTATTCGTTAAAGTGACGGCAGCGCCCATCGTTCGATAAGCGCTGTCGTTATGTGTTCAATTATTCTTCCATGACTTCCAACATCATCCTGGCACCCAGCTTAAAGCCATTCTGAAAGATCAAGCAGTCTGTATTGGTTTGATGTTCCCGCACACAATCGGTGTATTTCTCAAACAGTTCTTTCTGCTCGTTCGTCATAGTGGCTTTAAGCTTTTCTTCGTTCCGGCAGATCAGCTCCTGCAGTTTCTTGTACTCCTTGGAAGAAGTATCGTACTCTGTAGGCTCGATATTGCCATACCAAAATTCTTCAAGGATTCTCATACCGCATCCTCCTCGTAGATCATCTCACGCAGGACAATTTCTTCTGCACGATTGCGGATGCTGTTTATGGCTCCAACCCATGCCATCTGATCGTGCTGCTTCATGCGCTCTGTCACATCCTCAGATACCTTCATCTGCTCGATGATAAATTCAAGGCGGTTCTGTGCCTGCTCGTTCAAATCAGCAAGATATGTCCACAATTCGCCGCTGAGACACAGATCGTTAAAGCGGATGGGGTTATGCTCCTTGATGTAATCTCTGTGCATACGCCATCACCGACCAATAGGTCTGTTTTCTTCTGGTAAGCGAATGTCGGGAATATAGTAATCACCGCAACGAATATAGTTCAGTTCCTGCATCATATGTACCTCCAATAAGATTCAAACATTCTGTTCAAAGATAGAAAAAGGCGATACCTGGTTGTGAAAACCAAGTATCGCCAATTTTTCTTGTCGCACTCCTGTACGGCAGCTACCCTATGTCAGTAATGTTCTCATACTGTCTTATTGAGGGACGCCGAAGGCGCTCTCTTTTTTTGCGTTTTTTCCGTTGACAAACGCTTTGACTGTGCTATAATTACAACGTTCGTTGCAAAACGATAGTTTTAACATGAAAAGGAAAAGGTGATCCTATGCCGCCGAAACCGAAATTTACCAGAGAAGAAGTGACCGCCGCCGCATTCGAGCTGGTGCGGGAGCAGGGGGTGTCCGCGCTGACTGCGCGCGAGCTGGGCGCGCGGCTTGGGAGTTCCGCACGCCCGATTTTCACCGCTTTCACCGACATGGCCGAGCTCAAGGAGTCCGTGCGCATGAAGGCGAAGGAGAGCTTTGCTGCCTACATGGCCGTGGCCGAGGATTTTGACCCCGCATACAAGATGCGCGGGATGCAGTGGGTGAAATTCGCGCAGGAGCAGCCGCGGCTCTTCCAGCTCCTGTTCATGCAGGGCGAGGGCAGTGCGCCGGACTTTGACCGCGCCGTGCGCGAGAGCACGTTCGACAGTGAGAAGGACCTTGCCATCATTATGCGCGACTATCACGCCGGAGCTGAGCAGGCCGAGCACCTCTTCCGCCAGATGTGGATATATACCTATGGGCTCTGCGTGCTCTGCGCTACGGGTATCTGCTCATTCACCGAGCAGGAGCTTGCCGTGCGCCTGGGCGAGATCTTCCGCGGCATGATCTACGTCCTTACAAGCGACTCCGTGCCCTTCACCGCTGTGCAGCCAGCCAGACACGGCACAGAGGCGAGCGCCTTCGTGCGCAAAAACAACCCCGACCTTTCCGGCGTGCAATAATGCCGCGAATCGGACGAAAAGCGGGAAAAAACAGGGAAAATGCGTTATCGCAACCGCCGGTTGACAGATTTCATGGTCCGCTTTCTTGTGCGCAACCGCCGGAAACGGTATGATCCGGCCATCAAAATCGATGCGCCGTGAGCGCATACCGAACAGGGAGGAACATACCATGATCTTAGCAGATAAAATCATTGCACTCCGCAAAAAGGCGGGCTGGTCGCAGGAGGAGCTGGCAAGCCAGCTCGGCGTGACGCGTCAGTCCGTATCGAAATGGGAGGGCGCGCAGTCCGTGCCCGATATGGAAAAGGTCGTGCAGATGAGCAGGCTCTTCGGGGTAAGCACCGACTACCTGCTCAAGGATGAGCTGGAAGAAGCGGAGCCGCTGCCCGACGCATCGGACGAGCACGCACCGCTGCGCAGGGTGACGATGGAACAGGCCTCGCGCTATCTGGCCCTGCGCCGTGCCGCCGCGCCCAAGCTGGCGCTGGCGACGTTCCTGTGCGTTGTTTCACCTGTCTGTCTGCTGATGCTCGCGGCGATGAGCGAGATTCACCGCTTTGGTATCAGTGAAAACGCGGCGGCAGGCATCGGTCTGTGCGTGCTGCTGGCGCTGGTTGCGGCGGGCGTGTCAATCTTCCTTGCGCAGGCAGCAAAGGTGAAGGAATTCGAGTTTCTGGAAAAGGAACCGTTTGAGACCGAGTACGGCGTGAGCGGCATGGTGCGCGAGCGCCGCCGCGACTATCAGGACACCCACACGCGCCGCAGCATCATCGCAACGGTGCTGTGCATCCTTTCGGCGGTGCCGCTGTTTGCCGTGGGGTGCTTTGATGCCGCGGACATCTACTATGTGGCGGCGGTCTGTGTGCTGCTGCTGATCGCGGGCATCGGCGCGGCTCTTTTCGTGCTGACGGGCACCTGCACCGGCGCGATGGATCAGCTGCTCGAAGAGGGCGACTACACGCGCTGCAGCAAGGCGCGCAGCGGCGTGCGCGGCACGATCAGCCTGATCTACTGGCTGGTGGTGACGGCCATCTTCCTGTTCTATACCTTTGGCCCCATGGGCAACGGCCAGCCGCAGTACAGCTGGTTCATCTGGGCTGTCGGCGGCGTGCTGTACGCGGCGGTGATGGGTATCGTCGCGCTTCTGCAGCGCGGGGGCAGAGGCCGCTGATGCCGGCGGATGAGCTGCGCTTGACAAATTGGTATTTATTTGATATCATTTTGATAACTGATAAATCTTTTCGGTCACGGACCGGACAGAATAGAAATCGAGGATAAAGAAGGAGAGAGAATATGCTTACCATTGACCACCTGACCAAGACCTTCGGAGAAAAGACGGCGGTGGACGACCTTTCACTGCACATCGCCCCGGGCGAGATATACGGCTTCATCGGCCATAACGGTGCGGGCAAGACCACCACGCTCAAGTCCGTTGTCGGTATTCAGCAGTTTGACGCGGGCGAGATCCGCATCGGCGGCCACTCCGTCAGGGAGGAACCCCTTGCCTGCAAGAAAATGCTTGCCTACATCCCGGATAATCCGGATCTTTACGATTTTATGACCGGCATCAAGTATCTGAACTTCATTGCCGACATCTTCGGTATCGGCGCGCAGGAACGGCAGGAGCGTATCCGCAAGTATGCCGACCTTTTTGAACTGACGAACGATCTGGCTCAGCCTGTCGCTGCCTATTCCCACGGCATGAAGCAGAAGCTGGCGATTATCTCCGCCTGGCTGCACGCGCCGCGGCTCATCATCATGGATGAGCCCTTCGTCGGCCTTGACCCCAAGGCCGCGCACATTCTCAAAGGCATGATGCGTGAGATCTGCGATGAAGGCGGCGCCATTTTCTTCTCGACCCATGTGCTCGAGGTGGCGGAAAAGCTCTGCGACAAGGTCGCTATCATCAAGGCGGGCAAGCTGATCCGCTCGGGCACGATGGAAGAAGTCAAGGGCGATGATTCGCTCGAGGAGGTCTTTCTTGAGCTGGAGGGCGAGCAATGCTGAGGGTACTGGTGAATAAGCAGCTCACGGAGATCTTCCGCAGCTACTTCTATGATGCGAAGAAAAACAAAAAGCGCTCCCGAGGCGCGATCATCGGCTACATCGCACTGTTTGTGCTGCTGATGGTCGGCCTGCTCGGCGGCATATTCACATTTCTGTCTATTACGCTCTGCGGTACGCTGACAGGCCTCGGCGTGGGATGGCTCTACTTTGCGCTGATGGGGCTGCTGGCGGTGTTCCTCGGTGCGTTCGGCAGCGTATTCAACACGTTTTCCGGCCTGTATCTTGCCAAGGACAATGACCTGCTGCTTGCCATGCCCATCCATGTGCGCACGCTGATGGCTGCGCGGCTGCTGACCGTCTATCTGATGGGCCTGATGTACTCCGCGGTCGTTATCGTTCCTGCAGTCATCGTCTACTGGGTCACGGTATCGGCCTCCGTCATGGCGATCCTCGGCGGGGTGCTGCTGACGTTCCTGATCTCCGTTTTTGTGCTGGTGCTTTCCTGCGCGCTCGGCTGGGTCATCGCCCAGCTCAGTCTCAAGCTCCGCCACAAGAGCATCATCACGGTCATCGTCTCGCTTGTGGGCATCGGGATCTACTACTTTGCCTGCTTCCGCGCGAGCGATCTGATCAATGAGCTGCTGCTCAATGCTGTCGCGCTTGGCGAAAAGGTGCAGGGCAGCGCGTATCCCATCTATCTCTTCGGTCGCGTGGCCGAGGGCGACGGCATGGCGATGCTGCTTGTCACGCTCGTGGTGCTGGTGCTGTTCGCGCTGATGTGGTACCTGCTTTCAAAGAGCTTTTTGAAGGTCGTGACCTCCACGGGCCACACTGCCCACACCGCCTATCGCGAAAAGCGCGCGGAGCGCCGCAGCGTTCCCGCGGCGCTTCTCGGCAAGGAATTCGCGCGCTTTACCGCCAGCCCGAACTATATGCTCAACTGCGGCCTTGGCATCCTGCTGCTGCCGATGGCGGGCATCCTGCTTTTGTGGAAGGGCGGGGACGCCGTCTCGGTGCTGAACATGGTGTTCAGCTCCCGCGGCGGCTGCACGGAGGTGCTGCTGTGCACGGGCGTCTGCACCATCGCGTCGATGAACGACATGGCGACGCCGTCCGTCTCGCTTGAGGGCAAGTCCCTGTGGCTTGCGCAGTCGCTGCCCGTGAGTGCGTGGCAGGTGCTGCGCGCCAAGCTCAGGGTGCAACTGCTGCTCACGGTGATCCCGGCGCTCGTGCCGCTTATCTGCATGGCATTTATCCTGCCCGCGACGCCCGCGCTGGCGCTTGCGATGGTCACGGCGCTGATGTATATTGTGTTTTCCGCCTGTCTTGGGCTGATGCTCGGCGTGAAGCGGGCAAACCTTACCTGGACGAGCGAGCTTGCTCCCATCAAGCAGAGCATGGCGGTGATGATCGCTATGTTCGGCGGCTGGCTCTATGCGCTGGCGCTTGCGGGGCTGTACCTCTGGCAAGGCTGGAAGCTCGGTGCGAGCGCCTACCTTGCGATCTTCGCGCTCGTCACGCTGCTGGCCGCGGCGCTGCTGTACCGCTGGCTCAAAACCAGAGGCGCGCAGCAGTTCGCGCTGCTGTAAGTAAAAAACGACCCGCTCCCGCGTCAGGCGGGGGCGGGTTTTTGTATGCGAAAGCCGCCTTACAGGCAGATCTTTTCCACCAGCGCGCACCATTCCTCCGGATATACGCCAAGCAGCTCCTCGTGCCGCAGGTCCAGTTCGTGAATGACGGGGGCCCGGAAGTATTTCCGGTAGCGCGTCAGATATTTCTCGCCCATCTTCTTGCGTAGAAAACGTGGATCTCCGTCTCACCGTTGTCGATCCGCTCGGGCAGCGGGGTGATCAGATCGGAGCGGAACTGATTTTTGAGACTTTCCTTTGTGATGAAGCTCATGTCGTAACGGTCACGGCCGACCATGGACACGAATGTGCGGTTGTACGGATCAGGGGAGGCCATCTGCCTTTGAAATCGCCGCCGCATCAGCCTGGAACGGTAAGCGCCGGTGTGAAGGAAGTGGTAGGTCAGCTTCACCATGAGTGTGGCCATGAGACTTGCCTTGGTGTTTCCGGCCTGATCGAGGTCGGAGCTGCCGATGATCCCGTACTGCATGTGAATGTTGTGCCGCGCGGCAAGGTGGGCAACAAAGGTCCCGCCCAGCGAGCAGCCGTAGGCGGCGCAGATGCTGCCGCTGTAGTGGTCGTGAATGTACCGTTCGATCCGCGCCAGTTCGTCCTCCACGCTGACATAGCTTTCGGTGTCACCCTCGTCGAAGCCGGTATAGGCGACCGCCGCAACAAGAAATTTTTGGGCTAACGTGTCGATCACATGACCGAAATTGCCCTTCCAGTAGCACATCGTCCCGGGAAGGAGCATGATCACGGGGCTGCCTGTTTCACCGAATTCGTGGACGGTCATTTTTCTTCCTCCGTTTTGATCAATGCCTTATGCCCGCTCAAAGCGCACGGTGTAAGCGCCGAGCACCTGCTCGCAGGAGATGCGCGCGGCGTTCTCTGCGGTCAGAGCTTCGCGGGGATAGACGGTTTTCACCTCGCTCGGGATGGCGGGCAGCGTCTTGCCGATGCTGACGCCGTGCGCACCGCCGTCAAGACGCCAGGCGAATGTGCAGTCGCAGAATTCCTTGTTTGCCGTAATGATCTCGCTTGCGCGCAGCGCGGGTGTCCGGCCGGGAAAGAAGCAGCCTGCGTTGTCCTTTTCAGCAGGGCAGGAGCTCTCCAGACCGACGCCGGTGAAGGAGATGCGCAGAAGGCCGGTGGTAAAGATCACGGCCTTTCCCTCTCGCGTGAAAGGCACGTCCTCCCAGTGGGAGATGTTCAGCCAGCCTCGTACACCGCCGTGCTCCACGGCGGTGTTGAATTCCAGATAACCTTCCTGCCCGCCGCGGATCTCCGCGTTGATGCGCAGCACGGGGCGCAGCGAGGAAAAGCCTTCCGGCAGCAGGGCACGCAGACGGTCCTGCTCCACACCGTAGGCCATGACGAATTGTTCGATCTGCATAAGGTGGTCCCTCCATCATTTTTTTATATATTATATCACATGCCGCGCGCGGATGCCAGCCCATTTCGCGGGCTTGACCGGAACGGCGGATGCGGGTATACTATAAAAAAGAGCCGTGCCTGCATCACACGGCAGCAAAGAAGATGGGAGGAGCAGAGATGGAATACCGTACCTTGCCCCACGGGGGAGAGAGGATCAGCGTTATCGGTATGGGCGCATCGGTTATCGGCGAGCGGCCGGAGCAGGAGATCATCGACACCGTCCGTGCAGCCTATGCGCTGGGAGTCAATTACTTTGATCTGGCTGCGGGACACGCCGCGGTGTTTGGAGCCTACGGAAAGGCGTTCGAGGGCATCCGCGACAAGGTGTATTTACAGATCCATTTCGGCGCGGACTATACCACCGGTGAATACGGCTGGACAACGAAGCTCGACGAGATCAGGCGCTCCGTTGCCTGGCAGCTCGAACAGCTGCGCACGGACTATATCGACTTTGGGTTTATCCACTGTATCGACGAGGAGAACGATCTGTGCGCCTATGAGGAAAACGGCGTGCTCGACTATGTAAAAAGTCTCAAGGAGCAGGGCGTCATCCGCCATCTGGGCCTGTCCTCTCACACGCCCGCACTTGTGAATCGGGTGCTGGATATGGGCATCGTCGACGTGGTGATGTTCAGCATCAACCCTATTTACGACTACGGCAAGGGCGACTTCGGCATCGGCGAAAACGCAGAGCGCTATGCACTCTATGGCCGCTGCCAGCGCGAGGGCGTGGGCATCACGGTGATGAAGCCGTTTTGCGGCGGGCAGCTGCTTGACGCGGCGCAGTCGCCGTTCGGCGTGGCGCTGAACCGGTACCAGTGAATCCAGTATGCGCTCGATAAGCCGGGCGTGCTCACGGTGCTGCCCGGTTACGGCAGCGAGCGGGAGATGCGCGAGGTGCTGGGTTACTTCGATGCGGGCGAGGAAGAGCGCGATTACTCCTGCATCAGCGGCTTTGCGCCCGCCGAGACGATGGGGAAATGCGTTTATTGCAAGCACTGCCATCCCTGCCCCGCGGGGTTGGACATCGCGCTCATCAATAAGTATTACGACCTCGCGCGTCTGGGCGACGCACTGGCGCGCGAGCACTATCTGACGCTTGAGAAGCGCGCGGGAGACTGCGTCGGCTGTGGACACTGTGACCGCCGCTGCCCCTTCCATGTGCGCCAGAGCGCGCGGATGCAGGAAATCCGCGCATACTTCGGCGCGTAAAAGCGCGCGGAAAGAGCAAAAAAGGAAGCAGCCTGTGGGCTGCTTCCTTTTTTTGTCGGGCGCTTCGATCCGGATAGCTTCGCTTTCAACGCCCCGCTTACACCGGAAGCCCGAACCGGCACGGTTGCTCACGCTTTTAAAAGGCGGAGCGGAGAAGCGTGCGTGCGGTGTTTTCTGAAAGAAAGAGGGAACGCTGCGGCAGACCGGAATTTGCAGATAGAATAATGACAGCGGCATTATTCTATTTTTTCTCCACAATGCGGGCAGTACTTATCTGGCTGTATTCCTTTTAAATGCAACGGCCTATGGCAAAAGGGGCAACGAACGAAGATAGTTCCAAAGATTAGCGCACCCAAAGAAAGGAGTGAGCCTATCACAAAAAGCGGATGTACGGGCTCTACTCCAAAAACAACTCCGGCAATTCCAGCAATAAGCCAGCCAATAATGCTCATGTACGGTAGAGAAGCACAAGACATGGATAGCCAGCCCTGCCACTATTCCGAAGTCAGGGGAACGCAATAGAAAAATTCACAACTGCTGCTATACTTAATTAGCATTTGAACATATCAAGCTGACACGGCAATCTCTTTGCTTGCCGTTAATGCGCGTCTACCAATAGTCCGCAGAAAGCAAGAGTATCGTAAAGGTATAAAAATTTCAAACTTCTTTGTAACGAAATTCCGATTTCTCCGTCTAACCTATGAAGCTGAAGGAGGTGATGACAAGTATGGACTATGAAAAGCTCTATAAAGCCTACTATTTACAGGTATACTCGTATACTATTTCTCTTGCTGAAAATCGTGAGATAGCAGAAGAAATCACGCAGAACACATTCTATAAGGCTGTCTCTGCAACATCACAATTCAAAGGTAAGTCAGATGAATTGACATGGCTCTGCTCCATAGCAAAAAATCTTTACCATGATGAAATGAGAAGCCGTCAGCGAGTAGCTGATGTGAGTGAGATCAATGACTTGCCATCAAATGAAAATGTTGAGAACTCAGTTACGGATTCTGACGTGGCGTTCCGCATACACCTCGTTCTTCACCGTTTAGAGGAACCATACAAAGAAGTCTTTCAGCTTCGCGTATTCGGTGAAGTCTCCTTTGCACAAATCGCCGCAATTTTTGGAAAAACAGAATCATGGGCAAGAGTTACTTATCATCGTGCAAAGCTAAAAATTCAAGAAAGGATGGATGAAAAGCATGAGTAAACAATGCGATATTG
>CAKTLD010000078.1 GCA_934572445.1 uncultured Oscillospiraceae bacterium
GAGCCGAAGCATCTTTACAACGAGTGGAAAAAGAACGCCGTGCCGAAAAAGAGCAGCGCCGTGGTGCAGTTCCGCGGGCGCGACCTTTTGTGCCGCATCGACGACAACGGCCTCAAGTTCCCGTCGCGCGCGCAGTTTGCCGAGCCCGACGAGGCGTTCACCTATCTCTTTGAGCTCGACGGGCGGGAATACTACCTGCTTTTTGACGAGAATGAGCGCGCGCTCGACGGCTATTCCTACCGCGACATCGTATTGTTCCGCACGGAAAAGCCCAGGGGGCTCGCCTACGCGGCGGTCAGCGCATGGCACCTGTGCTCGTGGTACCGCGACGCGCGCTACTGCGGCCGCTGCGGGGAAAAGCTCGTCCACGACGTGAACGAGCGCATGATGCGCTGCCCGAAGTGCGGCAACATGATCTTCCCGCGCATCAACCCGTCGGTCATCGTGGCCGTGACGCACGGGGACTATCTGCTGCTCACGAAGTACGCCAACCGCCCCGGCGCGCAGCGCACGGCGCTGATCGCGGGCTTCACCGAGTTTGCCGAGAGCTTTGAGCAGACCGTGCACCGCGAGGTGATGGAGGAGGTTGGACTCAAGGTCAAGGACCTGCGCTATTACCGCTGCCAGCCCTGGGGCATCAGCGGCAACATCATGATGGGCTTCTGGTGCAGGCTCGACGGCGACGACGATACGATCCGGCTCGACAATTTCGAGCTGGCGGACGGCGCATGGGTCAGCCGCAAGGAATTGAGGGAGACCTTCGTCAACAACGGCATCGCCCTGACGGCGGAGATGATCTCCGAATTCGCCGCGGGCAGAGACCCGTACAGTCTGGAAAAGAACCAATAAAAAGGAAAAGCGGCTGTCTCAACAGAGACAGCCGCTTTTTTCATATGAAACCGATCGACAGCAGGCGCATGTTGTCCCACTGCGCGAGCTCGCGGAGCAGGCCGCCGTCATACTCGTACAGGACGCACGGGCCCTGCCAGTTGACGTTGAGCCTGACAAAGGCAAAATAGCGATGACCGTCCACGACGATGATCTGAAAATCGAAGATCGCGTGGTCGATCTGGTCCGCGGCAGCGTGCATCATGTCGATCATCGTCTCGTCGGGCTCGACGGTGTTGCCGACGGAGTCGTAGAGCGTGGTGGAGACAAGCGTATTGACCCTGTGGGCGCGGAGCGCGGTGGTGTCGAAGTCCGCGTAGTCGGCGGTGTAAAAGACGCAGGTGTCGGGCGTGAAGGCGTCGCAGGCGCGGCTCCTGCCGCTGGCATAGACCGTTTCGTAGACGTAAGCGGCGGCCTGCCCGCCGGCTGATTTGAGCGCGACGTGCAGGATCGGCTCGTCGGATTCGTTCCGGACGAAGAGAAGCAGAATAATGATCAGCACAAGACTGAGCAGTGCGGCGAAAAAGCGTTTCATCGGAAGCTCCTTGCGGACCGGCGCTCAGAAGAGCGCGGGAACGTAGTCGACCGCGTCGGTGATGCCGCCCGATTGACTGGAGAGCGACAGCTCGAAGCGGTAGACCGGTTGATAGAAACCCTTGGAATCGGAGAGGTAGTCGAGCGTGCAGGAGCGCACCTCAATATGCTGGACGTTCTGCGCGAACCATGCGCCCTCAAAGCTCTTGCCCGCCTGCAAGGCGGCGAGCGCCTGCGCGGGGGAGAGAATGGGCTCTTCGCGCACGGGCGCGAGCGTGGTGATGCGGTTTTCGAGATTGGAAAGCTCTGATTGACCGCCCTCCCGCGCGTCGAGCACGCAGGCGAGCGTGCCGTGGAGGAAGCCGCCCTCCATGGGGAGCAGGCCGGCGGCGAACACCGCGCGGTAAGAGGTCTCGCCATACGGCGAGAGCGAGAACGCGGTGCCGGCGGGGGCGGAAAAACCAAAATCGTCGAGCGTTTCGCGCAGGAGTTCTTCGGAGACGTCCTGCGGGGAAACGTCCAAAACGGGGGCAATGCTGTCGCTGATCCAGTATTCCCATGTGCCGTCGTGCAGTGTGATGTTGAGGAAATCGCCGGTGGAGTGATTCATGTAGAGCGCGGTGTCGTCGTAGTAGTCAATGTCCGGAAATTCGACGCCGTGCGCGGCGGCGAATTCCGCGGCGAAGCGGTCGGCACCCGCGTTGTCGAGCGCCTGCGCCTGATAGACCCAGGCGGTCTTGCTGTTCTCGTCGAGCGCAAAGTCGACCGACCAGCGGACGCCGCTCAGGTCCGCCGTCGTAACAGAGGCGTCGCGCAGGTTGCCGTAGGGCTGCGCGGCGTAAGAGATGAAAATGGCGGATAGTGCGAGCGCGAACGCGGCGGGCAGCGCGCAGTAGCGCGGCCATGTCCCGCTCTTTTGATGCAGCGCGAGCACGAACATCGCCGCGCACCAACCGAGCATCGCGCCCAAGGTGTTGGTGAACAGGTCATCCACATCCCACATGCCGCGTCCGGTGAAAAGCTGCGTCAGCTCAATGAGGAGCGAAACGCCAAAGCCCGCGCCGAGCGCGGCGTACCACTTGCGAAACGGCTTAGAGAGCAGCGGCAGCAGAAACCCCAGCGGGATAAAGAGCGCGATGTTGAGCAGCACATTGAGCCAAATTTGCAGCGTGAAGCGCTGGTACGCCTCGCGCCAGGCAAGGAAAAGCTGCAAATTGCACTGCCGTGCGGCAAATTCATTCGGCTCGCTGCGCAGCAGCGTGACGAAGACCGTGACCGCTGCCCAGCCAATAAGAAGCAGCGCGCAGACCGCCTTTCCCCACGGGAAGCGGCGGCCCCGCCTGCGGCAGACGGCATAGCAGACGGTCAGGATCACACCGCAGACGAGCGCGGCGGGCACGGCAAAGCGCATGCCGCGCTGTAACAGATGAAAAAGATAGGAAACAAAGTCGTGCATGAGATCCCTCCCGATTGGATTTCTCAGTTGGTTTCACCGTTCGCGGTTTTGTCCTCTTCGATGCGCGCGCTCACGTCCTGCCGGAAGGTGAGCCATGCATCCTCGTTTTCCACATAGTATTTGGGGCAGATCTTACCCGTCACGTCGTAGTGACGGATAACGTCCTCGGCGGGGTCCAGATCGAACGTTTCGCACAGCCACGCGACGAGCTGTTCAAGGCTTTCCATCGTCGCATCGTCAAACTTGCCCGTCTCGTCGGGGTGGCAGACCTCAATGGACACGGTGTAGTCGTTCGCCGTGTTCGAGCAGTAGGCGATCTCCGTCAGCGGCACGCACTGCAAAATTTCACCGTCGAGCCCCACGAGAAAGTGGGCGCTCGCGTAGGTTTCATGTGTGAGTGCGAGATTGGCGAAAAAGCTGCGGTTCGCCGCGGCGGTCGTGCCGGGGTTGCCGACATAGTGCACCACCACGCCGGAAATGGTTTCCAGCGGCGTGCCGGGGCGGGAGTATTCGTTCGTCGGAATGTAGTCGACGGTGACGAAGTCCGGCGTGGCGATATCTGAGCCGGGGAGGTTTTCGTGCGCGAGACGATAGCGCAGCGTGCGCACGACGAGTGAAAGCGCCAGCACGAGCGCGAGCGCGCCGAGAGCGTAGAGGACGGCGGGGGCGCGGCGACGGGGTCTGCGGCTGCTCATGGGGCGCTCACCTCCGCAGGAGCTTCGCTGTAGCCGCCGCGGGCCGTGTCATCCGGCTCGCCCGTGCGCTCGATCTCCTCAAGCGCGGCGAGCGTGGCGGTCATTTCCGGCGTGACCTCAAAGTGGATGGATTCGACCGAGCGGGAGGAGGTGCCGTTATCGCGGAACGTGACGACATTGACATACAGCTGGACATAGCGATAGTGGGAGATACCGGAGGTGTCGGCAGTGGAGGAGATCTCCTGCGCCGAGAAGATGTCCTGCGCGACGGCGGGACGTGCGCAGTCCTCCATCGCCGCGCGGCAGACGCTTTCCGCCTGACGGGCGGTGAGCGTGTAGGTCAGCGAGCGGTCGCCTTCGGGGGAATAGGTGTCGTGGATATAGTAGCCGGTGTTGGTGAAGCTCTGGTTGGGATTGTCCGGCAGGACGTCGGCGCAGAGGGCGCGCAGCTCTCGGGAGTATACCGCCGCGGGGCAGGTGTAGAGCGCGTTGATCTGCGCCGTCAGGCTGTCCGCCTTGTCAAGCTCTGTTTTGTCGAGCACGAGAGAATATTCGCGGCGGAAGGACACGCCGCTTTTGAGCGTATAGGAAAGCGTGAGGGAATACCGGCGATAATTGTCGGGCAGCGTTCCTCCGGAATTCCAGAGCCGCAGGACTTCCTCCTTGCCGTCAATGACGGCGCGGTGCGCGTCGGTGATGAGAGCGAGCGTGGAGGGATCGCCGGTGGTAAAGCGCGTCTGACCGCCGAAGTCCACATAGGCGGTCTCAATATTCCGGACCTCGGGCACGCGGCTTTCATAGCCCGTGAGGTCATACGTCATTGTGATGCCGAGCAGCGTCAGGAGCACCGCGACGATGCACGCGCCGCGTGCGCCCGAGCGCAGCACGCGGAAGCTCTTTTTCACCAGCGCTTCAGCGATGTAATAGCCCAGCAGGCCGGAAACGAGCATGCACATGATCGTGCCGGAGAGGGAATAGCTGCCGTCCGGGAGGTACTGGCCGAAAAAGAGAATATAGCTGAGCTGGCCGAGGATAAGCGCCGCGCAGAATGAAACGCCGTATTTGAAAACGGGAGTTGCCCACGGAAAGGCAACGACGGAGCCGGACAGCTCGCTTTTGCGCGCACGATAGAGCACGAGCGCGAGCGCGGCGCAGACGAGGCCGAGCAGCGCATAGCCGTAGAGCCAGCTGAAGCCGTACAGCTCGCACTCCCACGGTGGCCCTCCCACGATGACGGCGTTCAGCCGCCGCAGCAGGAAGAAAAACGGGGAGAGAGGGCCGAGCGAGAGCTGGCCGTCGTCGACATAGCCGTAGAGAAATTGTCCGGCGAAGCTGCGCAGCATCAGCTCCAGCCCGCTGATGAGCGAGTTGCCGACGACAAAAAACACCGGCACGGCGAGGGCCTGACCCGTGAACATCACGCAGAGGACGGCAAAGGAGTAGAAAAAGACGATCTCCATTGCCGCGCCGCCGAGCGCTGCGCCCAGCACGTCCCAATGCGGAAACGTATAAGCGGAGGACGGCAGAAACCAATAGGCCGTGAGCGCGAAGGCGGGGAGCAGCGCGGCGAGCTGGCAGAAAAGTCCCGTGAGGTACGCGGTGGCGAAAAGCGTCTCGCGGCGCAGGGGGAGCGCGTGGTAGCAGTTCGTGGCGCGGGTGCTGAAAAGGTAGGAAAACGACAGCATGGCATAGAAAAGCCCAAAGATGGCCGCCATATAGAGCCCGCCCTTGAGGGAGCTTTCCAGAATATGCTGCTCATAGATCCAATAGCCGGTATCGCCGGAGAGAAGGCCCGGGAGCGAGGAGGGCAGCAGCAATATCCACAGCAGCGCCTCCGCCAGCAGCAGCGGCCAGGTGCGCCAGAGCTGGCTGCGGAAGAGCGCGGCATTAAAGAACGATGTCGCGGATCGCATAGTCCTCACCTCCTAATTCATAGATGAAAATTTCTTCGAGCGAGAGCGGCACCGCGTCGAGGAGGACGGGGTGCAGCGGCATGAGTCTCTGCGTGAGCTCATCCGCGCTGCCGCGGCAGACGAGCGTATGCACGCGGCCGGACTGCGCGTGGTGCAGGATCTCGATATCCTGCGGCAGCGGGGGAAGCGTGTCGCCGGCGAAGGCGAGCTGGAGCTTGACGATGTGCTCCTGCAGCTCGCTGAGCGGCTGCTCCAAAAGGAGCCTGCCGCGGTCCATCACGCAGACATGGTCGCACACATCCTCCAGCTCGCGCAGGTTGTGCGATGAGACGAGCACCGTCGTACCGCGCTCTGCCACATCCTGCATGATGAGGCTCCAGATCTGACGGCGCATCACGGGGTCGAGCCCGTCCACCGGTTCATCGAGAATGAGATAGTCCGGCATGGCGCACAGGGCAAGGCAGAAGGCGGCCTGCCGGCGCTGTCCCTTGCTCATGCGGCGCAGCGGGCGGGATTCGTCCAGCGCAAACACAGGACGGAGCGAGTCGTAGCGCTTTCTGCTGAACGCAGGATAGAAGCCGCAGTAAAAGCGGCGCATGTCATCAAGGCCCGCCTGCGTAAAGTGGAACCAGTCGTCGGGAATGGGCGCGATACGCGCCTTGACGGCGGGATTTTCCCAGACGGGGGCGCCGTCAAAGACGATGGTGCCGGAATCCTGGCGGTAAACGCCGGTCAGATGGTGCAGCAGCGTCGTTTTTCCCGCGCCGTTGGGACCGACAAGGCCGCAGACCGCGCCGGTGGGCACGGTAAGGTCTGCGCCGTCGAGCGCGCGCAGCGCGCCGAAGGTCTTGACAAGACCGCGTACTTCGATCATAATTTTTCTCCCTTCTCACAGAGCGCTCTGATCTCTTCCTCGCTCGCGCCCATGGCGCGCAGCTCCTGCAAAAGCTCGCGCAGCTGCTGCTCGAGCGCGCGGCGGCGCTTATCGTCGCGCTCGCGGTAGGTGTGCACGGCGAAGCAGCCCTTGCCGGGCACCGAGCAGCAGTAGCCGCTGGCCTCCAGCTCGTTATAGGCGCGCTGGATGGTGTTGGGGTTGATGGCGAGCTGACCGGCCAGCGCGCGTACCGAGGGGAGCTTGTCCCCGTCGGCGATCACGCCGGAGACGATCAGCCGCCGCAGCCCGTCGCACACCTGCTCGTAGATCGGGCAGGCATCGCGGTAATTTAAGGTGATCATGGGCGGCGCTCCTTCCCGCGCGGACCGCGACTGAGCGCGGCGATCAGCGCAAGGCCGGCGAGGAGCAGAACGGCGGGGATCAGCAGTGTGATGGACATGCCGCACCTCCAAACTGTATTATGCGTATTAGTACAGTTAGGATAGCATGGGAGGAAAAATCTGTCAAGAGGATTAAAAAAGAGCGGTGTTCATAATTCGTTAAGGATAACATGCACAAAAAGCGAAGTACGTTAAAAAGTAACATGTCTAAAATGTACAATATTGCCAAAATTTCAGGCCGAGAAACAGCACTTTAGCCGTTGACAGCGGGCGTTTGATTTGGTAACATACGGCTATGAAATATTTTCAAGCGATATTTCATAAAATGTGAATCAGAGAGGGGAAATCACATGGAAAAAATCATTGAGATCAACAGTGCGATCAACGGCTTCGTATGGGGCCCGATCATGCTGGCGCTGCTGGTCGGCGCGGGCGTCTACCTGAGCATCCGTGTCGGCTTCATCCAGTTCACAAAGATCGGCTACTGGTGGAAGAACACCATCGGCAAGATCTTTAAGAAGACCGAGGCGGGCGAGGGCGAGATCACGCCGATGCAGGCCGTCTCCACGGCGCTGGCCTCCACCGTCGGCACGGGCAACATCGCCGGCGTTACCGGCGCGATCATCCTCGGCGGCCCGGGCGCCGTGTTCTGGATGTGGGTCTCGGCCCTGTTCGGCATGGTCACCAAGTTCTCCGAAGTCACGCTCGCCGTCAAGTACCGTGAGCGCAACGAAAAGGGCGACTGGTGCGGCGGCCCGATGTACTACATCAAGAACGGCCTTGGCCCCAGATGGAAGTGGCTGGGCGTCATCTTCTCCATCTTCGGCGCGCTGGCTGCGTTCGGCATCGGCAATATCTCCCAGATCAATTCCATTGCCTCCTCCGTCAACTCTGTCGCGGTGGCTTTCAACGAGAATGCCGCGGAATTCGATAAGATCATCGGTCTCATCACCGGTGTCATCATCGCCATCTTTGTGGCGCTCGTGCTCATCGGCGGTCTCAAGCGCATCGGTCAGGTCACCGAAAAGCTCGTCCCCGCCATGGCCGCCATTTACATCATCTGCGCGCTGATCGTCGTGATCGCGCACGCAGGCGCGATCCCCAGCGTGTTTGCTTCCATCTTCAAGGGCGCGTTCAATCCCTCCGCCGTCGTCGGCGGCGCGGTGGGCGTGACGATGAAGCTCGCCATCACCAAGGGCGTCGGCCGCGGCGTCTTCTCCAACGAGGCCGGTCTCGGCTCCGCGCCGATCGCGCACGCCGCCACCTCGGAAAAGAACCCCGTTAAGCAGGGCCTTTACGGTATCTTTGAAGTCTTCATGGACACCATCGTCATCTGCACGCTGACCGCTCTCGTCGTTCTCTGCTCCGGTGCGGCTACCGGCAACTATGGCAACAATGACCTCGCGGGCGTTCCCACGGCGGTCGCGGGCTTCTCCACGGTCTTCGGCGCGAAGGCAGGCTCCCTGATCCTCGCCGTCGGCCTGCTGCTGTTCGCCACCTCCACTATCCTTGGCTGGGCGCTCTACGGCACCCGCTGCGCGGAGTTCCTCTTCGGCAGCAAGATCATCCGCCCCTATCAGGTCATCTTCTGCCTGGTCGTCATCGCCGGCTCTGCCGCCGATCTCAAGCTGGTGTGGGATATCTCCGATACGCTCAACGGCCTGATGGCCATTCCCAACCTGATCGCGGTGCTGCTGCTGAGCCCTGTGGTCATCAAGCTGACGAAGGAGCACTTCGCCGAGCTGAAGAAATAAGCAGACGGAAAATCGCTTTTTGCGCGGGGGCGGGCCAACGGCCCGCCCCCGCTTTTTCTGCATGGAAGAGGATACGCAGAAAATTGTATGAAATGAAAGGTTTTGCTTTACAATAGGAAAAAGCTGTGCTATGATAATCGGGCGCATGCAGTGCGCATGTTCCCGCACTTGGGGCGTGGAGGACTCACCGACCCGCCGCTCAGTGCCGGGAGAATTTATGAAAGGTGGATCATACATTATGATGCTCAAAGACCAGAAGACGGCCATCATCGAGGCCAACCGCACCCACGAAGGCGACACCGGTTCTCCGGAAGTTCAGGTCGCTATCCTCACCGAGCGTATCGCTCAGCTCACCGAGCACCTCAAGCAGCACCCGCAGGACAACCACTCCCGCCGCGGCCTGTACAAGATGATCGGTAAGCGCCGCAGCCTTCTCGACTACCTCATGAAGAAGGACATCGAGCGTTATCGTACCCTGATCGCCAAGTTGGGTATCCGTAAGTAAGTTTGAAAACAGGGTGATGCGCATGCATCACCCTTCTTTTCTTACCGTCCCTCTGCACTTCCCCGCGCGTATGAGAGCCTGCTATGCTTTAGCAGTTGAAAAAGCGGCGGCAAGCCGACGTTTTTTCAAGTGCTAAACGGTCGGCTCCCATACGGAATTTTACAAAAAGGAGATCGACAAATGTCTACCATCATCACCAAGAGACAGTTCCCCAACTACCACAAGTACGAGATGGATCTCGCGGGCCGCCCCCTCACGCTCGAGGTCGGCAAGCTCGCCGAGCTCGCCAACGCCGCCGTCATGGTCGGCTACGGCGATACCCGCGTGCTCGTCTGCGCCACCGCTTCCGCCCGTCCCCGCGACGGCATCGACTTCTTCCCCCTCTCCGTTGACTTTGAGGAGAAGCTTTACTCCGTCGGCCGCATCCCCGGCTCGTTCAACCGCCGCGAGGGCCGTCCCGGCGAAAAGGGCATCCTGACGAGCCGCGTCATCGACCGCCCCATCCGTCCCCTCTTCCCCTATGACTTCCGCAACGACGTTTCCATCATGGCAACGGTCATGAGCGTCGATCACGACTGCTCTCCCGAGATCGCGGCCCTGATCGGCACCTCCGCCGCCCTCGCCATCTCCGA
>CAKTLD010000079.1 GCA_934572445.1 uncultured Oscillospiraceae bacterium
AGCATAGCGCGGGTCAAAGAATCATCGGGACTGAAACGGTCGTTTCCTGTGCCGTTCATCCAGTTTTCCTCATAGACCCGCTCTACGGATTCAAAATACCATGCTGAATCAACCACATCCGAAAAGGGCACATCTGCGGCAGACGCGGGAACGCTCAGTGCGGAAATGAGCAATACGCCTGCCAGCAGAACAAGAAAAGATTTTGCTTTCATCGTAACATCATTCCTCCCATTGGCCTTGTTTCAACTATGGATACGAACCGGATGTGCTTCTCTTGGGGGCAGAGGAAATATTTTTTACCTCCCCCAAAAGGTTTCGACCCGCTGCGTATATAAAAACAACGATTTCAAAGCTAAGTATGGAGGTATCTTGCGGGCCAACTGCTTGACAGGACTGTCGTTTTCCGCTATTTTTATTTCTGCAATCGCGTAAAACTGCGGAACTGGAGGAACGGCAGTATGAATGAAACGGAACAGCTTCTGCTGGCCCAGAGGGATCCACGGATACGGGAAACCTTTTTGACGGAAAATGACCTGTTTATCCGCCGCTGTGCTTCCAAGGCGGCAGGGCGGTTTGTGGACTGCCATGACGATGCCTATTCCGAGGCGCTGATTGCCTTTAATGACGCCATCACCGCCTATCGACCAGAAAAAGGCTCCTTTCAGGCCCTTGCCGCCGCAGCTATTCAAAACCGGGTTACGGATCTTCTGCGTAAGGAAAGCCGAAATGCCAAGTGCGTGCCCTTCAGTTCCCTCAGTACGCAGGATGACCACGGCGGCGAAGTCCTCTTTGAAATCGAAGATCCAGTCCCTATGGTGTCGGATGCTGCGTTGGAAATCAGTGCGCTTCGGCAGGAACTGGACAAGTTTCATATTTCTTTTTTCGACTTGCCGAAATCGTCCCCAAAGTTTGGCCGGACAAAACGGGCTTGTCTGGAGGTCATCCGCTGGCTGATCCAGCAACCGGAGAGGGCGGCGGCGGTCAAGAAAACAAAATGTCTCCCTGCCAGTCAGATCATGGCGGAGCTGGGGACTGGCAGTAAGGTTCTGGAACGCAACCGAACCTATATCATCGCCGGAATGCTGATCTGGGCGGGAGACTATCAGATCATGCGGGAATATTTTCAGATCGGAAAGGAGGGGCTTTAAGATGCGGGGGATTGTCATGGAGATTAAGGGCGGCCGCTGTGTCATTTTGAAAAAAGATGGCACCTTTGCGGAGATCCGAAACCGGAATTATACGGTGGGGCAGGAAGTCTCCGCATCAAACCCCGCTATAGGAAAGGCGCTCTCTGCGGCGGCGTGTCTGGCGGTGATCTGCACGGCAGCCTTTGGATACCATCTCTACTATACGCCAGCCAGCTATGTCTACATGGACATCAATCCCAGTGTCCGGCTGGATCTGAACTGCTTTGAGCGGGTCATTGATGTGGTGCCGCTGAATGAGGACGCCGAGGTGCTGCTCTCTAATGTCACCGTTCGTAAGGGCAGCGCAGAAGAATGTATGAACACCATCGTCTCCGCCTGTCAGGAGCAGAATTATCTGAACGAACATAATACGGATATTGAAGTCAGCGTGCGGACAGACAGCGCCAAGCTGGAAACAGAGGTAGAAACCGCTTCTGCCGCCATCGGGGCGGAGCAGCTGGAGGTTTCCGTATTTCAGATGGATGAAGAAGAAAACGACAGCGCCATGGAACACCACATCTCTGCCAAACGCCTCCGGGCCATGCGGGCTTATACCGCACAGTTCGGCGGTACGATTGACGAAAACCTTGCTCTACTGCGGGGATATACCAACGATGAGATCTTTTCGATCATTCGGGATGCCCGCCACGGGAATCAGGGGCAGAATTCGAACGCACAGCAAGACTCCTCTCCAAATGACAGCAGCGGAGAAAACGAATCCTCTGCTGGAGCCGAGGAGCCCCCAGCGTCCGATGAACATTCAAAGTCAGAGGAACCTCCCACCGATATCAAGGCAGATACGCCATCTTCCGATCCGTCACATCCCGCACCCGCTCCCGGCCATCAGCTTCCCGTCAAGCGGTTGGATGCTATCCAGGCTTATACGGAGCAATTCGGCGGCACGCTGGAGAAAAACGTTCGGCTGCTCCAAGGCGTTTCCTCCCCTGAAATCTACAAAATGATTAAAGAAGCGCAGGCTGAACAAGGGAACGATTCGCAAGATGAAGACACATCCGCCGCGCCGTAACATAGATAGCCATTAAAAAATAATCTCCTTTTGAGGCACGAGGCCATAAGGAAGTGTTATTGTATTTTCTATCGACATCGTGTGCAGGCAAAGCTACGGATATATCTTCCCAGCATTTCATCGAAGCAACGGCAAACCGTAGAGCTTAGGGTAAAACCATTCTTACAAACGGGGCATCGGAAGGGAAGCGGCTTTCTCTCCGATGCTCTTTCATTCTTTCCGCGCATTTCGGCGAGTGGGTCAGGGTGTGGGTCAAACTCTGACCCACACCCTGACCCACAACGTTTGCGGCATTTTTGTAGCAAAAAAGCACCGAAAGCCGAAGTTTTCGATGCTTTTTGGAGCTGGTGGGGTGACTCGAACACCTGACCTGCTGATTACGAATCAGCTGCTCTACCAACTGAGCTACACCAGCTTATTAACTTTTTGTGGGACCCCTTTATCGCTATCCTTAGCAACAATCAGCGACCTGCTGATTACGAATCAGCTGCTCTACCAACTGAGCTACACCAGCTTATGAACTTTTTTGTGAACCTCTTTATCGCTGCCCTTAGCAACAATCAGCGACCTGCTGATTACGAATCAGCTGCTCTACCGACTGAGCTACACCAGCTTATGGACCTGATACCCGATAGGACGGGTCCAAACGCAAAATAGATGTTACCACAAATCTTCCCGCGCGTCAAGCACCTTTTTGCCACTTTTTGAAGCAGCGGGACCTTTCCGACGCCCTACTGCTTCCTGCGCCGACGGCGGATGCGGTTGATATGGCGCTCGAAGTCACCGCTGCCGATGAGCTCGGCAAGCACATACTGCTCAAAGACCGGCACGGTACAGGAATAGAAGCCCACCTCACGGCGAAACTGTTCAGAAAGCGCGGGCGGCAGCACCATGTAGCCCACGCGCATCGACGGCGCGATGGTCTTGGAAAATGTATTCATGTAGATGACCGAGCGCTCTGGCTCAAGGGCGAAGAGCGTATCCTCGCTCTTGCTCGACACGCTGAACTCCGAGTCGAAGTCATCCTCGACAATGCAGCCGCCGCGCTCCTCCGCCCAGCGGAGGTATTCCCGGCGCTTGCCCGCGCTGGCGGTCACCAGGCTCGGGAAGCTGTGGAAAGGCGTGACGTGCAGCACCGTCGCCCTCGCACGGCGGAGCTCGTCGGAACGGATACCGTCACTGCCAAGGCGCAGCATCTCGCACTGCACGCCATGCGCCTGATAAACGCGGCGGATCTTATCATACGACGGGTCCTCGAGCGCAAACACGCGCTCGCGTCCCAGAAGCTGCACGATGAGCCCGTAGAGATACTCCGCGCCTGAGCCGATCACGATCTGTCCCGGCTGGACGCTGATGCCGCGCGAGCGGGAGAGATATGCCGCGATGGCCCCGCGCAGCTCGGCGCAGCCGTTGTTCGGCGACTTGACGAGAATACTCTCGCCGTACTCGCTGAGCACGCGCCGCATCGTTTTGGCGAGCGAGGGAAACGGAAATTCATCCTCCGTCCCGTGGGAAACGGTCGTACGGCGCTCGGTCTCCGTCTCGGAGACCGGGAAGCAGTCCGCCGCGGCAAAGCTCACAAAAAAGCCGCTGCGCTCGCGGGACTCGAGGTACCCCTCGTCGCATAAAATCGCCAGCGCGTGTTCGGCCGTGATGACGCTCACCCCCGTTTCGCCCGCGATCAGGCGCTTGCTCGGCAGCTTTGTCCCCAGTGGGTAAACGCCGCCGACGATGTCGCGCCGGAGCTGATGGTAGAGCTGCAAATATGCGCTCTCCGCAGCCGTCTTGTCGATGTGGTAGCGCATGGCCGTCTCCTTTTTACTGATCTTCCTGCTGCGCCGCACCTGCGGTGGTCTCCTCCTGCTCATGCGGCTCCGCATCCGCTTCCGCGGCACATTTCAAGTTGACATAAAGTTTTGATCCGTTTGCCTTTCTGATCCTGAGCTGATAGAACAGGATACCCGTACACAGAAGCACCATCACCGCCGACAGCGCCTGCGACACGCGGATGGGCTGGCCGAAAAACGTCCAGTCGAAGAGGTACAGGCTGTCGGTCCGCAGGCCCTCAATCCAAAAGCGGCCGAGGCCGTACCAGAGAAAGTAGAAGCAGGTATTCTCGCCGTCGAAGCGGCGGGCGCGGGAAACGAGAAAATAGAGCAGCAGAAAGCCGATCACGTTCCACAGGCTCTCATAAAGGAAGGTCGGATGCACGTCCACATAGCTGGCGGACGAGAGCCACAGGCGCATGCGCCACGGCAGCTCCGTCGCCGCGCCGAAGGCCTCGCGGTTCATGAAGTTGCCCCAGCGGCCGATGGCCTGCCCGATAAAAAGTCCCTGCACGCAGCAGTCCGTCATCGCCCAGAGCGAAAGCTTTTTACGGCGGCAGAAGAGATAGGCCGTCGCAAAGCCCGCGATCACGCCGCCGTAGATGGCAAGCCCGCCGTCCCAGATGCGATACGTTGACGACCAGTCGATCGACCCGTCGGCCCCGCGGAAAAGGTCCAGGTAAAAGATCACATAGTAGATGCGCGCACCGAGGATGGAAAACGGAATGACCCAGAGGATCGTATCAATGATGTTATCCTCGGTCAGGCCGTATTTCGGTGCCTGCTTCATACAGAAATACAGCGCGATCAGCATACCCGCGGCGATCAGGATCCCGTACCAGTAGATGCCGTTGCCAATATCGATGGCCTTAGACGGTGCGGTAAACTGCCAGTCGCCGAAAAGGCCGGGAAAGCTGATGGGCGCGTCGGTAAAGTTCATGGGGTTCTATCCTTCTTTCTTCGGTTCGATGATGGATAGGGCACGGCGGCCCTCGGTAAGATTCTCGCGCAGAAAGCGCTCAATATCCGCCCGTCCGATGCTCTCGTAGTCCTCAGGGAATTTCAGAGCGTCAAACCCGCGGAAGTAACCATCCACAAGCGAGACGGCGATGTTTTCAAACGAATTCATCGCGCGCAGCGTCGCGCCGAAGCTGGCACGGCGGATCTGCTCAAAAAAGTCAGGGTCAATGCCCTCACGCACAAGGCGCTGCGCTTCTTCGAGGATCGCGTCGCTCACCTTCTGCGGCTGCTCGCTCTCGCCGCCCGCGCACAAAACTGCAACGCCCGGCAACTGGTCAAAGCCGCCGCCAAAGCTCGAATTGATAACCCCCTCGTCGTAAAGGCGCTGATAGAGCGGCGAGGAATCGCCCAGCAGGATATCGCAGGCCATCTCGCCGATGAGCGACTGGCGCAGGAGGTCTCCCTCGTTCGTCTCACACTTGAAGCCGACCAGAAACTGCGGCAGCGCGACCTCCATCTGCGTGACGGTCTCCTTCTGTGCGGCGATGCCGTCCTCTTCCTCGCCATAACAGCGCGCGATCTCCTCGCCGCGCTCGCGGGGCAAGACCTCCTCTGCCGCGGCGAGGACCGCCGCGGGATCGACATTGCCGACAACGCACAGCGCCATGTTCGACGGGCAGTAAAACGCCTTATGACAGTCGTACAGCGTTTCCGCTGTGATGCCCGCGATGCTCTCGACCGTGCCGGCGATGGGCACGCGCGCGGGCGAGGAATGGTACAGGCATGCAAGCAGCCTCTCGTAGACCTGCCAGTCGGGCGAATCCTCGACCATACGGATCTCCTGGGCGATGATGCCGCGCTCCTTCTCCACACTTTCCGCCGTAAAATACGGCACGGAGACAAACGAGAGCAGGATGCGCAGATTTTCCTCAAAATGTTCGGTGCAGTCGAAGTAGTAGCCCGTCATGGCGTTGGAGGTAAAAGCATTGGGCTCGGCGCCGTTCTGCGAAAGGCGGACCATCGCGCTGCCGTCCTTCGTGTCGAACATCTTATGCTCCAGGTAGTGTGCAATGCCCGCGGGCGTGTCATAGCGCTGCCCGCCGCGGAGGAACTGCATATCCATGCCGCCGTAGCGCGTGGCAAAAAAGGCGTATTTGCGCCGGTGCTGCGGCTTGGGCACGATAAAAAGCTTCAGGCCGTTTGCAAGCGTGTGCTCCAGCACCGTTTCTCCGATGCGGGGATAGGCTCTTTCATTCATTCGCTGCGTCCTCCTCTCCCGTCAGGAAATAGACGGTATCAAGCGTCATGCTCTGTGCGGCGGCGGCAATGCGCTCCGCCGTCACGCCCCGCAGCGCCGCGATCAGCTCGTCCGCCGTTTCGCGGATGCCGGTCGCCGCCTGGCCGATGGCGTTCTCCTCCATGCGCCCGGCGCTGTCACCGCGCGCTTCGAGCGAAGCGATCAGGCAGGCCCGCGCGCTCTCGATCTCCCAGGGCTCAAGCTCCCCGCGCTGCACGGCAGCGAGCTGAGCAAGAATTTCCGTCTTTGCCGTTTCATAGTCTCTCGTCTCGATGCCCGACGACACCGTGACAATCCCCTTGGAGCGGTGGTAGGAGGAGGACGCGTAATAGCAGAGCGACAGCTTTTCGCGCACGTTGAGAAAAAGTCTGGAGTTGCTGTAGCCGCCGAAGATAAGGTTGGCCAGCAGCATCGCCGGCGCGTCGGCCGTCGATGCGCGCCAGCCCATCGACAGCTTGCCCTGCGTCACGTCCATGCGTTCGGTGATCAGACGCGGGGTCTCCGGCGCAGCGCACTTTTCTGCGGCAGCCGGCGGTATGACCGCCCCGCGCTGCAGCGGCGCAAAGGCGCGCGCAAGCGCGCCCTCCACGCGCGCAAGCTCCGCGCTGCCGCAGTAGAACAGTTCCAGATGCGCGGTGGAGAGCAGCTCCTGATAATAACGGAAGAGCGTCTGATTCGTGATTTTCTGCACGCGCGCGATCGAGCCGAACTTGTCCACACCGTAGCGCTCGCCGCGGCACATCTCCTGTAAGAGCCGCAGGTCGGCATAGTCGCGCTTGTCGTTGATGATGCCGCGGATGGCGTCGATGAGGTTCTGCTTCTCACTTTCGACGTAGTCGTTCAAAAAGCGGCCATTGCGTGTCACGGGGTCAAACAAGAGCTCGCCCAGCAGGTCGCATACCGGCTCAAGCAGCTTCTGCCCGCCGGGGACAAATTCCTCGTCGATAAAGCTCGCCACAAATCCAAGGCACTGATTCTCTCCCTTTTTGCGCACGGTGCAGCCGATCGATGCGCCGTAGAGCAGGTCGAGCGCCGTGGACAGCGCACGCAGATCCGGATGCGCCATCGTACCCCGGCGCAGCACGCTCGGCAGCAGCGCGCCGAAAGCCGCCGCCTTCTCCTCCAACGGCGTGATGAGCTGCACGCTCAGAGAGCCAGTCTTGAATTTTTCCGACTGGACATAATTGAGATACATTTCCGGCGCAAGCTCACGTCTGATCGGTTCCATTGCGTTCCTCCTCTGCTCGCTGCTTGAGAATTTGTCTTTAGGATACCACGAAAACATGAACAATTCCACTCTTTTCTCCCCTCATTTTGCGCGCGGGCGCAAAATGAGAAGATTTTCCCGACGGGGCGACGGTTTTCTTGCGATTTTTCCTTGACAATTCTGATAAAATCATGTAAACTGATTCCTGTTGTAAAGCGTTATGACTTTACATGAGAATCTGCACAAGGAGGTACCCCATGAAAAATCAGACCTTTCGCATGACGATGCTCTTCGACTTTTATGGGGAGCTTCTTACCGACCGCCAGAAGGAATTCTACGACCTCTACTACAACGAGGATCTTTCCCTGTCTGAGATCGCCGAGAATTACGGCATTTCCCGTCAGGGCGTGCGCGACGTGATCGTGCGCGCGGAAAACTATATGACCGAGATCGAGGACAAAACGGGGCTCATCAAGCGTTTCATGCAGCTCCGGCCCCACGCCGAAAAGATCGCCGAGGCGGCGCAGCAGATCAGTCAGCTCAACTTCCGCCGGTATGAGGACCGCCAGCTCGAAGAGCTTACCGGTGTGATCGCGGCCGAGGCGGCAGCACTCAAGGAGTAATACATACATGGCATTTGAAGGACTGAGCGAAAAGCTCAACGCCACATTCAAAAACCTGCGCGGCAAGGGCCGCCTGAGCGAGGAAGACATCAAACTCGCAATGCGCGAGGTGCGCCTTGCACTGCTCGAGGCGGACGTGAGCTACAAGGTCGTCAAGGACTTTGTCAAGACCGTGTCCGAGCGCGCTGTCGGCGTCGAGGTGCTCGACAGCCTGACCCCCGCCCAGCAGGTCATCAAGATCGTCAACGAAGAGCTGACCACGCTCATGGGCGGCGCGAACGCCAAGCTGACGTTCGCCTCCAAGCCACCCACGGTCGTGATGATGGTCGGTCTTCAGGGCGCCGGTAAGACGACGAACGTCGCCAAGCTCGCGGGCTACTTCCGCAAGCAGGGCAAGCGTCCGCTGCTCACCGCGTGCGACGTATACCGTCCCGCGGCCATCACGCAGTTACAGGTCGTCGGCAGGCAGCTCAATATTCCCGTTTTCGAAATGGGTCAGATCGACCCCGTGGAGATTGCGCAGGAGGCTGTCAAGTACGCCGGTGACCACGGAAACGACATCGTCTTTCTCGATACCGCAGGCCGCCTGCACATCGACGAAGCGCTGATGGACGAGCTGGGGCGCATCAAGGCCGCCGTCAGGCCCAATGAAATCCTGCTTGTCGTCGACGCGATGACCGGTCAGGATGCCGTTAACGCTGCCACCGCCTTTGACGAAGCCCTCGGCATTGACGGCGTGGTGCTCACCAAGCTCGACGGCGATGCCCGCGGCGGCGCGGCGCTCTCGATCCGCGCAGCAACCGGCAAGCCCATCAAGTTCATCGGCACGGGCGAAAAGCTCGACATGATCGAGCCTTTCCACCCCGACCGCATGGCTTCGCGCATTCTCGGCATGGGCGATGTGCTGTCGTTCATCGAGCGTGCGGAGCAGAGCATCGACGAGGAAAAAGCAAAAAAGCTTGAGGAAAAGCTCAAGAAAAACCGCTTCACCCTCACCGATTACTATGACCAGCTCCTTCAGCTCAAGAACATGGGCAGTCTTGAGCAGCTTGCGGGCATGATGCCCGGGCAGCTCGGCAAGCAAATGGCGGGCGCTGAGATCGACCCGAAGATGATGGCGCATACCGAGGCGATCATCCTCTCGATGACGCCCTACGAGCGCGAGAATCCCGCAGTGCTGGGCGCCAGCCGCAAAAAGCGCATTGCCGCTGGCTGCGGACTTGAGGTCGTGGATGTCAACCGCCTGCTCAAGCAGTTCGAGATGATGCAGAACATGGTCAAGCAGATGAGCCGCGGCAAGATGCCTGCCGGCCTCGGTGGGCTGGGCGGCGGCAGCCGCATGCGCGGCTTCGGGCGCAAAAAGCGCTTCAAATAAGTTGATCGAGTGCACAAGCATTTCATCATAAATAAAAACAACAATTATTTTTGGAGGTAATTCACCATGGTTAAAATCCGTCTGCGCAGAATGGGCGCCAAGAAGGCTCCTTTCTATCGTGTCGTCGTCGCCGACTCCCGCTATCCCCG
>CAKTLD010000080.1 GCA_934572445.1 uncultured Oscillospiraceae bacterium
CTTATCGTTCTTTTCGACCAGTTCGATCAGCGCTTCGCCGTAAGCCTGACGGGTCGCAATTTTATCAGCCATGTTCTTAGTCCTCCAATTCCTTCAGTGCCTGCTCACGCTGCTCGGCGTTGGGTGCCTTGCCGTGCCAGCCGACCTGATTTTCCATGAACGAAACGCCCTTGCCCTTGACAGTGTGCGCAAGGATAGCCTTGGGCTTGCCGGGCATGGTGGGCTTGGAGAGCGCGGCCTCGACAGCGTCGAGATCGTTGCCGTCGGGCAGCTCGACGAGGTCAAAGCCGAATGCGCGCAGCTTTGCCGGCAGGTCGCCGAGGCTCAGGACCTGGTCGTTCGTGCCGTCGATCTGCAGGCCGTTGTTGTCGATGATGACGGTCAGATTGTCGAGCTTATAGTGTGCGGCGGCCATATAGGCCTCCCAGATCTGACCTTCCTGGCTCTCGCCGTCGCCGACGAGGACGAAGACTTTCGTGTCCTTGCCGAGGTGCTTGGCGCCGAGCGCCATACCGACGGCGATGGACACGCCCTGACCGAGAGAGCCCGTGGAAGCGTCCACGCCGGGGACCTTCTTCGCATCGGGATGGCCCTGCAGGATGGAGTGTAGCTGGCGGAAGTTCGCATACTCGTCGCGGGAGATGAAGCCCTTGGCGGCGAGGACCGCGTAGTAGCAGGGAGCTGCGTGACCCTTGGAGAGCACGAAGCGGTCGCGGTCGGGATCGTGCGGGTTCTGCGGGTCAACGCTCATGTGGTTGAAGAAGACGCTGGTCATCAGCTCCACCGCGGACAGCGAACCGCCGGGGTGGCCGCTGCCGGCGTTGGCGGTCATCGTGATGATGTCGCGCCGCACCTGCCGGCAGATGGGGGAAAGCTCTTGTGTATTCATGGAAACCCTCCTTGAAAAATACATTTTACCAAATCCTTAGTATATCGGATGGAAGGGGGAAAGTCAATTTATTCCTCGTCCTTTTTCATTTTCACATGTGACAAGGGATTTGCCTTTGCAGCAACACGCAGTGCGTCATTGTCGATGTGCGTATAGATCTCGGTCGTATTGAGATGCTCGTGACCGAGCACCTCCTGCACAGCCTTGACATCCACGCCGTTTTGCAGCATCAGCGTCGCCGCCGTGTGGCGCAGCTTGTGCGACGAGTATTCCGAGGCGTCGAGGCCTGCGGCGCTCAGGTGCTTTTTGACAAGTGCGTGGACGCTCGAACGGCTGATGCGCTCGTTGCGCGAGGAAAGAAAGAGGGCGTTGCGGTCGCGGCCGGAGATGGGGCGGCGGACGGCGAGATAACGCTTGAGCGCATCCTTGCAGGCGTCATTCAAGTAGACGATGCGCACCTTGTTTCCCTTGCCGAGCACGCGCAGTGCGTCGTCCTGAATATCCTGTAAGTCGAGGCCGCAGAGCTCGGAGATTCGCAGCCCGCAGTTCAAAAAGATCGTCAGAATGCAGTAGTCACGCTCGCGGTTCTGCCCGTCGACGGACTGGAGAAGTTGTACGCTTTCATCGAGCGTCAGGTACTTCGGCAGTGACTTTTTGATCTTGGGGGAGTCGAGGTCCTTGCAGGGATTTGTGTCCAAAAGGTGCGCTTTATTGGTCAAATAATTGTAAAAAGAACGGATTGTCGCAATTTTTCGCGCTCTGGACGCGGCATTCAGGCCGTAGTCGGATACATCGCTGTTCTGATGCTGCACGCGGTCGCGGCTCAGATAGGTCATGTAGGCGTAGATATCAGTTAATGTTACTTTTTTCACAAAGTCGAGATCGACGTCCATGATGGAAATTTCACTCAGAGAAAGGCCGCGCAGCGACGGATCGCGCGACTGCTTCAAATAGCGGAAGAAGTTGCGCAGATCGAGAAAGTATTCGTCGACCGTTTTTTGAGAGTGTGCCTTGATGGTCTCGTGATAGGATAGAAAATCGCGCAGGATCGGCGGCGATTCCAAACGGTAGTCGTTCATGATAAACGAGCGCCAGCACAGGTACAGAAACAGCTCATCAAAATCAGAAAGAAAAATACGGAAAGAAGCTAGCATTGGATTTCAAAATGTCGGCGAAGAAGAATTCAGCAGCTTTGATCTGTGAGCATTGTCGGCAGTTCAAACGCGCTGTAAAAAGCCAATAATGACAGCGATGATCGTTTGAACGGATGAACAGCACATATACCCGATGGTCGGCTGTACAGCATTTTAGATAAAGGAGCTGACAGGGCAGTGACATTTTGAGGTCCATACTCAATTGAACAAAATAAAAATTTTGTTCAATTGAGGGGAGCGGAAAAACGTATTTTTGCGGAAATGAGTGTTTTGGCGTGGCTGGCGGCAAAACCTCCTTTGTCGGGATCGTAGGGATACTATGGCGTTGGCAGCGTTTTTGCGCTGCCGGTTTTTCTACTATTATATTATTGTTTTTAGTCGGCGCACCGACGTTTACGCCTGCACGATGGCTCGCAGCGCTTCGGCGATGCTGCGCGCTTCGATCAGCGCGAGTCCCTGCGGCGCGCGAATCTGATCCTTGCGCTGTTTTGGAATGATGCACGTTTCAAAGCCCAGACGGTGCACCTCGCTCAGCCGCTCGCTCAAATGGTTCACGCTGCGTAACTCGCCCGTCAGGCCGACTTCGCCGATGGCGGCGACGTGATTGCCGATGGGCTTGTCGAGATAGCTCGACGCCAGCGCCAGCACGGCGGCAAGGTCCGCCGCGGGCTCGTCCACGCTCAATCCGCCAATGACATTCAAAAATGCATCGCAGCCGGACACCTTGAGCGCACCGCGCTTTTCGAGCACCGCCATCAGCATGGCGGCGCGGTTGTAGTCAAAGCCGTTGCTTGTCCGCCGCGAGACCGACTGCGCCGCGGGTGCAAGCAGCGCCTGCACCTCGGCCAGCACCGGGCGCTGGCCCTCCATCACGCAGGTCACGCATGTGCCGGGCGCGTCGTCGGGGCGTCCCGAAAGCAGCATTTCCGAGGGGTTCGGCACTTCGACAAGGCCCTCGCTGCGCATCTCAAACACGCCGATCTCGTTCGTCGCGCCGAAGCGGTTTTTCGCCGCGCGCAGGATGCGGTAACTCATGTGCGCCTCGCCCTCAAAATATAAAACGCAGTCGACCATGTGCTCCAACACCTTCGGACCCGCGATGGAGCCCTCCTTGTTGACGTGTCCGATGACGAAGACAGTGATGCCCTCCCCTTTGGCCAGCTGCATGAGTTCCAGCGTGCAGGTGCGCACCTGCGCCACGCTGCCCGCGGGCGATTCGAGCGCGTCCTGATAGAGCGTCTGGATGGAGTCAACGATCAGCACATCGGGTTTTTCCTCTTCGACAGATTCCAACACATCACCAAGGCAGGTCTCGGACAGGACATACAGGTTGTCTGACTGTACGCCGAGGCGGTCCGCGCGCAGCTTGAGCTGGCGCGGAGATTCCTCGCCGGAAACGTACAGAATTTTGGCGTTTTCACTCAATTTTCCGCAGATCTGCAGCATCAGTGTCGATTTGCCGATGCCTGGCGCGCCGCCGACGAGCACGAGCGAGCCCTGCACAGCGCCCCCGCCGAGCACGCGGTCGAGTTCGCCCATGCCGGTGGGAAAACGGATCTCCTGCGCCGTGTCGAGCTCTGCGATCGGGTGCGCCTTGGCGCGCCGCGCGCGGCTGCGGCTGCCCGTTTTCGCCTTTGCGCCGTCGCCGACGGTCTGCTCCACGAGCGTGTTCCACGCGCCGCAACTCGGGCAGCGGCCCGCCCATTTGGGCGTTTCGTTGCCGCATTCCGTGCAGAAAAATACGCTTTTTGTCTTTGCCATATTGTAAACCTCTTTTGCTTTACTAATACTGCTGTAAAAGAGCGGACGCAATCACAACGGCCAATTTTTGCTGGTATTCGTCGCTTTTCAAGAGTGCCGTTTCGCTCTCATTGCTCAAAAATCCGCACTCGATCAGGATCGCGGGCGCGACGACATTTTTCATCAGGAAGATCGATGCGTCGATGGCCTTTTCTGTTTTCTCATTGCTCACATTGACGGTTTGATTCAGCGCGAGCTGCACGGCGTTCGCGAGCTCGGCACTTCCCTCTTCTTTGCCGTAAAACACCTGCGCGCCGTGCGTTCGCTTGGACGACGGAAGGCTGTTCTGGTGGATACTGACAAGGATAGCACCTTGCGTGCAGTTGACCACTTTCACGCGATTTTCAAGATCGGAACGCTTTTTCTGCCGCAGTGTCGCCGCGTCCTGCGAATGGATAGAAATATCCTCCGTTCGCGTCATCCGGGTCTGCTCGCCGAGAAAAACAAACAGTGCGTCAAGTTTCTGCGCGATGGCCAGATTCAGGCAGCTTTCTTTTGTACCGTCAACGGCGACGGCCCCGCCGTCTTCACCGCCGTGTCCCGCATCGATGACCCATACACGCGCACATTCGCGCGTTTCGGCCAGCGTTTCCACATCTTCGTGCGGCAGCAATGAGAACCACAACAGTGCGGCGGTCAATACAGCGAGCGTTCCCGCAAGCGCCATCAGAATCCTTTTTCTGAATACGATAAACAAAGCACTCACCCCAAAACAACGTATGCCGCGCTGCTTTGCAGTATGTTGTGCTGTTGCCTTTATTATACAGGACATTGAACAAAAAGAAAAGCCCTGCTTCCCTTTTTTCTCCCGCTGCATACGATGGATTGAGCGCTTCGCTCGATTCTCTTGTCAAGGAGGAGTTATCTTTGAATGACAACAAAGCCATGCGCGCGGACTCCGGGAACGGCTCGCTGCCGAACGGCTGCTGCGCCCCTCTGGCTTTTCCCTACGTCCCGATCCAGAAAAATAATCCCGAGCGCTATTCCCAGCAGGATGCGCTGAACGCGGGCACGCTTTTTCCGGGGCTGAATCTTCCCTTCCACGCGCAGATGAAAACCAAATACCCTGCTGTGAACACGGCACTTTCCGAGCTGATGGCGTTGGACTTTGCCATTGATGAGCTGGGACTTTATCTCACCACGCACCCTGAGGATACAGAGGTCTTGAATCTCTACTGGTCCTATATCAAGCTTGGTCAGGAGGGCCGCAAGACCTACGAGGAAAAGTACGGTCCCATCCTGCAGACAGACCTGACGCCAGGCAGCTACAAGTGGCTGGATGATCCGTGGCCTTGGGAATTGGAGGGAAATCAGTAATGTTTGTCTATGAGAAGAAATTACAGTACCCCGTTAAGATCAAAAATCCGAATCCTAAACTCGCCGCGGCGATCATTTCACAGTACGGTGGTCCCGACGGAGAGCTTGGCGCATCGCTGCGCTATCTCTCCCAGCGCTACTCCATGCCCTACCCTGAGCTCAAGGGTCTGTTGACCGATATTGGTACAGAGGAACTGGGGCATTTGGAGATGGTCGGCACGATCGTCCACCAGCTCACGCGAAATCTCACGGAGGAACAGATCAAGGAGGCTGGATTCGAGGCCTATTTTGTCGACCACACGACAGGCGTTTTCCCGCAGTTCGCCTCGGGCTACCCGTGGTCGGCGGCCACTATGCAGGTTACCGGCGATACGATCGCTGATCTCACGGAGGACCTGGCCGCGGAGCAGAAGGCGCGCGTGACGTATGACAACATCCTGCGCCTTTCCGACGACCCGGACGTGAGCGACGTCATCAAGTTCCTTCGTGCCAGAGAGATCGTGCACTTTCAGCGCTTCGGCGAAGGGCTGCGGCTGGCACGGGAGCGTCTGGACGAGAAAAATGTCTACTACGTTAATCCGAGTTTTGATAAATGACGGATCGGCTGTGATCCAAAAACGTGCAGACCTTTGGCCTGCACGTTTTTGCTGATATAAGCTGATATAAATGGTATAATCAAAACTTTTTCCGCGCTTTCGGGATGTCGTCGTTCGGTTTTCTCTTGCGCCGTGCAGCTGTATGCCGTATAATGGGGGCACGGAATCCAAACAGAATACGGAGGGCAAGAAGAATGTACGAAAACGGCAGGATCTATATGGGCCTTGCGGACGATGCGCGCGTGGAACTGGCGCTCAACATGTGCAACCGTCATGGCCTGATCGCGGGCGCGAGCGGCACAGACAAGACCATCACGATGAAGGTGATGGCAGAGTCCTTCTCTGATGCAGGCGTGCCTGTGTTCCTTTGCGATGTCAAGGGCGATGTAGCGGGTATTTGTGCGCCCGGTGTGAGCAGTGAGGGCATGGAAAAGCGCATCGACAAGTTTGGCCTGCGCGATCACTTCTCCTATCACGGCTATCCCACCACTTTTTGGGACATTTACCAGACCGGCGGCCACGCCGTGCGCGCCACGGTCAGCGACATGGGACCTGAACTGCTCTCTCGCATCCTCGGCCTTACACCCGCACAGGAGGGCATCCTGCACATCGTTTTCCGCATCGCGGATGATAAGGGCCTTTTGCTCATCGACCTCAAGGATCTGCGCGCGCTGCTGAACTACGTCAGCGAGCACCGTACAGAGTACATGATGACCTACGGCAACATCACGCCGCAGTCCGTTGCGGCGATTCTGCGCGCGCTGCTGCCGCTGGAGCAGCAGGGCGGAGATCTCTTTTTCGGTGAGCCTGCACTCGATTTGAACGATTGGCTTCGTACCGACGAAGAGGGCCGCGGCATGGTCAACGTGCTCGACTGTGTGAAGCTCGTGCAGAATCCGACGCTCTACGCAAGCTTTCTGCTCTGGATGCTCTCGGAGCTCTTTGAAAACATGCCCGAGGCGGGAGACCTTGACAAGCCGAAGCTCGTCTTTTTCTTCGACGAGGCGCACATGCTCTTCCGTGATGCGCCTGCCGTGCTGATCCAGAAGATCGAGCAGACTGTGAAGCTCATCCGCTCCAAAGGCGTCGGTGTGTTCTTCGTTACGCAGAGCCCCAGCGATATCCCGGATACGGTGCTTGCCTAGCTGTCCAACCGCGTGCAGCACGCCCTGCGTGCCTATACGCCTGCGGAGCTCAAGGCTGTGCGCGTTGCGGCACAGGCCTTCCGTGCCAATCCCGCTTTCCAGGCGGAGGATGCGATCATGGAGCTCGGCGTCGGCGAAGCGCTGACATCCTTCCTCGATGAGGGCGGTGTTCCGGCCGTGGTGCAGCGCACGAAGATCGTCTGCCCACAGAGTTTGATGGGCGCGCCCGAGGCCATGGTGCGCGCAAAGGTCATGCTGCGCGACGGCATGGAAAAGTACGACGACTATGTCGACAATGTCTCTGCCTACGAGGTGCTGAGCGAGCAGGCCACGGCGGCCCAAGAGGCTGCGCAGGCCGAAAAGGAACGCAAGGAACAGGAAAAGCTCGAGGCTGCGCAGGAAAAGCAGCGTGCCAAGGATGAGGCTGCCGAGGAAAAGCGCCGTCAGAAGCTCGAGGACGAAGAACGCAGACGCGCACAAAAACTTGAGGATGAGGAGCGCCGCCGCGCGCAGAAGCTTGAAGATGAAGCGCGCAGAAAGCAGGAAAAGGCTGCTGAAGCAGAGCAGAAAAAGCTGGAAAAGCAGCGCGAGCGCGAGGAGGCCGCGGCCAGAAGAAAGGCAGAGCGTTTGCAGGCAAAGATCGAGACACAGCTCGTCTCTGCGGGCGGCCGTATGCTCAAGCGCGGACTGATGGGTATTCTCAAGGGAAAATAAATATAAAAGCCGAAAGGCTGATTTACTTTACAGATACAGGAGAAACGATATGAAGTCCGCGCCGGTTATCAGAGAATTTTCCCTCATCACGCTGGGTACTGCGGTTATTGCCGCCGGCGTATACTTCTTCATGCAGCCCTCGCATCTGGCAATGGGCAGCGTGGCCGGTTTAGCTGTTGTGCTGCAGCAGTTTCTTCCGCTGAGCGTTGCGGCGATCTCGATGATCGTGAATGTCCTCCTGCTCCTGCTCGGCTTCCTGCTGGTGGGACGTGAGTTCGGTGCGAGGACGGTCTATACCTCTCTCCTGCTGCCTGTGCTGCTCGGCGCGCTGGAGCTTCTGTTTCCCGGCAATGACTCGCTGACACAGGATGCATTGGTGGACATGATTTGCTGTCTGTTCATCATCAGCTTCGGCCAGTCCATCCTTTTCAGCCAGAACGCTTCCTCCGGCGGATTGGACATCGTCGGAAAAATCCTCAACAAGTTCTTTCGCCTGAATATCGGCAAGTCAATCGCCGCGGTCGGCATGGGCATTGCCCTGTCCTCCGCGCTGGTATACGACAAAAAGACGGTCGTTTTGAGTGTGCTGGGCACCTATCTCAGCGGTATCGTGCTGGACTATTTCATTTTTGGTACCAACATCAAGCGCAAGGTCTGCATCATTTCACAGAAACAGCAGGAGGTGCTGGACTTCCTGCTCCAGACGCTCCACAGCGGCGCAACGCTCTATGACGCTCGCGGTGCCTACGGCGGCTTTGCAGGTACAGAGATCGTCACTATCGTGGATAAGAACGAATACCGCCTGCTGATGACGTTCCTGGAAAAGATGGACCCCTCCGCATTCGTGACCGTCTACACTGTGAACGAGGTCTTCTACCGTCCCAAGCCACACGGTGGTGAAAGAAATCCCGAATAAGTCGGAACACTTCGATGCAAAAACAGCGGCAGGGCGTGAAATGCCCTGCCGCTGTTTGCTGTTTTCATTGATTGCGGCGGTAGCCCTGTTCATCGCGGTATTCGGAATGATCCCTGAGATAGGCATCCCGGTCGCCGCAGACGGTATAGTCGCACTTGCATCCGTTGGAGCAGGTCGTTTTACGGACCAGCCGCGCGTGAATAAGCTCCATTGCTTCAAAGTCCGGATTACAGAGCGCGGGCATGACCTCAAGCAGGTCATGCTTTTTGGCAAACTCCGCTGTTGGGCAGGCGGTAAACTCGTAGTAGATGGGCTTATCTTTGTCATAGGGCGCGACGTACATTTTGAAATCGCCCCACTTATCGCACTGCTTTTTGGCGTTCAGAAAAGCGCAATGCATCAGCCTTTTGAAAAATGGCTTATTGACATCAAGAAATTTGAGCTTGCTGAGCTTCCGGAATGACGGAAGAAAGAGATCTCCCTCCATTGCTTCGATCTCAGCTAAGCTTGTCACATCCCTGCAAACGACGTAGTAAGCCATCAGCGCGATGCAGTCGTAATTGCCTCCCACGCCGTTGTGAAAATTTTTCTTTCCGCCAAGGTCAGTGCGCCAGTCGCTCAGAAAGTCGACATACTGCTTCTGCACCCGCTCCCATATCTCTTCGCGTTCCTGCGGCGGATAGTGCAGAGCGATCTTCGATCGGATCTGCTGCCTGCATGGCTTGGAATAGAGCACATGGCAGCTCCGGTCAAATGATAGATCCTGATCTCGCATACGGTGTCCCTCCCCCGCCGTTCCTGCCGGAAAAGCCGCGGCAAAAATGGTTAGTGCCATCTAACTTTGAACGCTATTATAATGTTCCGGCTCCAAAATGTCAAGCCACCGCGGTACGGCGGATGTACATAGTGCCAGGATTCAGCGAATCATTGAATGTATAAAAGCTTCCCCGCAGGAATGAACCGCACCCCATTTGTTAGACGAGTATGATAAAATACTTGTACTAAGAAATGGGGTGTTTTCTATGCCAAAGGG
>CAKTLD010000081.1 GCA_934572445.1 uncultured Oscillospiraceae bacterium
CTCGAGCTCGGCTCCGGCAGCTTCGTCCCCGGCTTTGAGGATCAGGTCATCGGCATGAAGGCCGGCGACGAGAAGGACCTCGACATCACCTTCCCCGAGGATTATCACAAGGATCTCGCCGGCAAGAAGGTCGTTTTCCATGTCAAGGCCAAGGAGATCAAGAGTAAGGAGCTGCCCAAGCTCGACGACGACTTTGCCAAGGATGTGTCCGAGTACGATACGCTCAAGGAGCTCAAGGACAGCATCAAGCGCGAGATCACTGAGCAGCGCGAGCAGGCTGCCAAGTATGCTCTGGAGAATACCCTGATGGAAAAGGTTGCTGAGGGGATCGAGTGCGATGTTCCCGATGCGCTGGTGGACGAGCAGTGCGCCCGCTTCCTTGAAGAGTTCAAGCAGCGTCTGCAGTCTCAGGGCATCCCCTATGACCAGTACTGCAAGATGACCAATATGGACGAGCAAAAGTTTATGGCCGAGGGCCGTGAGCCCGCGCTGCGTCAGGTCCGTCTGGATCTTGCCATCAACGCCATCATCAAGGAAGAAAAACTCGACGCCACCGATGAAGAGGTGGAGAAGCAGTACGCTGACCTTGCTGAGAAGTACAGCATGGATGTGAACGAACTCAAGAAGTATCTCGACGTGATGAGCGTCCGTACCCAGCTCGTGCGCGAGAAGGTGCTGAGCCTTGTCGTCGACAGCGCCAAGATCGAAAAGAAAAAGCCTGCCAAGAAGGCCGAGACCGATACGGAGACCGCCGAGGGCGAGGAAAAGCCCGCCAAGAAGCCCGCTGCCAAAAAGTCCGCCAAGAAGGAAGAAGAAAAGGCTGAATAAGCGGCAGGGCGGCTATAATAGATAGAAATGATGATCAACCACAAATGGCCTTCATTTGTGGTTGATCGCGTACATACCGCAAATTTGAACAGGGTATGAACAAGGAGGTAACAAAATGAGTTTAGTCCCTTATGTCATCGAACAGACCAACCGCGGCGAGAGGTCCTATGATATATTCTCCCGCCTGCTGGAGGACCGCATCATCTTCCTCGGCGAAGAGGTCAACGATACGACCGCGAGTCTGATCGTCTCTCAGCTTTTGTTCCTCGAGGCCAAAGACCCCGACAAGGACATCCAGCTCTATATCAACTCCCCCGGCGGCAGCGTGACGGCCGGCATGGCGATCTATGACACGATGCAGTATATCAAGTGTGACGTTTCCACCATCTGCGTCGGCCTTGCCGCCAGCATGGGCGCGTTCCTGCTCTCCTCCGGCGCCAAGGGCAAGCGCATCGCGCTGCCGAACGCCGAGGTCATGATCCACCAGCCTTCCGCCGGTACGCAGGGCAAGGTCACAGATATGGAGCTCGATGTGGAGCATTTCCTCAAGATCAAGCAGCGCATCAATAAGATCCTTGCCGAGAACACCGGCAAGATGCCGGAGCAGGTCAAGCTCGATTCCGAGCGCGACCATTGGATGACCGCCGATGAGGCGCAGGAATACGGCCTTGTGGACAAGGTCATTTATAAGAGATAAGGACTTTTTGCTTTATGAGTGAAGACAGGAAAAAAGAGCTTCGCTGCTCGTTCTGCGGCAAGAGCGAGCGCGAGGTGCACCGCATGATCCAGGGCCCGGGCGTGCGCATCTGCGACGAGTGCGTGCGGCTGTGCATGGAGGTGCTGGAGGATGGCTATGAGCCGCACGAGGGGCTGGAAGCGCCCGATGCCATCCCTACGCCGCGCGAGATCCGCGAGGTGCTCGACCAGTATATCATCGGGCAGGAGGCGGCCAAGGTCGCGTTGTCCGTGTCCGTTTACAACCACTACAAGCGCATTTTCTTCGGCGGCGACGACGAGGTCGAGCTGCAGAAGAGCAATATCCTGCTTCTCGGTCCCACCGGCAGCGGCAAGACGCTCTTTGCCCAGACGCTCGCCCGCATTTTGAAGGTGCCGTTCGCCATCGCGGACGCGACGACCCTTACCGAGGCGGGCTACGTCGGCGATGATGTGGAAAACATCCTGCTTCGTCTGCTTCAGGCGGCGGATTACGACGTGGAGCTTGCCGAGCGCGGCATCATCTATGTCGATGAGATCGACAAGATCGCCCGCAAGAGCGAGAATACCTCCATCACGCGCGACGTCTCCGGCGAGGGCGTGCAGCAGGCGCTTTTGAAAATCGTCGAAGGCACGGTTGCCAACGTCCCGCCGCAGGGCGGGCGCAAGCACCCGCATCAGGAGTTCATCCAGGTGGACACGCACAATATCCTCTTCATCTGCGGCGGTGCGTTCGAGGGGATCGAGAAGATCATCGAGAGCCGCATGGACCGCAAGACGATGGGCTTCGGCGCGGACCTGAAGAGCAAGAGCGAGGTGGACGAGAGCAAGCTGCTGCGCGAGGTGCAGCCGCACGATATTCTCAAGTTCGGCATCATTCCCGAACTGGTGGGCAGACTTCCGGTCATCACCGCGCTCGACGCGCTCACGCGCGAGGACCTCGTCAAGATCCTGACACAGCCGAAAAACGCCCTCGTCAAGCAGTATCAGAAGCTCTTTTCTTACGATGACGCCGAGCTCACCTTTGAGCCCAAAGCGCTCGAAGCGATCGCGGACAAGGCCATCGAGCGCAAGATCGGCGCGCGCGGCCTGCGCGCGGTGATGGAGGGCCTGCTGATGAACATTATGTACGATCTGCCGTCCGATCGCACGATCGAGCGCGTGACCATCACCGCGGACTGCGTCAATGGGGCGGAGCCGCCGAAAATTTCCCACCGCACAAAGGAAGCGGGGGCAGAGCTGGCGAAGCTGCCGGCCGATCCCGCCTCATAAGGAGTACCCATGGAACCTGTGACAAAAAACCTTCCGGTGATCGCCATGCGCGGGCTGACTGTGTTCCCGCGCATGAACACCAGCTTTGACCTTGAGCGCGCTATCTCGGTGCGCGCGCTCGAGCGCGCGATGGAAAACGGCGAGGAGATATTCCTTGTCACCCAGCGCGAGATCGGCGTGGAGCTGCCGGAGGAAAAGGACCTCTACGAGATCGGCACCGTGGCGCGCGTGACACAGATCCTGCGCGTTTCCGAGCGTGTGCTGCGCGTGATGATGGAGGGCTCCTGCCGCGCGCGGCTCAAGCGCTTGTGGCAGCGTGAGCCGTTCCTGCAGGCGCAGGCCGAGCTGATCGAGGAGCCCGCGCTGCCCCGTCAGGGCAAGCGGACCGAGGCCATGCTGCGCCAGACTTATGCAAGCTTTACCGAATACGCTGAGCTGACGCAGAAGCTGCCCGACGAGGTCTATGCCGCCATTCTCGGCACGAACGACCCCGGCTACCTCGCCGACTTTATCGCCCAGCAGCTCAACCTGCGCTATCAGGACAAGCAGGAGATCCTGGACGAACTGCGTCCGCTGCCGCGCCTCCAGCGCATGAATGAAATTCTGCGCCGCGAGATCGAGGTCACCGCCATGGAGCAGGACATCGAGAGCAAGGTCCGCTCCCGCGTCGGCAAGATCCAGAAGGATTTTGTCCTGCGCGAGCAGATCAAGGTTTTGCAGAACGAGATCGGCGAAGGCGGCGAGGACGAAGAACTCGACGAATACCGTGAAAAGATCGCACGGGCGCATTTGCCTGAGGAGACGGAGAAGAAGCTCCTCAAGGACGTGGACAAGCTTGCCAGACAGCCGTTTGGAAGCGCTGAGGCGAGCGTACTGCGCAATTATCTCGATACCTGCATGGAGATGCCCTGGGGCGTGGAGACGAAGGAGCGCGCCAGCGTGGACGCCGCGCGAAAGATCCTCGACCACGATCACTACGGACTGGAGAAGGTCAAGGAGCGCATCCTGGAATTCATCGCTGTGCGTCAGCTCAACCCCGAGGCAAGGGGCCAGATCTTATGTCTCGTCGGTCCTCCGGGCGTCGGCAAGACATCGATCGCACTGTCGGTCGCCAGGGCGATGAACCGCAAGGTTGCGCGGCTGTCGCTCGGCGGTGTGCGTGACGAGGCGGATATCCGCGGTCACCGCAAGACCTACATCGGCGCGATGCCGGGGCGCATCATTGAGGCCATCTCCCGCAGCGGCGCGATGAATCCGCTGCTCGTGCTCGACGAGGTGGATAAGATGGCGAGCGACGTGCGCGGCGACCCCGCAAGCGCGCTGCTCGAGGTGCTGGACAGCGAGCAGAACAGCACTTTCCGCGACCACTATCTGGAAATTCCGGTGGACTTGAGCCGCGTCATGTTCATTATGACGGCCAATACCACCGATACCATTCCGCGTCCGCTGCTTGACCGCATGGAGCTCATTGAGCTGCCCAGCTACACGGACGAGGAAAAGGTGCAGATCGCCCAGCGGCACCTGCTGCCCAAGGAACGCAAGACCCACGGACTGACGGCGTCTACGCTGCGCGTGGATGAGGGCGCACTGCGCGCGGCCATCGCACGCTACACGCGCGAGAGCGGTGTGCGTTCGCTGGAACGACAGATCGCCAAAATGTGCCGCAAGGCCGCCATGCAGCTGGCCGAGGGCAAGGCCAGACGCGTCACTGTGACGGAGAAGAATCTTTCCGAATTTCTCGGTACGCCGCGCATCACGCCCGAGCGCATCCCCGAGCGCGACCTTGTCGGCGTGGTGAACGGCCTCGCCTGGACTGAGGCCGGCGGCGAGATTCTGCCCGTAGAGGTCGGCGTGATGGAGGGCAGCGGCAAGCTCGAGCTCACGGGCAACTTGGGCGACGTGATGCAGGAGAGCTGCCGCGCGGCGCTCTCGTGCCTGCGCCAGCGCGCGCAGGAGCTTGGCATCGCGCCGGACTTTTACAAGACGAAGGATATCCATATCCACTTCCCTGAGGGAGCCATTCCCAAGGACGGTCCCAGCGCCGGTATTGCCATTGCGGCGGCGGTGCTCTCCGCGTTGACGGGACGCGCGGTGCGCCGCGATGTCGCGATGACCGGTGAGATCACGCTGCGCGGCCGCGTGCTGCCGATCGGCGGCCTGCGGGAAAAGACAATGGGCGCGCTTCGCGCCGGTGTACATACCGTCCTTTTGCCGAAGGACAACGAAAAGGACCTTGCGGAGATCGACCCGAATGTGCGCGAAAAGTTGCGTTTTGTGCCGGTGGAGACGGTGGACGCCGTGTTTGCGCAGGCGCTCGTGCTGCCCGAAGGCTGCGCGTCCTGCAAGAGCGGCGACGGCTTTCTGCCCGTGCAGGAGAGCGCCGTGACCGCTGCGCTGCGCGTGTGAGAATCTGCTGAAAGGAAAAGGAAACCATGGCGATCAACTTCAACAAGGCGGAATTTGTCCTCTCGGCGGCATCCGCGCAGCAGTTTGTGCGTGACGGGCTGCCGCAGCTCGCGTTTGCGGGGCGGTCGAACGTCGGCAAATCGTCGGTCATCAACCGGCTCGTCAACCGCAAGAATTTTGCCCGCGTGGGCGCGTCCCCGGGCAAGACCTCGCAGATCAACTACTTCAAGATCGACGGGAAGCTCTATCTGGTCGATCTTCCCGGCTACGGCTACGCCAAGGTCTCCAAAGCCGAGCGCGACCGCTGGGGCAGGCTGATGGAAAATTATTTCCAGAGCGCGGGCCTTATCCACCTCGGTGTGCAGATCGTTGACGCGCGGCACAAGCCGACGGCGGACGATATCACCATGCACGATTTCTTCGTGCAGACCGGCTGTCCCGTTGTGATCGTGGCGAACAAGCTCGACAAGCTCAAGGCGCGAGAGATCGAGCCGAACATGACCCTGATCCGCGAAACGCTCGCGCTGCGCGACGACGAACTAATTATTCCGTTTTCCGCGGAAAAGGGAACGGGCAAGGAGCAGCTTATCGCCGCCATCCTCGACCACCTGAATGGCTGAAAAGTGAAAAACGATAAAAAAGCACCGTATGGGATCCCATACGGTGCTTTTCTGTGTTTCAGGAAATCACCTGCGCAGCGTCAGAAGCGCGGTGCAGTGAGAGAAGGGCTCAAACGTCAGCGCGGGGAAGCGGGGGAGGAGTTCGTCATAGACAAAGTAAATTTCATCCTCGTCCCACTCATCACCTGCCGCTTTTCGGCACGCCTCGAGCTCTTCGCGTGTGCGGAAGGCGACGTCGCCGATGAAGAGACAGCCATCCTGCTTCAAAAGCGGCAGGATATCGCGAAGGAAGTCGATTTTCTGCGCATCCGTCAGGTGGTGGAGCGAATAGGTCGCGACGATGGCGTCGTACTGCCGCGCGTAGAGCTCGGGCACAAGACCCTTGGAAAAATCGCCCTGATAAAGCTGCGCCTCCGGCATTTTGGCCTGCGCCAGCTCGATCATGCGCGCGGAAAAGTCCTGTCCGTAGATGCGGCAGCCCTGCGCGTAAAGCCGAGAGGTCAAAACGCCTGTGCCGAAACCGATGTCCAGCACGTCGCGCCCGTTCTGCGCAAGCACGCGCTGATAGAGCGCGTTCATCATGGTGCGGTAGCCAGCAAAGGGATAGCAATTGCTTTCATCTGAAAGACCGACGCTCCTGTCGTAGCCGTCGGCCCAGAGGTCAAAGCCGGTGCTGTTCAGCATGTCAGTCCTCCTGTTCATTCAGCGGGGGAAGGCCCAGCTCGTAGAACGCCACGGCGCTCGCTGCGGCAACATTGAGCGAATCGACACCGTGGTACATCGGGATCTTTACCGTGTAGTCGCAGCTGGCGATGGTCGCGGGCGCGAGACCGTCCCCCTCGGTGCCCATGACGATGGCGAGCTTTTTCTCGGCGGCAAGGCGGGGATCGTCCAGCCGCACGGAATCGTTGCGCAGTGCCATTGCGACCGTGCGGAAACCTAGACCGCGCAGCAGCTGCGTCCAGTCGCCGCCCTCTGGCAGATATGTCCACGGAATGAGGAAGACATTACCCATGCTCACGCGCGAGGCGCGGCGATACAGCGGATCGCTGCCCGCGGCCGTGAGCAGCACGGCATCCATGCCGAGCGCGGCGGCGGAGCGGAAGATCGCGCCGATGTTCGTCGGATTCATCACGTTTTCCAGCACCACGATGCGCCGTGCGCCGCGGCAGACATCCTCAACGCTTTGGAGCTTCGGCCGCCGCATGGCACAGAGAATCCCGCGCGTCAGGTGAAAGCCTGTGAGCTGTGCGAGCACGTTTTCCTCGGCGGCGTAGACGGGGATATCTGCGCAGCAGCGGGCCAGCAGTTCGCGCCCCTTGCCGTCCACATGCTGCCGTTCCATCAAAAACGATACGGGCACACAGCCCGCGTCCAGCGCGCGGCCGATGACGAGCGGGCTTTCGGCAATGAAGAGCGCGTTTTCGGGGTCCGCGCGGTTTAAAAGCTGATTTTCCGTGAGCCGCGCGTAAATGTCCAGCGCGGGATCGGAAAAATCAGTGATGGAATGAACGATTGCCATGGGGTGCTCCTTTTCAAGCCTGTAGAATATCCAGCAGCGCCTGTATGTCCGGCAGCACGAATGTCGGCTGCGGGTCAGCGGTGGGAAGGTCTGCTTCCTTCGTCTCGCCCGAGAGGACGAGCAGCGTGTCGATGCCCGCGTTTGCGCCGCTGGCGATGTCGGTGTAGATGCGGTCGCCCACGAGCAGCGTTTCCTGCGCGGAAATACCTGCCTGCCGCATGGCGAGCAGCGGCATCGCAGGTTCGGGTTTGCCGATGACGACGGGGCGGCGATTCGTTGCCCGCCAGAGCATCTCGCACACGCTGCCGCAGTCGGGCACGGAGCCGTAGGACGTGGGGCAGACCCAGTCGGGATTCGTGGCGAGAAAGTCGGCGCCCTGCGTGAGCAGGATGCAGGCATCCTCCAGCTTTTGGAATGTCAGCTCTGTGTCGAAGCCGGCAAGCAGCGTGTCGGCGTCCTCGCGTGTATCGCAAATGGTGAATCCCGCTGCGCGCAGCTGTGCTTTCATCGACTCTGTGCCGCAGACGTAAAAGCGGCGCATTTCCATCCCATGGGCGTGCAGATGCGCGATCAGCGCATCCACGCTTGTGAGGAAATCGCGCGGCTGGGCAGAAATGCCGAGCCGCGCGAGCTTTTTTACATAGGCGTCCACACTGCGCGAGGAGTTGTTGGTCAGATAGCGATACTGTCCGCCGCGTGTGCGGATGCGCGCAAGCAGTGCCCCGACGCCGGGGAAGAGGGTATCGCCAAGATACAGCGTGCCGTCCAGATCGAAGAGGAATAGCCGCTTCTGTTTCAGTGCGTTGAGGTCAGCCATCGCGCCTTACGCCTTCTTCCCGCCGTCAACGGCAATGAAGAAAAAGGAACTGACCGCCAGCAGGAACGGGTAGAAAAGGTTGGGGATGATCTCGAACGCGGAGACCTCGCAGCCCAGGTTGTGCGCCGCGGCGATGGCTACGAGCATCTGCGCGCCGTAGGGAATGATGCCCTGGAAGATGCAGGAGAACGTATCGAGGATGGAGGCAGCCTTGCGCGGCGTGATGCCGTATTCCTCGCTCATCTCTCTGGCGATGGGGTTGGCCATGACGATGGCTACGGTGTTGTTCGCGGTGGCGATGTCCATCGCGCCGACGAGAAGACCCATGCCGATCTGGCCGCCGCGCTTGCCGCGGAAGGCCTTGCGAATCCAGCCGAGCAGCGCTTCAAAGCCGCCGTGCTCGCGGATCAGCGCGCAGATGGCGGAAACGAGAATGGCGACCATCGACGTTTCAAACATGCCGGCGGCGCCGCTGCCCATGTTTTCAAGGAGCGCCTTGACCGCGAGGATGCCTGCCTGACCGGTCGCACCAGTGGCGAGCGTAATGATCGAGCCGGACACGATGCCGACCAGCAGCACGACGAATACATTGATGCCGATGATGCCGCCGATGAGCACGAGCACATAGGGGATGATCTGGATGAGGTTGTAGGCGGGGATCTCCGCAGGCGTCACGTCGGCGTTCAGCGTCAGCACAAGGATGAGCGCGAGCGTTGCGAGCGCGGCGGGGAGCGCAATGTGGAAATTCTCGCGGAACTTATCCTTCATCGCACAGCCCTGGCCGTTGCAGGCGGCGATGGTCGTGTCGGAAATGAAGCTCAGATTGTCGCCGAACATCGCGCCGCCCATGACCGAGCCGATGCACAGCGGCAGGGAATAGCCGCTGGCCACGGCGATGGGAACGGCGATGGGCGTGATAAGCGTGATGGTGCCGACGCTCGTGCCCATGGCGGTGGAAACGAAGCAGCTGACGACGAACAGCACCGCCACGGCGAACTTCGACGGGATGATCGAGAGCATGAAGTATGCCACGCTTTCCGCGCTCGAGCGGCCCACCACGCCGACAAAAATACCGGCGGCGAGGAAGATGAGCAGCATCGTGACGATGTTCTTATCGCCGATGCCCTTGCCCATCAGCACAAGCTTTTCGTCAAACGAAAGTTCACGGTTCTGGCAGCAGGCTACCAGCAGCGCGATCAGGAAGATGACGACAATGGGAATGGAATAAAAACCCATCGGGATCCTGAGCACATATTCAAATACGAGACCGAGACCGAGGTACAGACCGGCTATAATTTGTCAAGCCGAAATCTCATTTGGAATGCAGGGCGTATAGGCCTTGTTGTCTCTCATGACA
>CAKTLD010000082.1 GCA_934572445.1 uncultured Oscillospiraceae bacterium
ACGATGCCTCTATTGCCGGCTGACTTCATTCAGCTGGAGCCTGCAAAAAAATTTGCGCATAATTCTTGACGGCACCCTTTTTGGGGATGCCTTCGCACATTATTACTAACAACATTTGCTGCGTAACTGAACATTGAATAAAGGGCTCCTGCTGCTCGATGAAAACAGAGCAGCAGGAGCCTTCTTACTTGATTGGCCGCATAGCCTTTCTTTGCAGTTGTGAGTGCATTTGAGAGGGGGGCTAAAGCATCCGTTGAACCATTATTGCGATTGGTGGGCCTTATGACGTTTTTCCTACAGTAAATATTTTTTCTAATGCAAAAACAGCGATTAAAAAAACAATTCAACTCATAGCTTGTTTTTGGCTTGTCGAATTGACAAGACTATGAGAGATCACATTTTGCTTTGCTTCATCTGCACTATTTGAAAAACTATACATTAAGGATCACGCGAGGAGTCTCGTGCGTCATGATATACAGACTCTCCTCAGAGATTCCGCACATATGCAACGTCTGGAGAAAACGTGCCATCGCTTCCGCTGGTTTTTCTCTTCCCTGCTGTCCCCGGTCGGTGCTCAGGAAGCAGTGCTTCGCGCCGACCGTTCGGATGGTCTGTGCCATTACCTCCGGTAAGCATTCGCACTCGGCAATATTGTACCAGCATTTTTCGATATGTACACCCATCTCCGCCAACTCACACTGTATGGCGGCATCTATTCTTGTGCGTGAAAACTCGGGATGCGTGAGAACCATTCTCACTCCCCGCTTAACGCCCTCCCTGCACAGGAGAATACTTTCCTCAGGGCTGAGATGTCCCGTTGCAAGCGCTGCGTCGTACTGCCTAACCGCATCCATCACATCGTAAGCGGAGCTGATAAGCTTTCCGCTCCGGTCAACGATGCTTATACCGGGCCTGTTGAAGAAATCGCCGGGCATATTGCCGGATGTAAGTGAGTTTGCGGCGTCACGGGTTGGCATAAAAATTAGCTTTGCCCCACGCTTGAGCGCATTTTGCACCGCATAGGGATTTATCCCGCCAACAGGGTGATTCAAAACAATCGAACCGTAGGCCTGCGCCTGTGTGCCGGCGTACTTGTTGGCAAGATATGCGCGTGCAGCCGTGGATTCGTAGTGGCTTTTTAACAAGATGCCTGCCATACCCGCTTCATCTGCTGCTTTGAGGAGCTCAATGTCATCCATTGCACGGTTAAAGGGGGAGGGTGCCGGATGAATGTGCAAGTCCAACGCATTATGCAAAATTGATAAAATTTGATCTGTCATGATTACTTAGGACATTTTTGCGCCCATTGCCTCTTCAAATTTTTCTGCATTTAGATACTCCTTCTTCCACGGATGGAACGCCTTGCACACATAAGCAATCACAATCGTCAATAAGCCTGCACCTATCGCGCCAAGTCCTGTCAGCAATGTATGCCCTGTCCCGCAGAATATTGGGAACATGGTGACCATGAACGTACTTTGCCACGATAAAATGATGTAGGCAATACTGTAATCCTCCAGCGTATGGCTCTTGTATTCGGGATCGACCACGCGAAGCAGGGTAACGCCGGTAGCCATGACGCCGCAGAGCATTCCGTAAATGAAAATGCTGCGCTCGAACCAATAGCTGTTGTACCACATGGGCCCAAGAATCCAAAGCTGGAAAGTTGTCCAGACAATACCGATTAAACAGAGAATGACCAGCGGGCCGGCATATTCAATAATGATACTCTTTTTAATGCTGACAAAGCCGAAGAATACCAGGAAATCCGTAACGGTTCCGCCAACGTGCTGGACGGCAAGCTTGTTGACATAGTGCCCAATTCCACAGCTGTTGAGGATCGTTTGAGTAAGAACGCCGAGAATTGCTGCGAGGCAGAGATAGGGAATATCAATACCGGCTGCCTGCTTAATCCAGTAATTTACCAGATAGGCAAAGCCGCTGACGAGGAACACGACGCACCAGTGCCATCCCTGCGGATCGATAGAGCTGGCATTCATGGTAGCTTCACCAAGGCTTGAACGCTGTCCCTCCGGGATCCAGCCTGTACGCATTTCCCGAGGAACCTCGTTAATGTTCTTCGTAAAGCGGGTCGAACCGAGTCTGGTGGCAATGTTGATGTTGATCATGCCGCCCACAATGCCAACCAAAAGGCCAATCGTGGCAAAGGTAACGCCGATTCCAACTGCGCCGTTAAAGCCGTAGTTTGTCTCCAGCGTGGAACCAATGGATGTGGCAAAGCCGTGTCCGCCGGCAAATCCGGCAGGCATCAGAATGCCGATTGTTTCATTAACGCCCGGGAAAAGCGTTTTGCAAAGGAAATAGCCTGCGGTGATTCCGATACCGAATTGCAGAACGTGCGCCGCAAAAAACGCAAAGAACGTATCCTTAACCTTTGCAACAGCATGGAAGACATTGCCCTCCCGCTTGCCGGTATAGCCCAATGCCAAGCTGGCAAAAAGCGGGATAACCAAAACGGTCGCATAGCTGCCAACCTGAGTCGAATAGGGAATAATATTCAGGAATTCACTTCCGCACAGCATACCCATCAGCCCGCCAAGCAAAGATGCAGGAATATAAAGATTTTGCAACAACTTAATTTTTTTACGTAAAAGCTGCGCTACAATCAGAAACAGAGATGCATAAAACAGATCCATTAGCAATGCGTACAGAGAAAAGTTCTCAAATATTGGCATATAGATTTCCTCCCTTTCTGAAAAATAATAGTTCAAATTTGAACGATTGCTTACACACTTTCAGGGGTAAAAATAGAAGATGTAGGTGTTACAATGATGTGTGACAAACAGAAAAAAGGATAGCGAATAGGGATGGCCTGTGTTAAGGTTGAGTTGCCTAGACAAAACCGAAAGGCAGGTGCCACCCTATCCGCTATGAATAAGATAACACAGGACATGCGGTTTAAGCAAGCAGTCATTGAATATTCTTTGAAGCACGGCGTCACATCCGCTGCGATTCGCTACAAGACCAGCAGGCAAAATATCTATCGCTGGCGCAAAAAGTATGCTGGAACGGTTCGCTCACTGGCCGACGGCTCCCACCGACCCCACAGCCATCCCAGACAACACACAGAGGCGGAGATCAAACTGGTCAGGGACATGCGCCGCAGGAACCCTCGCGCTGGTCTGGTGGTATTCTGGGTAAAGCTGCGCCAGCGCGGCTACACCAGATCCATCTCCGGTCTGTATAAGCTCCTGCGCAGGATCGATGGAAAACCCGTCAAACTGCCAAACCAGAAATATGTTGCAAAGCCTTATGAAAAGATGCAGTATCCGGGTCAAAGAGTCTAGATAGATGTGAAATATGTTGCAAGTGTTTGTCTGGTTGGTGACGCGGCAGGAGAAAAGTATTATCAGTACACCTTCATAGATGAGTACAGCCGTTTTCGCTATCTGGAATCCTTTAAAGAGCACAGCACCTATTCTTCTACCCAGTTTCTAAAGCATGTGGCAAAGAGGTTTCCCTTGCCATTGAGTGTGCCCAAACAGATAATGGTTTTGAGTTTACAAACAAAATGGGCAACAGCAAGAAAAAGCCGCTGGCGCTTTTTGAGAAAACACTGGCTCAGATGGGCATCCGCCACAAGAAGATCAAACCATTTACGCCAAGGCATAACGGCAAGGTGGAGCGCAGCCACAGGAAAGATAATGAAGAATTCTATGCCTGCCACACATTCTATTCCTTTGATGACTTTGCCAAGCAGCTTGCTGTTCGGCAGAGACAATTCAACAATTTCCCCATGCGCCCGCTCAACTGGAAGTCTCCCAATGCGGTCCTTTTTTCTTTCCCCATTGTGTAACACATCATTGACAAACCTACAACACTTTCAGGGGTAAAAATAGAAGACTACTTGCGAATTAACATTATCCTGCCTACTGTTACTTCATGTACTTGTCGTAAAATGCGACAAGTGCCGCGCCAAACTTCTTGAACTCCGGATGGTTATCGAACATCCAACCATTGTGGTTGCCTTCTACCAGGCAAAGCACGCGGCCCTCGCCTGCGGCAGCGAAAATGTCGTATGCCTCGGTGACGGGGTGGGTAACGTCAGCTTTGGAGTGGCCGATGAACACGCCGCGAGGTGCGATGCGGCCGACATAATCGGAAGCGTGGATGCGGCGGATGGAGTCAGAGAGACAATAGGAGTGCTTGGGCGGGAAGTTCTTGCGACCGCCCCAGTTGGCATAAAGCGTGTCATCCATGGTAGTGGTCAAGTCGCTGAGCGTCTTTGTCAGATACACGGGGCTTCCGCCATTGTCATCCGGAATAATGGCATAAGGTTCAGCAAGAGCGCCTTCACCGGTCAGAACGCGCGTAATGCGATCTTTGCGGAAGACTTCCAGCATATCGACATACTCCGGATAGGTCCACATACGCTGCATCCAGCGGTCACCGTCATAATAGCCGTTTCCTGTGCCAACAGCCTTGATCTCGGGAATATCTGCCGCAACTTTAAGAACGATAGGTGCGGACATACCCCAACCGAAGAGGGAAATGTTGTCGGCCTGGATTTCGGGCTGCTGTGTTGCAAATACATATGTAGAAACAATATCTTCGTATTCGCTTTCGCAGGTGGTGTAGCCCACACGACCTTCGCTGGGCTTCCATCCGCGATAGTCAAAGCCGACGCAGGCATAACCGTGTGCTGTGAGTAGGCGGGAGAAAAGAGCCGGATAAACGGCATTAATGCCGGTATAGCCCGAGCACGGGATTACGCAGGGAAGCTTTTCGCCTTCCTTGTAATCGTCGGGCAGATACACAGTGCCAACAATTTTCTCCCCCATTGAATAGTAGGTAACAGATCTTTCTTTCATAGCCTTGTTTCTTCCTTTCATTCTTTGAATTTTTAATTGGAGATAGTCTCAAAGTGGCCTTGAGAGGATCCCGCCTGCCCCTTCCGACGCGTTGATATTTCACGGCAAGGGCCTCTACTAACCTTTTAGCAATTTCCGTTCCAAATTTGCATAAGCACCAGATTTTAACAAATTTCTGCTTGTATTCTGCATTTTGCGCATTGTTTGTTAATCAATTTTTGCTTTTGTCAACAGGTCCGTTATTGTACATTATCCGCTACTTGGCCTCTATGCCCGGATCAAGTCGAAAACGACTTGACGCTTTGCGAATGGGACGTAGAAAAAGGAAGTCAGATTTGACTTAAAGCCAAATTTGACTTCCTTTTTCTGTTATGCAACCGTTATTGTGCCGGTTTTCGATGCGTTACATACTTTTGAATCAGCCTGTTCGCCTTAGATTGGCTGATCTCCAGTTTTTCTGCCAGTTGATATGAGGATGGATATTGTTGATAAGCCTCGTTTATAATACGGCTGTAAAACTCGTCTTCCATCGCACTTAAAGTTTTGCCATTTTTATATATTCTTATATCTTCGACGTGTTCCAAAAAGTCATCCGGCATTTCGCGCAAAGTGATGATGCTCTGTGCGCCCACCACCACAAGACGTTCCACAAGATTTTGAAGTTCACGCACGTTGCCAGGCCAGGCATAACGCGTCATGGCATCAAGTACCTCATGGATGAAATACTTATTGCGCCCGTATTGATTGTTGTATTTACTGAGGAAATAGGTTGCCAGCGGCATAACGTCATCAGGCCGGCTGCGCAGCGGCGGGATGGTAATGTTTACAACATTCAGGCGGTAAAACAGATCCTCACGAAAAGTCTTCTCCGCGACCATTTTCTTCAGATCCTGATTGGACGCGGTAATAACACGAATATCCACTTTGACGGGATGGATGCCTCCCACAGGTGTAAACTGCTTCTCCTGAATAACGGAAAGTAGCTTTGCCTGCATCAAAAGGGGCAGCCCTTCAATTTCATCCAGAAAAAGCGTTCCTTCGTCCGCAGCCTGCAAAAGTCCTTTTTTCCCCTGACGGTTTGCACCGGTAAAGGCGCCAGATGTATATCCGAAGAATTCAGATTCAAATAAATTTTCCGGAATTGCCGCGCAGTTGACTGAGACAAACGGCTTATCCTTGCGGGAACTGTTGCTATGAACAAACTGGGCAATGACGCCCTTTCCAGTTCCGGTTTCCCCTTGTATCAGGACATTTGAGGAAACCGTCGCGAGCTCTGCTGCCGTCTTTACAACATCTCCCATCTTTTCGCTTCGGAATATAATCGGCGTTGCATTGCCCGCGTCCTCCATTCGAGAGTTCTTATCCATCATTTCATAGAGTGTGACGATGGACGAAACATCTCTCACATTGGCAACAACGGCGCGTACATTTCCATCCCGGTCAAATAGTGGGCTGCTTGAAACAAACGTGGTGATGCCATTTTCATAATTCATCACGCTCATCGGCCGTTTGGTTTTCAGAATCGTTAGCGCAGGAGATGTTTTGATGATTCCTTTTTGCAGCAGCTCTTTAACAGACTTCCCGCGAATATATTCCGGATCGCATCGAATGATTTTTGCATACGCATCATTGATAAAAATGTTATGTCCATCCGCTCCGGTAACGACGATCCCGTCAAAAGAAGAGTTTAGCACTGCCTCATAAAGTTGGTTTTTCCGATGGAGTGCGGAAACATCCGTAATATCAGCACAGGAAATAAGCGTGCCGCCAGGCAGTTGCACCCCCTCAATCTCATAGTCGTGGCCATCGAGAGAGATGACCCTCCCCACGTTGTCCCAACAGGCAAAGCTGCGAAAACAAGGAGAAATGCCATCCGAAAATACAGGCTCGCCGTTTTCAGGGAACCAACAAAATGTCATATCTTTGTAAATCAGATGTTGTTCTGTCATGACAAGGCTCCTCCCTATCAAACGCACAAAAAAACTTCCGCGAACAGCAGTAAAAATCGATACTGTTAAAGGAAAAAAGCGACCACCCTACCTCAATATATAGCACAATTCAGAAAGCGCCGTCAAGCATTTGTCATCAAAGTTTAACCGATACAGTTATTCACAGGCTCCAATACGGTATGCCGAACAAAATGGCTTTGGAATCTTCTCGCAAAACATACATAGCAGGTTTATAATAAAAAAAACAGCAATCAGTACACGGGAGTGGGGTGAGGGTGCAGTGGATATCGGTTTCATATCCGAACAATTGCAAAAAATCAAATTGTCTTCTGCGGTGTATCAATCCCTGTTTATGCTACAGTTGTCGGCGCTTGATTTGGAAACCTATATTCAGGAACGGGCCTTGGAGAATCCTCTTTTGGACGTTGACTTCCCATTGCATGATTCGGACTTAAATGCACCGTCTCTGGTCAAAGAATCGGCCGATATAGAAGTTCTGGGCAATTCGGAAAACCAGTTTTTCTATCCCGGCGACGCCAGTGATGACTGGGGGATCTCAGATGCACACGACTTTGCCTTATACAATGTGCCGGACGCTTATAAGCTATCCTTGTCTGACTATCTTTCATCTCAGCTTCGCCAGTCAAAACAGATCGACGAAAAAATGCTCAATCTTTGTCTCTACCTTGTCAATTGCATGGATGAAAGAGGTTATATGGATTGTCCTCTGGAAGAAATCGCTGAAGAGGTCGGGTGCAGTGTTTATGATGTTGAACAGGCACTTTTTGCGATACAGATGCTTGACCCACCCGGAGTCGGCGCGCGAAATCTATCCGAATGCCTGGTTTTGCAGCTCTCACAAAGCAGTCACTTCAATGCTCTCACTGTTCACATTGCGCAGGAAGGGTTGTTCTTGTTGGCATCACATAATTATGCGGAACTCAGCAAACGGCTGCACACCACTCAAAAGGCTGTTCGCCGCGCTGCTGACATCATCGCATCGCTGAATCCCATTCCGTCCAGAGGTTTTGGAAATCATGAATACGTCAACTATTGCATTCCGGATGCTTCAATATATGCCGAACACGGACAGCTTGTTGTTGAACTGAACAGAAGAGTTTTGCCGCAGGTTTCCATCAACCGGGAATACTGTGCGCTGCTGGATACGGATGCGTCACCAGAAATCCAGCAGTATGTCCGGGAAAACTTCAATGCGGCAAACAAGCTGATTGAGGGACTTCAAAAGCGGAGCGATACTCTTGAGCAGCTTCTGAAGATTCTTGTCGCGTATCAGCGCGACTTCTTTCTCAACGGTGGTGACATATTGCCGATTATCCATTACTACAACACCAGGCGGGTGCAGCGCAATCTGGGCGTCCTGACGCCGATGGAAAAGCACGAGCTTTGCCTCGCCGCATAAAAGCGGCCAGCAGCGCTTGGCTGCTGGCCGGGAAGACTTTATATTTTTTCACTGTCCTCTTGACGGGTTGCGGTTCAGACATTGGCGCGATGCTGGGCTTCTTACTTAGTTCCATTCCTCAGCCAAGAGGAAGTCGCGGATATTCCGGTGTTTGATCCCATTTCGACTCATATCGAACTCATCGAGAGAAACAACGTACTTCGGGAAGTTGTCGCGGATGCTGTCATACGCACCAAACTCACGGTTAACCGTTTCTTCCGATGCCAGCAGGTAAGTGACTTGTACATACAGCTTTTCGCCGCGCTTGTCGCATACGAAGTCAATTTCCTTGTCGCCCGTTCTGCCGACAGTCACTTCATAGCCCCGGCGCAGCAATTCCAGATAGACGATGTTTTCCAAAATGAGATTGATGTCCCGCATATTGCCGCCGAAGACTGCCTCGCGGATGCCATGATCGGCAATATAATACTTCTCATTGGAGGCAAGGATCTGTTTGCCCTGCAAATCCTCCCGCTTCACCTGATAGAACAGGTACGCCTCGCAGCAGTATTTGATATAGTTCAGAATTGTTTCCGGGGCAACGGTGCGCTGCTCGTTTTTCAGGAACCTCGCAAGCGAGGTTGCCGAGAAGGTCGTTCCCACATTGGCAATCACATAGGCAATGATCCGTTCCAGCAAATCAACATCCCGGATTTTATTCCGCTTCACAATGTCCTTGAGCTGGACAGAGTTGAACAGATCATGAAGATATTGCTTGGACGGAGCATCCGCATAGCGGAGGTTTGCGAGGTAGGGCATTCCTCCGGCAAGCAGGTACTTTTGGAAACACTGCGGAATGGACACATCGGGAGCAATCGAACGGTACAGCTCCATGAACTCCCTAAATGAGAACGGATAGATCACAAACTCCACATACCGACCACCCAAATAAGTTGCAAGCTCACCGGACAGCAGCTTTGCATTGGAGCCGGTGATGTAGATATCGCAATCCAGCGAAACACGGAGAGAGTTGATGCACTTCTCCCAGTCCTTGACCTCCTGAATCTCATCGAAAAAGAG
>CAKTLD010000083.1 GCA_934572445.1 uncultured Oscillospiraceae bacterium
CGGTAGACGATGTACACGTCCGCGCCCAGACGCTTGGAGCAGCGCGCGGCGTCCATGGCGACGTTGCCGCCGCCGACAACGGCGACCTTCTTACCGGCAAGCGGCATGATGGGCGTGTCGGAGCCGTCCTTATAGGCCTTCATCAGGTTGATGCGGGTGAGAAATTCGTTGGCGGAGTAAACGCCGCAGAGGTTCTCGCCGGGGATGTGCATGAACATCGGCAGGCCCGCGCCGGAACCGATGAACACGGCCTCGAAGCCGTACTGGCTCATCAGCTCGTCGATGGACACGACGCGGCCGATGACCATATTCGTCTCGACCTTGACGCCGAGGGCCTTCAGGCCGTCCACTTCCTTCTGCACGATGGCCTTGGGAAGACGGAATTCGGGAATGCCGTAGACCAGCACGCCGCCGGCAAGGTGGAGCGCTTCAAACACGGTGACGTCGTAGCCCTTCTTGGCGAGGTCGCCCGCGCAGGTGAGGCCGCTGGGGCCCGAGCCGATGACGGCGACCTTGTGACCGTTGGAAGCGGGCTTGGCGGGCGCTTCGCTGACGTTGGCGTTGTGCCAGTCGGCGACAAAGCGCTCAAGTCTGCCGATGCCGACGGGCTCGCCCTTGATGCCGCGGATGCACTTGCTCTCGCACTGCGTCTCCTGCGGGCAGACGCGGCCGCAGACGGCGGGGAGGGAAGAGGTCTCGTGGATGACCTGATAGGCGCCCTCGTAGTCCTTTTCGGTGATCTTCTTGATGAATTCGGGGATCTTGACCTGCACCGGGCAGCCGGAGACGCAGGGATGGTTCTTGCAGTTCAGGCAGCGGGCGGCCTCGTCGAGCGCCTGCTCCTCCGTATAGCCGAGAGCGACCTCAAGGAAGTTTTTGTTGCGGACGTTGGGGTCCTGAGAGGGCATCTCGTTCTTTTTCAGACTCATGTTGGGCATCTTACTGGACCTCCTTCTTGAACAGGTTGCAGACTTCTTCGTGCTTGTGGCGCTCCCAGTCGAAGTACATCTTGCCGCGCTTGAGGCTCTCATCCCAGTCGACCTTGTGGCCGTCGAAGTCGGGGCCGTCCACGCAGGCGAACTTCGTCTCGCCGCCGACGGTGAGGCGGCAGCCGCCGCACATGCCGGTGCCGTCGACCATGATGGGGCTCATGGAGACGGTGGTGGGGATGCCGTAGGGCTCGGTGGTCTTGGAGACGAACTTCATCATGATGGCGGGACCGATGGCGAAGATCTCGTCATACTGGTTGCCGTCCTCGATGAGCGCCTTGAGCGCGTCGGTGACGAGGCCCTTTTCGCCGTAGGAGCCGTCGTCGGTCATGAGCTTCATGACGCTGGACGCGGCGCGGAACTTGTCCTCAAGGATAACAAGATCCTTGTTCTTGAAGCCGACGACAGCGTGGACCTCCGCGCCGCAGTCGTGGAACTTCTTCAAAACGGGATAGGCGATGGCGCAGCCCACGCCGCCGCCGACAACGCAGACCTTCTTCTTGCCCTCGGTCTCGGTCGGGCGGCCGAGCGGGCCGACGAAGTCCTGAATGAACTCGCCCTCGGCCTTGTGGCTCAGCTTTTCGGTCGTGGCGCCGACCGTCTGCACGATGATCGTCACCGTGCCCTTCTCGCGGTCGTAGTCGTGGATGGTGATGGGGATGCGTTCTCCGTTCTCGTCGACGCGCAGGATGATGAACTGGCCCGGCTCGGCCTTCTTTGCCACCATCGGCGCTTCGATCTCGTACAGGATCACTGTGGGCTTCAGCGCTTCTTTCTTCACGATGCGATACATGGACGACTTCTCCTTTTTGTTCGGCTCTCCGCCTGCCGCTTGCCACGGAGAAAACGGAGCGCCGGATTTTGCATGGAATAATAGTATCATGAAAGTTTTCTTGCGTCAAGGATAGTCAATACTATCACAATGCAGGAAAACTTGCATTTACAAAAAATGGATTCAAAAAAATCAAAGCAGCGTCACGCGCCGGTTCTCCGTGCGGATCACGCCATCCTCGCGCAGGCGCTTGAGCTCACGCATCATGGCGCTGCGGTCGGCACTGATATAGTCGGCGAGGACGCTGAGAGAAAACGGCATGGGAAAGCTGCGGCTGCCGCAGCCTTCAGCCTGCTGGGAGAAAAAGCACATCAGCTTTTCGCGGATGGAACGGCAGGAGAGCACCTCGACACGGCGGCTCAAGTGCAGCGACTTGCGCGAGAGCAGGAGAAAAAGATTGCTCACGACCTGACTGTGGCAGGCGCAGGCATTTTCACAGCGCTTGGTGATCTGGTCGTAACGCATGAAGAGCACGCGGCAGTCCTCACGGCATTCGATGGCGGCGCTGCCGTCGCAAAAGCCGGTGAAGGCCAGTTCCTCGCCGAATACGCTGCCCTCGTTCATCGCCTCGAGCACGGTGCGGTTGCCGTCCGGATGCAGGCGCAGAAGCTCCGCGCTGCCCGAGAGCAGCACGCCGATCATATCCTGCCGCTCGCCGCAGGCAAGAATGGTCTGCCCTGCGGTAAAGCGCCGCTCGTATGCACCGAAGCACGCGAGCATATTGCGGCACGATTGCTCGTCCACGCCCGCGAACAGGGCGGAATCACGACAGTCCATAATGCGCCTCCTGCGAAAGCCGGTCTGTTGCGGATGCAACGCGCTTATATTGCTATCATATACTTTACTTTGTAAATTGTAAATGCTTATTTAGTGAAAAAATCTATAAAAGTGGCAAAAAAAAGCACCCGCTTATTGTGCGGATGCTTTGTCGCCCGTCTTGCGTGCATAGTCGTAAAATACCTGCGCGATGGGGGAGAGAATACTATTTTTGTGTTTGACGATATAGAGCCTGCGGCGGAAATCCGAGTCAGGGAAAGGGAAGGCGAGGATCTTGCCGAACTGGACATAGTCCTGCGCGGCGCTCTCGGCGATCAAGCCCACGCCGAGCCCCTGGCTGACCATCTGCTTGACGCTCTCGGTCGAGCGGATCTCGACGGCAGTGCGCAGCTGCGCGATGTCGATGCCGTACTGGCTCAGAAGCTCCTTGCCGGCCTGATAGGTGCCGCTGCCCTTTTCGCGGCTGATAAAGGTCTCCTGCCGGATCTGTTCAGGCGGGAACGTGCCGCCGAGATAGGCTTGATACACCTCTGTGTTGGGCGTGATGAGGACCATCGGGTCGCTGGCAAAGTCCTGATAGACGCACTTGTGGCTGGCGACCATCGTACCGCAGAAGCCGATCTCCACACTGCGCGTGGCCACGAGCTCCACGACCTTGGGGCTGTCCTCCATCTGGATGTTGAAGGTGATGTCCGGATAGCGGGCGCGGAAATCCTGCAGGAGGTGCGGCAGATAATACTGGCTCGGCACGGTGGAGGCCGCAATGGAGATCGTGCCTTTCATCTCCTGCGAAAAGTTGCGCAGTGCGATGGCCGCGTTTTCGCGCACCTGTAAGATCTCCTTGGCATACTTGTAGAGGAGCTTGCCTGCGTCGGAGGGGTAGGTCTCCTTCGTGGTGCGGACGATGAGCTTGATATTCAGTTTTCGTTCCAGTGCGGAGACGTGCGAGCTGATGGTCGGCTGTGTCAGGTGCAGCAGCTCCGCTGCGCGGGAAAAGCTGCAGTTTTCTACCACATAGACAAACGCCTCAAGCTCTTTGATATCCATATCAATGTCCATGAAGTTCCCCCGTTGGCGGCGGCGCAGATGCGCTGCCGCAGATCAGAACACAAGTATACACGCGCCGGGGCTGTTTGTCCAGCCACGGTGATATATTTTTGCAGAGAAAGATTCATTTTTTGCCCGCGCCCGCAAAAAATGCAGAAGCCGGTGCAGGATCGCCGTCTTACAGCCGCGCGAGCGCCTCGCTCAGTGCGATGGAGAGCTGGTCGGGGCAGGAGGTGTCCTTGAAGCCGCAGCGGATGCCGCGCATGCGTGCGATGGCGTCCTCGGCCTTCATGCCCTCGACAAGGCGCGAGATGCCCTGCAGATTGCCGTTGCAGCCGCCGATGACCTCAACATGGCGGATGGTATGATCGTTGTCCAGCTCAAGACGCATTTCCTTCGAGCAGACGCCCTTAGTGCGGTAGGTATAGGTCATTTCAATATCTCCTTTGCTTATTTTGCCGCGTCGATCATAGCATAGTTCTTTCTTTTTCGCAAGAGAGGAAAAAAGGAAAAGCCGCGCGCCGCGCCGCGCGCAATTCAGGGTGGTAATTTGCGGAGATCCGTGCTATACTCAAAATGTATCGTTATCTGCTGAGATCAAAGGAGCTGATTTGAATGTCTATTCTGACTGCTGTGGTGCTGGGCCTTGTGCAGGGCGTGACGGAATTCCTGCCCATCTCGTCATCGGGGCATCTGGCCATCGCCGAGCATCTTCTGAACATGCAGGGCGCGGCCAACGTGCCGGATTTTTACGACGTGCTGCTGCATCTGGGCACGCTGGTGGCGGTGTTTGCCGCTTACTGGGGCGATATCCGTGATATGATCGTCGAGTTCTTTACCGGCATCGGCGACCTCGCCCATCACCGCACGCCGAACCCCGTGCCGCCGGCAAGACGCCTCATCCTGCTCATCATCGTGGGCACGCTGCCGCTTTTCGTCATGGTGCCGTTTCGCTATTTTTTTACCGATCTTGGTGATAATATGTACTTCATCGGCGGCGCGCTGATCTTCACGGGCCTGCTGCTGTTTGCAAGCGACCGTGTGCGCCGCGGCCGCAAGACCGAGAAGACCGCCACCATGCTCGATGCGCTGATCGTCGGCGTGGGGCAGGCCGTGGCGCTTTGCCCGGGCGTGTCCCGTTCCGGCATGACGATCACGATGGGCTGCTTCACGGGCTTTGAGCGCAAATTTGCCGTGCGCTTTGCGTTCCTTTTGTCCATTCCCGCGGTGCTGGGCGCGAATATTCTGACGCTCAAGGACGCGCTCACGTCGGAGATCGATTGGGCGAGCATGCCGGCATATCTGGTCGGCGTTGTCGTTGCGGCGGTGTCCGGCTATGCCTGCATCCGCCTGCTGCGGTATGTGGCCGACAAGGGCCGCTTCGGCGCGTTTGCCTATTACTGCTGGGCGGTCGGCGTGATGACGCTGGTGCTCACGGTCGTGCAATAAGGAGTGAACCATGGCACAACAGAAGAAGACCACGACAACCAAAAAGCCGGCGGGCACTTCGCGCGCGTCCTCTGGCAGACGCACGGCCAAAAAGAATCAGAAGCGCCCCATCCGCCGCGAGGTGGCGGGCGCAGTCTGCCTGATTCTGGCACTGTGTATTCTGTTCAGCTATTTTCAGCAGGGGGCGTGGCTGCTTGATAAGCCGGCCTACCTGTGCAGGGCGCTGTTCGGCTGGGGTTATTATCTCGTCGGTCCCGCGCTGCTGCTTTGCAGCTATATCCTGCTGTTTCACCGCGGGCGGAACGTTGCGGCCTGCCTTGTGGGTGCGGGGCTTTTGCCGCTCACTGCGGGTGCGATCCTGCATATCGCGCTCTGCAGGGTGGAGTACGCGAACATGGACGGTATCCTCAAGCTCCTTTGGAGCAGCGGCGCGGCGCTCGAGTCGGGCGGCGCAGCCTCGGCCACGCTGGCCATCGTGCTGGTGCTGCTGGTGAAAAAGACACTGGCACTCATCCTGCTGGTGCTGCTGACGGTGGCATTTCTGATGATGGCCTTCCGCCTGACGCCCGCTGCGGTGGTTGAGGCGGTGCGCTCGCATGAGCGCCTGCCCTATGAGCCGGAGGAGGAGCCGGAGAAGGAGCCGGAGAAGTCCGCGCCCCGCGCGGCTGCGCGCGGAGAAAAGACGGCGGCTCCGCGCCCGAGTGCGATCGATATCCCGCTCGACGGTGAGGAACGCCGGACAGAGAAAAAGAGCGCGGGCGGCAGCTTTTTCCGCAAAAAGTCGGATAAGATCAAGAGCCCCGATGAGCTGCTGACCGGCGGCGAGCCCGCCGTATCTGCCGCGGTGCAGCACGCTGCCGCGGCGGAGACCCGGGCGGACGAGCGCTTCGATGATGCGCCGCCGTTCGATCCGGCCCCCGCGGCCCCCGCGCGGCCGCAGCCTGTGTCCGTGCCGGTCCAGGCGGCCCCCGCGCCTGCCGCATCCGTTCCGGTACCCGCCGTGCTGACGGACAAGCAGGAGGAAAAGCTTCGCCGTGCCGAGGTCGACGCCGCCCGCGAGGAGGTCACGCGCGAGATCGAAACGGTGGCTCCGCAGGCGGAGCCGCCTGCGTATCAGTATCCGCCCATCACGCTGCTCAAGGAGAGCGGCATGACCAACGCCGCCGAAGCGGGCGCGGAGCTGCGCAACAATTCCCGCCGCCTGGCACAGACACTCACAAGCTTCGGCGTGGACGCACAGCCCGGCGATGTGGTGCGCGGTCCGTCCGTCACACGCTATGAGTTCACGCTCAGCCAGGGCGTGAAGCTCTCGAAGATCACGAATTTGCAGGACGATATCGCCCTCGCGCTCGGTGCGAGCGGCGTGCGCATCGCGCCCATTCCCGACAAGATATCCGTCGTCGGCATCGAGGTGCCGAACAAGCTCGTCTCGCCCGTTGCCATCCGCACGGTGCTCGAATCGACGGAGTTTACCACCCATCCCTCCACTACGGCATTCGCCGTCGGCAAGGACATCAGCGGCAAGAACATTGTCGGCAACATCTCAAAGCTCCCGCATGTGCTCATCGCCGGTACGACGGGCTCCGGTAAGTCCGTGTGCACGAACTCGCTCATCGTCTCGATGCTCTATAAATCGACGCCCGAAGAGGTGCGCTTCATCATGGTCGACCCGAAGATGGTCGAGCTTGCGCCCTACAACGGTATCCCGCACCTGCTCATCCCCGTCGTCACCGACCCGAAGAAGGCCGCTGGCGCGCTGCAATGGGCCGTATACGAGATGATGAAGCGCTATAAGATATTCTCCGAGCACGGCGTCAAAGACCTTGCTTCGTATAACAGGATCGCCGAGACGGATGAAACGCTCCGGAAGCTGCCGACCGTGGTGGTCGTCATCGATGAGCTGGCCGACCTGATGCTCGTCGCGGCCAAGGAGGTCGAAGAGTCGATCTGCCGTGTGGCGCAGATGGGCCGCGCCGCGGGCATGCACCTCGTTATCGCGACGCAGCGTCCGTCTGCGGACGTTATCACGGGACTGATGAAGGCCAACATTCCGAGCCGCATCGCGTTTGCGGTTGCCTCCGCGATGGAATCGCGCATTATCCTTGATACCGCGGGCGCGGAAAAGCTCGTCGGCCGCGGCGATATGCTCTATGCTCCGCTCGGCGAGGGCAAGCCCAAGCGCGTGCAGGGCTGCTTCATCTCCGCCGAGGAGATCGAGCGCGTCGTGAGCTTCGTCAAGGAAAACGGAGAGACGGACTACGACGAATCCGTGATCGACAAGATCAACGCCGCTGTTGCCGAGAAGGAGAAGAGCGGCGCGAAGGGCGGGGGCAATGCCGCGCCTGAGCAGAGTGCCGCCGACGACGGCGACGAACTGCTGCCCGCCGCCATCGACGTGGTGATGGAAACAGGACAGGCCTCGGTCTCGATGCTTCAGAGACGCCTGAAGCTCGGCTATTCCCGCGCCGCGCGTATCGTCGACGAGATGGAAACGCGCGGCATCGTGGGCGCGTTTGAGGGTTCCAAGCCCCGCCAGATCCTCATTACGAAGGAGCAGTGGCAGGAACTCAAGATGAAGGGTGCCTACGGCCTCACGCCGCCCGAGGACGGAGAGGTCCCGCCGCCGGATGAGGAAAACTGAATGGAAAAGCGCCGCAGGTCTGGCCTGCGGCGCTTTTTCGCGCACGAACAGTGTGCGGCGGCATAGACTGGATGGGAAGCGACCATGGGGGGAGGGATCGGTAAATGGCGTATTCCGACCGTGAGCTGCTGGCGCGGCTGATCGAGTGCGAGGCGGGCGGCGAGGGAGAGAACGGCATGAAAGCGGTGGCGAGCGTGGTGATGAACCGTGTGCACGCCCAGGGCGGAGAGTATGCCCGCGTGGGGCAGGGCAGCATCCGCAGCATCATCTTCCAGCCCGGGCAGTTCGTCTGTGCCAGCGAGACCGAGCGCGGCAGCTACAACCCGCAGAACATTTACAATATGCGCCCGACCGACATCCACTTTGAGATCGCCGACTGGGCCATCGCGGGCAACCGGCTTTCGGGCCTTGGCCAGGCGCTGTGGTTTTTCAACCCCTTTTCGAGCACCTGCCGTGCCAACTTCCCGTCAAACGTGGGAGTGTTTGTCACGCGCATCGGCGACCACTGCTTCTATGACCCGACGGCTGCCTATTACAGCACCTGAGAAGGCGCGCCGTGCGGGCGCGCGGATGAGAGGGAAAGGAGAGGGAGATCTATGATCCAGATGGAAAAAAGTATGCCGTGCCTTTACGAGCAGATGGCGGCTGTGCCTGCCATGGCGAGCGCGCAGCAGGGGAACGGCAATAATAACAGCAGCAATAATAACGCCAGCCAGAGCTACGAGCAGATGCTCGGCGGTTCGTCGGGCGCGGGGAGCATGTCGCTCCTGCCGCAGACCGGCGCAAATGGTCAGTTCCAACCCACACCCGATAAGATCGAGGAATCGCAGACCGTTGACAAGATGGCCTACAATTCATGGAAGGGGATGCTCGCGCGCAACATCGGCCGCGCGGTCATTGTGAGCTTCCTCGTCGGCTCGCAGAACACGGTCGTGGCGGTCGGAACCTTGCAGGAGGTCGGAAACGACTATATTACCATCTTCCACCCGGGCCGCAGCGCCTACATCACCGCGGATATCTACTCCATCCGCTTTGTGGAGTTTCCGCAGGGCAACAACGTCGTTACATTGAACTGAAACAAAGAGGGACGCTTAGACGGGGGCCCGTAAGGCAGTGATCCATCAAAAAT
>CAKTLD010000084.1 GCA_934572445.1 uncultured Oscillospiraceae bacterium
GGGGATTGGATGAATTACTGGTATGAAAATCACTGCAAGCCATCCATCCGCCCCACTACGCAGAAGGGCTATGAGGAGTGGATCTATGTCCACGCTATTCCCGGTCTCGGGTATATCCCGCTGAATAAGCTGACGCAGGCAGACTGCCAGAAGTTCCTGAACGAGATGAAGGCCAACGGCAGAAAAACACATCGGGACACCAAGGGGCCGGAGATGGCGGAGCGTTCGGTGCGAAGCTGCTATCATGTAATACGGATGGCGCTGGACAGGGCGGTGAAGGATGGCTTGATCAAGAAAAACCCCATCCTCGGCGTCAAGCTCCCACCGCCGGAGCCGAAAGAAATGAAGGTGCTGTCCAAAGAAGAAATTCAGCGATTTCTGATACAGGCCAAAGCGGAGGGGATGTACGAACTTTTCCTGCTGGAGCTGACCACAGGACTTCGCCGGGGTGAGATACTGGCACTCACATGGGATGACCTGAACTTTGAGACAGGGGAACTCCATATCAGCAAGCAGGTCACACCGGTTGGCGGTAAGAATATCATCAGCGAGCCGAAAACAAAAGCAGCGTTTCGCACGATCATCCTGCCGCCAGTCATGGTAGGACTTCTGCGGGAATATCGGAAAGAAGTATTCTCCCCGCTGATGTTCCCGTCCCGCATCAAGCCGAACCAGCCCATCGACCCCAGCTATGTCCGCAAGCGGCTCCAGCAGATATTGGAACGGGCAGACTGCAAAAAGGTGCGCTTTCACGATCTGCGCCATACCTTCGCCACCATGTCACTGGAACACGGCATGGATGTGAAGACACTGTCCGCCATCATTGGCCATGTCTCCGCCAAGACCACGCTGAATATCTACACCCACATTACCAACGAAATGCAGGAAAATGCCGCAGCCAGCATCGACCGCGGCATCGCAAAGGCAGAAATATCCCGACAGAAAGCAGAAGCTGCATCAGAGGCGCAGAGGTTTGAACCGTACACACCGCCGCGCCGCAGACCCGGCACGGGCTACATCAAGCAGCTCAAGGAGGATCTGTGGGAGGGACGGTACTCGCCCGTCTGGCCAGACGGCAAGAAGCACTCCCGCAATGTATATGGCCGCACGCGGGAGGAATGTGAGGAAAAGCTGGCGAAGCTGATCCTGCAAATGAAAGCGGAGATCGCTGTCCTGCGGAATGGGACGGCTGCGGAGTATCCAGACGGCGTCAGCCCCAAGAAAAAGCAGCTGGCGGAGTACCTGCGCCAGCACCCCGGCGTGAGCAATAAAAGCTATATCGCACGGGAAACAGGCATGGACCGCACCACGGTGCAGAAATACTATGATGAGGTCAGAGCAGAACTTGCCGCACCGGCAAACACATAAAACGAAAATCCGCAGGTGGTGAGGGGCTGCTACTCACCGCCTGCGGATTCCAAAAGTGGTCAGGATTTTCTGCCGTCTGTGGTATAATTGTGGTCAAACGAAAAATCACCGCCGAATTGGCGGTGATTTTTCTCGAAATGGTGGACCCAAAGGGATTCGAACCCTCGACCTCTCGGATGCGAACCGAACGCTCTCCCAGCTGAGCTATGGGCCCATATCGCCGCTTTTTGCAGGTTTTTGCAACAAAAAGCAGATTTTCAAGTTTTTCGATTTTAGAAGATTCCGGAGGAAATTCTCTCCGAAAACATGGGCTGAAACTCGCAGGTCGATGTGCGACCATAGGGATGCGAACCGTACGCTCTCCCAACTGAGCTACAGGCCCAAAAACGCGCTGAACTTCTCAGCGCGGATTATCATAACATACTTTTTTCGATTTGTGAAGTCCCTTTTTTATTTTTCTGTTGAAATTTTTTCGGAAGTATAGTAGAATACTATCTGTTCAACTCCTCCGCATACAGCTGCGGAACCGGTCTTGCGCAATGGATGCCTGCGAACCATGTCAGGCGGGGAACCGAGCAGCATTAAGCGGGACCAGCCATGTGCCGCAAGGGCGCCGGTCCCGCAGCTGTATCCGGAGGAGTATTTCTATCAAAAGGGAGGGCTGCGGATGTATCAGGCGCTTTACCGCAAGTGGCGGCCGAAGACCTTTGCCGACGTGGTCGGGCAGGAGCATATCACCTCCACGCTGCGCCGTCAGGTGGCCGAGGGTCGGCTGTCGCACGCCTACCTTTTCACTGGCACGCGCGGCACGGGCAAGACGACCTGCGCAAAGATCCTGGCGCGCGCGGTCAACTGCGAGCATCCGGTGGACGGAGACCCCTGCAACCGCTGCCCGAGCTGCCTCGGCATTGAAAGCGGGCGTCTGCTCGACGTGGTCGAGCTGGACGCGGCGTCCAACAACGGCGTGGACAGCGTGCGCGCGCTGCGCGACGAGGCCATCTATTCGCCCGCGCAGGTGAAAAAGCGCGTGTATATCGTTGATGAAGTCCACATGCTCTCGACACCCGCGTTCAACGCGCTGCTCAAGATCCTGGAGGAGCCGCCCGAGCATCTGATGTTCATTCTGGCAACGACGGAGCTGCACAAGGTACCCGCAACGATCCTGTCGCGCTGTCAGCGCTTTGCCTTCCGCCGCATCCTGCCCAAGGATATCATCGCGCGGCTCAGCTATATCGCCGGGCAGGAGGGCATCGACCTCCGTCCCGACGGCGCGGAGCTGCTGGCCCGCCTTTCCGACGGCGCGCTGCGCGATGCGCTGAGCCTGCTGGACCAGTGCGCCGCCGCGGGCGGCGCGATCGACGCGAACGCTGTGCTGGACGCTTTGGGCCTTGCCGGCAATGTGCAGACCGCGCGGCTGATGTCGCTCATTTTATCGCGCGACGCGCGCGGCGCGCTCACGCTGCTCGGCTCGCTCTACGACGGCGGCAAGGATGTCGGCGCGGTGCTCGGCGAGCTTTCGACCCTCGCGCGCGAGCTGCTTATCAGCGCAACGGCGGGGGAGGGCGGCGAAAGCCTGCTCAGCGGTGCCTACGACGCCGCAGCGCTCCGGAACCTGCGTGCGCAGGGGACGAGCGCACGGTTCATTCAGCTTTGTACGATCTTGCAGGAGACGGCGGCGCAGCTCCAGTTCAGCGTGAATCGCCGCACGGACGCCGAGCTGTGCATCCTGAAGCTCTGTGACGAGACGCTGTCCGGTGACTTGGCGGCGCTCGGCGCGCGCATCGCGCGGCTCGAAGAGCAGATCGCCGCGGGCGTGCAGTTTGCATCGAAGCATCCGGCGTCTGCCCCCGCGCCGCAAGAGGCCGCGGAAGCATCTGCGGCGGGCGCAAAGCCCGCCGGGGAAGAACCGCTCCCGTGGGATGAGCCGCCGCTGCCGGACGATTACGATGCACCGCCGCCCTACGGAGAGCCGGTCGTGCCCGCGCCGAAGACAGCCGCGCCGAAACCGGCGGCGGCTCCCGCTCCCGTTCGGGAAGCGCCTGCAAGCGACGGCGGCGGGGACGGCGAGGTCTTTCTTCAGCTGATGGAGAGCTACAAGAATCGTCTGACGCCCGACAAGCGCGCTTTCATCGGTATGGCGCAGGGCGAGGTAAAGGACGGGCTGCTCACTGTCTATTGCGCGACGGAGGTGCAGAAGAACATGCTCGACCAGCCGGCGGTGACGGACGTGCTGAGCGACGTGACCTCGCGCGCTGTGGGGCAGGAGATCCGCGTGCGCTTTGTCGTGGGCAAGCGCCCGGGCGAGAAAAAGCACGATAAGATGCAGGATCTTTTACGCATTGGCAGTAAATTTGATAATTTTACAGTAAAATAAAAGGAGAAACGAACATGGCAAAGGGTTACAGCGCACGCCGCGGCTTTTCCAACGGCAGCGGCCAGATGCTCAAACAGCAGCAGATGCAGCAGCAGATCATGAAGATGCAGGAGGATATGCAGAAGGCGCAGCAGGAGGTCGAGGAGAAGACCTTCAGCGCGAGCGTCGGCGGCGGCGTCGTCAGCGCGACGGTCAACGGCAAGAAGGAGGTCACCGCCATCGCCATCAAGCCTGAGGCGGTCGATCCCGAGGACGTGGAGATGCTTCAGGATCTGATCATCTCCGCCGTGAACGAGGCGCTGCGCCAGGCGGAGGACGCGATGAGCGGCAAGATGAACGCGCTCACAAGCGGCCTGGGCCTCGGCGGACTCGGGTTCTGATTTTTCCTCTTCAAGCAAAAACAAAGCCCGCACCGCGGACGGAAACGGGCAAATAAAGGGGGTATTCTCTTTCCGAAGAGAATACCCCCTTTGCCGTACCTCCGCGCGGTGCGCGGGTGGTCATTCCGCGAAAAACTTTTCGATCGCCGCGCGCTCAGCGGAGACGCTGCCCTGCACGAAGCCCGGCTTGCCGCCGCCGCGGCCGTTCAGTTCCGCGTTCAGTTTTTTCGTAAGCTCACGCAGGTCGCCGCCGGTGCAGCCGATGGCGTACTTGTACGCGCCGTCCGCGCCGGCAAAGACCGCGCAGCGCCCGCCGCAGGTCTTCATCACCGCGTCGCAGAGCTTGCGCAGGCTGTCGCCCGACAGCTCGTCCTCGAAAAGCACCACATTGCCTGCGCCCGCATACTGCGCGGCGGTCTGGGCAAAGGCCGTTTCCTCAAGCCGCGCGCAGCGCAGCTTGAGCGCACCGAGCTCGCCCAGCAGCCGCTCCACGGCGGCATGGCTTGCCGTCGGCTTGACGGAGAGTGCCTGCGAAAGCTGCATGTTCTGTTCCCAGCAGGCGGAAAGATAGCGGTGCGCCCGCGCGCCGCACAAAAGCTCGATGCGCACACCGTCGCGGAAGCGCTGCACGGAGAGGAACTTTACCAGTCCCACCTGTCCGCTGCGCGCCACATGCGTGCCGCAGCAGGCGCAGCAGTCCGCCTGCGGGAACGTGACGATACGCACGTCGCCCTCGAGCGGCTTTTTGCTGCGGTAGTCGATCGCGTCCAGCTCCGCGCCGCGGTGGAGCTGGATGTCGATGGGGTGATCCTCATAAATGTAGCGGTTGGCGGCAGCCTCGATCTCCATGAGCGCGTCCCACGAAATATCGGCGTTGAAGTCAATGGTGACGATATCCGCGCCCATGTGAAAGCCGACGTTGTCGCAGTGAAAGCGTGTGCAGATCAGGCCCGAGCAGATGTGTTCGCCCGAGTGCTGCTGCATGTGGTCAAAGCGGCGCGCCCAGTCGATCTCGCCCTCGACGCTCTCGCCCGCGGCGAGCGGCGCGCCGCACAGGTGCGTGACCGTGCCGCCTTTTTCGTGTACTTCCAGCACCTTCACACCGCCGAGCGTGCCGGTGTCATACGGCTGACCGCCGCCCTCGGGATAAAAGGCGGTCTGGTCAAGCGTGACCGCCCAGCCGCCCTTCGCCTCCACGCAGGAGGTGACGACGGCGGCAAAACGCCGCAGGAAGGGATTGTCGTAGTAGAGCTTTTTTGTTTCCATATCGCTTCCTCCTCAGTCGATCAGGCCGAGCGCCTGCTTTTCGCGCAGCACGCGGTAAACGTGCGCGTCGATGTCGCTTTCCGCGATCGTGCCGTCCCGCACGGCGGCGATGACCTGCGGGATCTGTGTCTGATAGTCGGTGGTCACGATCATGTCGTTGCCCGCCTGAATCGCCAGCACCGCAACGCTGCCGTCCTCGGCGTAGGCCTTGACCGCGTCCATCGCAAGGTCGTCCGTCAGAATGACGCCGTCAAAGCCCAGCGTGTCGCGCAGCAGGGCGTGTACCTTCTGCGAGAGCGAGGCGGGATAGGCGCTGTCCATACACTCGACCACATTGTGGCTTACGAGCACAAACGGCGCGCCCGCCGCGATGCCCGCTTCAAACGGTACCAGGTCGGATTGCTCGAACGTCGTATACGGGCGTGCGTCGATGGCGATGCCTGTGTGCGTGTCGGCATTGTTGCCGTAGCCGGGGAAGTGCTTCAGAACGCACGCGACGCCCGCCTCCGCATAGGCGGGCACGACGCGGGAAATGTAGTCCGCCGTGGCCTGCGCGTTCTGCCCGAAGGTGCGCTCGTAGATGAAATTGTCGGGATTCGTCGAAACATCGCACACGGGGGCGAGGTTCACATTCACGCCCAGATCATAGAGGCGGCGGTTGTATTCCTCTGTTTTCTGAGCCATTCCCTCCAGCCCAAGCGCTGCATAGAGCGACTGCGGGGAGGCAAGCTTTTCGGAGAAGAGATTCGGATTCCGGCTTGCGCGCGTGACCGTGCCGCCCTCCTCGTCGCTGCCGATGAAGAGCGGAAGGTCTGCCGCGTTTTGATAGCTCTGCAAGGTCTGCGTGAACTGCTCCTCCGTGAGCCAGTTCCCCGCTGCATCCTTATAATCGCGCCCGAAGAGCAGCAGACCGCCGAGGTGGTAGGCCGCGACATCCTCCGCCGCACCCGCTTCGGGGCAGCGGACAAAGAAGAGCTGCCCGACCTTCTCTTCGAGCGTCATGTCCGCGATCGCCTCGCGCAGGCGCTGCTCCGCCTGTTCCTCCGGCGTCGGCGTGGGTGTCACGGGGGCGGGATCGTCCGGCTGCGTTGTGGGGGCGGGGGTGTCCGGCTGAACGGGCGTGTCGTCCGCTTTCTGCGCGCCGCAGGCAGAAAGCAGCAGCATGAGCGCCAGCAGCAGCGTCAGTGTTTTTTTCATGGTGAGTCCTCCTTTTGCTCTCATCCCGCGGCGGTAAAATGCTGTTCGCGGTAATACTGAGCGTACAGATAGCGGTGGTAGAGATCAAATTCCTCCCCGTCGAGATTGCCGGTCAGTACGCCGTCCTTCAAAAACCAGCCGCGCACATGCAGCAGCGGTGTGACGGCATAGGTTTCGCGCTGGAGCTGCATGAAGGCGCTGCCCTCCCAGCCGCACGCGTCGAAAAGACGCTGCATCAGGTAGCAGGGCGAGAAGTCGCCGCCCTCGCCGGTAAACTCACCGCCGAGGGTGCGCTTTGCCGCGCTGTTGGCATAGATGGCGTAGGGGGTTGCGTAATAGTTATAGAAGCCGTCGAGCGCCGCCGTGTCGAGGTCGATGCCCATTTCGGCGTACACGCTGCTGCCGTTGCCGAGCCACGGCTTGTGGTCGCCGAAGAAGACGAACATCACCGGTTCATCGCGCTGCTCCAGCGTGTCCGCCATGCGGATAAGCTCGCCGATCGTCTCACTCACGCCGGCAAGGTAGTTGTTCAGGATGCAGCAGCTCTCCTGCGACCAGCCGGTCTGCGCGGGGGTGACGTATTCATGCGCGCAGGACTCGGAGAAGTACGGCCCATGGTTCTGGTACGACACAGAGAAGAGAAACAGCGGATCGCCGTCCGCTTGCTGCGTGTCAAGGTCGCGCAGCAGATAATCCATCAGCACCGCGTCGGAGTGGAACACTGCCGCCGTGGGGTCCACCAGCTCGCCGAAGCCGCTGTCGGTAAAGACGCTCTCGTCAAAGCCGAGGTATTCGTTCACATTCTGGCGGTTATAGAACCAGCCGTAGCCGGGATGGCGGTAAAGCGTGTCATAGCCCTGCGACTTGAAGTACCAGACGTAGGAGTCCGTGTCGCGGCGGAAGTCCTCATGGCGGCTGTAGCCGGTGAGGAAGCCCCATTCGGTGTCCGTCGTACCGCCGGCGAAGATGTTCGTCAGGAGGCGTCCCGATAGGCAGCGCGCTTCCAGCTCGTGCAGCGGTGCATAGACCTCCGCCACGGCGGGGATGTCCGCCAGCACGGGGTAATCCGTCAGATCGCAGAAGGCCTCGAGCATGATGCCGACCACCGTGACCTTTTCCTCCGCGGGAATGTCCGCGTCCTCATACGGCGCGAGCGCCGCGAGCGCGCCCTTTTCGCTGTAGCCTTCGGGCGGGTCGGGAAACATCTCCTGCACGCTGTAGAGGAAGGGGTAGACCGAGCCCTTGGAAACAAATACCTCCACGTCCGACCAGGGGTTGATGAAGCTGTTGTTGGCGGTTTTGTTCGTGTAAATATCCGCGTCCGTGTAGACGGTGAAATACGCGCCCAGCGCGATGACCAGGCAGGCGAGCACGCCGATGACGCGCGTGCGCACACGCAGCGGCTCCTTCCGCATCAGAAGGAGGGAAAACAGCAGCATGATCAGCGCGCCCGCAATGCCTGCGAGTATGGGCTTCGTGAGCTCAAGTGTGTAGTGTCCCACGATGCCGCCCGCCGTGCGCAGGATGCGCAGGTCGGTCGCAAGCACGGGGTCGCCGCGCAGCTGTGTTTTATAATAGCTGCCGAACGCCAGCGCAAGGCATGGGACGGCGGCGGTCAGATACGCCGCCCAGGGCCGCCGGAACAGGAAAAAACCGAGGTAGACCAGCAGCACCGGTACAAAGAGATTCAGCGCCGCGAGCAGCGGCAGGCGGAAGTAGGACAAAAACAGGTACAGATGGTTCAGCGGCGCATAGGCATAGGCCGCGAGCATCATCGAGATGAGCCCGATGCCCACGCCCATCAGCGTCATCCAGCCGTAGAGCCACGCGCGGTGCGCGCGCTGCAGTCCCTTCGGTGCGTCTGCGTCCGGACGAATGATGGCAAGCAAAGATCGCATGGTGTAGGAAAGCCCCTTTCCGAGAACAAGTCCAAATGAATAATACATTAGTATATCATCGCAAAGAAAAAAAGGCAACATACATCCCTGCGCGCTTGACAAGCGCGGCACGGCGTGATATACTGCCCCAACAAAAGGCATTGAGAAAGAAGCCTTTTCTTTTCACCCGCTCAAGAGAGGGGACGGCCGGTGCAAGTCCCTGCGGAACGGAAAAGGCGGCGCTTTTGAGCCGCGCGGCGGAAATGCCGCGCCGGTCCCTCCGTTACAAGGGAACGAAGTGCCCCGCATCCAGCGGGGAATTCAGGTGGAA
>CAKTLD010000085.1 GCA_934572445.1 uncultured Oscillospiraceae bacterium
TCAAAGCGCGTGATCGAAAAGTGTGGCTTTTCTTATCAGCTGACCTGTGAAAGGCCGGCGCTTGTGGACGATGCGCTGCGGCCGACGCTTTTTTACGCCCTCACGAAAGAAAAGTGGGAGAAAACCCGCTGAAAGGAACATTGAAACCATGACAGAGTACCTTGTCCCATACGCAAACGCGGAGAGCGAGTTTGAAGAAAAGCGCTCGCGCTTCATCAGCCACGTTTTCCTTGTGGAGAGCGAGGCGGAGGCCCGCGCGCGCATCGACGAGATGAGGAAGAAATACTACGACGCGCGCCACAATTGCTGGTGCTTCGTCCTGCACGACGGCACCGTCCGCTACGGCGACGACGGCGAGCCGCAGGGCACGGCAGGCCAGCCGATGCTGAACGTCTTTCAGCGCGAGGGTGTGGAGAATGTAGTGTGCATCGTGACGCGCTACTTCGGCGGAATTCTGCTCGGTGCGGGCGGGCTGACGCGCGCCTATGCCAAGGCGGCAAAGGATGCTCTGGATAGAGCGGGTAAGGCGCGGATGCAGCCGTTTTCCGTGATGCGGCTTGAGTGCCCGTACCCGATGTTCGAGCGTGTGAAGCTGCTCATCGAGGGGAGCGAGGGAAGGATCGAGTCAAGCGACTACGGCGCAGCCGTGATGCTCACGTTCCTGCTGCCGAGCGGAAGGACGGCGGCGTTCGCCGCCGCGCTCACGGAGCTCTCCGGCGGGCAGATGAGCGCGGAAGAGACTGGACAGCGCTTTCTGCCCGGTGCGCGGGAATGACAGAGGGGGGGGAAAAAACAGCGGATGATGCGAAGAAGGATCTACGAGGTCATTGAGGTCGCGGATAAGGGCGACCGGGAAAGTCTGATCTATGACCGCTTCATGCTCGTGTGCATTGCCGCGAGCATCCTGCCGCTGTGCTTCAAGGAGACGAACGGGTGGTTTTACTGGATGGACCGCGTGACAGTCGCGGTGTTCATCGTGGACTACCTGCTGCGATGGGGCACGGCGGACTATAAGTATGAAAAGCTTGGAAAATGGGCGTTTCTGCGCTATCCGTTCAGCTTTTTCGGCATTGTGGACCTGTTGTCCATCCTGCCATCGCTTACGGTGCTGGGTGCGGGGTTCAAGCTTTTCCGTCTGTTTCGCCTTAACAAAGCGCTCAAGGCCCTTAAATTCCTGCGCTATTCGCGCAGCTTTGAGCTGATCCTGAATGTAGTCCGTCGCGAGCGGAGGGCTCTTGCGGCAGTGTGCGTGCTGGCGGGCGGATATATCGCGCTCTCGGCGCTCATCATGTTTCAGGTGGAGCCTGACAGCTTCGACACGTTTTTTTGATGCCATTTACTGGGCGGTCGTCACGCTGACGACCGTGGGCTACGGCGACATTTATCCCACGAGTGATATCGGACGCATCGTGAGCATGACGTCCTCATTTATGGGCATCGCCATTGTCGCACTGCCCACCGGTATCATCACGGCGGGCTACATGCACGAGCTCAGCCGCGAGAAGTGGAGCTGAGGCCCAGTGAAGATCCATATCATCGGGGGCAGCGGCAGCGGGAAGACATTCCTTGCGAAAAGACTGTAGGCGGAGTACGGTATCCCACACTATGATTTGGACGATTTGCAGTGGGACGGGCGAAAGGACTACGGGAGCAAGCGGGACCCGCAGGAGCGCGGCGCGATGCTGCGCCAGATTCTGCGGCAGGAGGACTGGATCACCGAAGGGGTCTGCTATGCGTGGTGCGGCCGGCGCTTTGCCGAGGCAGACAGGATCTATCTTCTGAGTGTGCCGCGTCGAAAGTGCCGCTGCTGTATTTTTCGGCGATTTGTCAGAAAAAAGCTGGGGCTGGAGCAGGGAAAGCGCGAGTCGCTTTCCTCGCTGCGCGCGCTTTTGTGCTGGACGGACAAGTACCGGCAGGTGGATATGCCGGAGATCAGAAAACGGCTCGCGCCCTACTGGGATAAGGTCGTGGAACAATAAAAGGAGCACGCTTGCGCGTGCTCCTTTTTGTGATTCTTATTGCTTTCCCGCGAGGTAGTAGTCGCTCTGCCCCGGATGGTAGAACGGGCAGGCGGTCAGTTTGCCGCGCAGGAAATACGCCATCTCGTCCTCGTCGAGCTGCTGATCGCAGCAGTAGCTGTCGGACTCTTCATCGTAGCTGTAATAAACGCAGTCCTCGCAAAGACTGACGGACATGAAATCATCTCCCGAAAGAAATTAGTGCTGATACTCGAATTCGAGCTCGTACATGCTGACGATATCACCGTCCTGGATGCCGAGATCCTCAAGCTGCTGGAAAACGCCGTTTTCACGCAGCATCTTGTCGAAGAACATCCGGCTCTCGTAGTCGCCGAAGTTGATGTTGCTCATCAGGCGCTGCAGCCACTTGCCCTCGACAATATAGGTGTTATCCTCGACAGTGATCTGGAGCGGCTCGCTTGCGTCGATCTTGACGGGCTTGGGGACATACTCCGGCTCGTAGACGATGACAGGCGGGAGCGTCGCGAGCTTTTCGGCGATCTTGAGCGTCAGCTCACGCGTGCCGGTGTGCGACGCGGCGGACAGGGCGAAGAGGGGATAACCGAGCGGCTCGACATGCGCGCGCAGCTTTTCAAGCAGGCTCTCATCCTCCATGATGTCGGTCTTGTTCGCGACGACGATCTGCGGGCGGGTGGCAAGCTCGGGGGAATACTGCGAAAGCTCCGCGTTGATGGCGTCAAAGTCCTCAACGGGATCACGCCCCTCGCTGCCGGATACGTCGACGACGTGAACGAGCAGGCGGCAGCGATCAATATGGCGCAGGAAGTCGTGCCCGAGGCCCGCGCCCTCGGCCGCACCTTCGATGATGCCGGGAATGTCGGCCATGACGAACGAAACACCCTCGTCGACATACACGACGCCGAGGTTGGGATAGAGCGTGGTGAAATGATAGTTCGCGATCTTGGGCCGCGCCTTGGAAACGACGGAGAGAAGCGTCGATTTACCAACATTCGGGAAGCCGATGAGGCCGACGTCGGCCAGCAGCTTCAGCTCGAGCACGACGTCGTGTTCCTCGCCCTCAAGGCCTGATTTGGCAAAGCGGGGCGCCTGACGCGTCGGCGTTGCGAAATGCGCGTTGCCCCAGCCGCCCTTGCCGCCGCGGCAGAGGATGAACGGCTCGGAATCGGACATATCCTTGATGATCTCGTTGGATTCCGCATCGCGCACGACGGTGCCGCGCGGCACGCGGATCGTAAGATCCTTGCCCTGCTTGCCGTATTTGCGCGCACCCTGCCCGTCCATGCCGTTGTCGGCGACATATTTGCGCTTGTAGCGGAAATCCATCAGCGTGGACATGTTGTCGTCGACGACGAGGACGATGTTGCCGCCGTTGCCGCCGTCTCCGCCGTCGGGACCGCCCGCGGAGACGTACTTTTCGCGGTGAAACGCCACCGCGCCGTTGCCGCCCTTGCCCGCGCGGCAGAAGATGCGTGCCTTATCGATAAAAGATGCTGCCATGTTGGCACCTCCTTGTTATTCCTGAACAAATAGTTTATCCGTTTTTCGACGCTCCGTCAAGAAAAACGGACAAATTCAAAAGAAAAATGAAAAAGTACAGAATTTGCGGGAACTTTTTTCCGCGTCCTCCGTCTAAAGGTAGGATACAACGGAAAGGACTGGGAAACGATGAAAAGACTGCTTGTACTGATGCTTGCGGTGGCCGCGACGGCTTTGCTGCTCTCCTGCACCAAAAACGCAGAGGAGGAAACGAATACCGATCCTGTGAGACCGGCACAGCAGAATGTGGGTGCGGACACGGTGACGCTGCGCGTGGTGGGCGGCAGCGAAGACGGTACGCTCATTCTGGCGGGCGAGACGGAGCTTTATGCTCTGCCGCTTGACGGCGTGACATTCTATCTGGATGGCAGCAGCGTGGACGCTTCCGTGATCGAAAGCGGTATGGACGCCGAAGTATGGTACACCGGCGGCGTGCGGGAGACGTTTCCTGCGCGATTTGCGCAGGTGGTCGGTGTGTCTCTTTCACACGGGACGGATATGGATATGAGATACGACCTGTGCGGCCTTTATCTGACGGTGCTCGAGGACCTGTGGAACGCGGACGACGGACTCAACGGCGGTGCGGGATTTGTGAGCGTCGATCTGAGTAAGGCGCCCGGCGGGCTGACCGCGGGCGAGAAGGCGGCGGTGGCCTATGTTTTTGCACAGAGACACGGCGTGCAGGGGCTGACGCTGACGTTTGACGAGCTGCGTGAGCAGGGCTATCTTTCGGGCGAGAAAATGGAGAACGGAAATACGGCGTATTCCTTCCCCGAGGGCCTGCTCTTTACCATCACGCCCGATGAAACGCAGGAAAACGGCGCATCCGTCTGCTTCAGCGCCGAAAAGTGGCGCTCGCCGCTCGGCGCGTATTACTTTACGAATTGCACGGCGTCCCGCAGCGACAGTGGCTGGGAGTACACCGTCGGCGCGGAAGCGGTCTCTTAAATTACAGCAGATTTTTCAGCTCTGACAGCGAATCGACGATCTGGTCGGCCTCGCAGTGCTCCGGAACGGGGCGGTGTGCGTGGTTGTACCAGATCGTTTTCATGCCCGCATTTTTGCCGCCGGCGATGTCGGCAGTCAGCGAGTCGCCGATCATCACACATTCGTTTGCGGCCACGCTGGAAAGGAAAGCGCGGCAGGCATCAAAAAACGCCTTCTGTGGCTTGCGATATCCGAGCGTTTCGGAGACAAAGACATGGGAAAAGTATGGCATCAGTCCCGCAATGGTCAGGCGGTTGACCTGTTGGTCGTGGAAGGCGTTGCTCGCCGCGCAGAGAATATATTTGCCGCTGAGATACCGGCACGCTTCCGCCGCGCCCGCTACGGGGATAGCGGTGGCGTGCAGCAGCGATAAAAAGCGCTGCTCGAACCGCGGTCCGTCTGCTTCAATGCCGAGCGCGGAAAAAATGGCGTTCCAGCGGCGCGCAAACAGCTCCTGCGCCGTCAGCTCCCCGCGCTCGAGCGCGCTCCACAGCTCGTCGTTGATGCGTGTGAAGGCTGCATAGGCCTGCTCGGAAAATGGCAGGCCGTATTCCGTGAACGCCTGCCGCATCGCGGCGCGGGCGCTCCGGCCAAAGTCCAGCAGCGTGTCGTCAATGTCCATCAGAACGGCTTTGATCATGTTCGTCTCCTTTGCTCTGGTGTGTGATATCACGGAAAAAGGACCCCGAGCGTCTGCTCGGGGTCCTTCCTTGCTCAATTACTCAGCGGGGTAAACAGAAGCCTGCTTACGATCCTTGCCGAGACGCTCGAAGCGGAGCACGCCGCTCTCCTTGGCGTAGAGAGTATCGTCAGAGCCGATACCGACGTTGACGCCCGGATGGATGTGGGTGCCGCGCTGGCGCACAAGAATGTTGCCGGCGAGAACGAACTGACCGTCAGCGCGCTTGGGGCCAAGGCGCTTGGCGTTAGAGTCGCGGCCGTTCTTCGTGGAGCCGCCGCCCTTCTTGTGGGCGAAAAACTGAAGACCGATGTTCAGCATGGTGATTTGCCATCCTTTCTATAAGATGATCGGAACAGGGGGCTTACGCCTCCATGACTTCGATATTGTCCGGATATTCGCTGTGCAGCTCGGTGAAGAGCAGCATCAATCCCGTCAAAAGTGCCTGACAGGCACTTTCGTTTGCGGCGGACAGACCGCCGGGGAGCCGGAATTCCACAGCGCCGGAGCGTTCATGGACCTTGACGGAGGCCGCGAGGCCGAGCACATCGTTCACGGTGCTTTCCACAAGGCGGACCGCACTTGTGATCGCCGCGCAGACAATGTCGCTGCCCGCTTCGCTGTAACCGCTGTGGCCCTTGGCATCAAAACCGATGATGCGCTTTCCCTCCGTGAGGAATGTAACGGTGGTCATACCTTAGAATGTGATCTTGCCGATCTCAACCTTGGTATAAGGCTGGCGATGACCCTGACGCTTGTGATAGCCCTTCTTGGCCTTGTACTTGTAGACGCGGACCTTCTTGCCCTTGCCGTTCTTGACGACAGTAGCGTCTACCTTCGCGCCCTCCACCACGGGAGTGCCGAACTTGGTGTTTTCGCCGTCGACGATCGCCAGGACCTGATCGAAGGTCACGGCGTCGCCCGCCTCGACGGGGAGCTTCTCGATGAACAGGGTGTCGCCCTCGTTCACCACATACTGCTTGCCGCCGGTAACGATGATCGCTTGCATTGCTTGCACCTCTTTCCTTAATTACGGACTCGCTCTCGGGGGCGTTCGGCGGAAGCCGGAACTTTATGCCCATTCAAAGCGGCTTTCCAAGTATAACAGCGGGGGAATGGAAAGTCAAGCAGTTTTTCTATCAAATTCAAGCGGTTTTGCATATTTTTGTCCGCTGCGCAGAAAATAGCGGCAGACCGATTTGAAATAAGGAGAGTTGCAATATGGATCTGAACAAACAAAGGCTCTGGCGCGCGCTGCCGTTCGTCATGGCGATCCTGCTGCTGACGCTTCTTCCGCTGCAGAGCGCGTCGGCGCTCTTTGGCAGGGAGAAAGAGACGCCGCGCGCTGCGGACGGCGCGCCGGTGGCGGAAAACATGGAGGTGCGCGTGTACCGCGGCGTGCCGTATGAAGGCGTATTCCGCGCGGTGGACAACGAAGGCGGTACGCTGGCGTTCGACATCGTCACGCAGCCGAAAAAGGGAACGGCGGAGCTGACGGAGGACGGTCTCGGCTTTGTCTACACTCCCGCGGGAAAGCTCGGTGCGGACAGCTTCACCTACACCGCGACTGATGAGGAGGGCAACGTGTCGCTGCCTGCGACAGTGAGCCTTACCATCGAGCGCGCCGCGAGCGGCGTGTTCTACGCTGACATGGCGGGCGAGCGCGCCCACACGGCGGCACTGGATCTGGCTGAGCACGGCGTGTTTGTGGGCGCGAAGGTCGGGCAGGATTATTTCTTTGAACCGCAGCGCACACTTACGCGTGGAGAATTTGTCGCCATGGCGCTCGCGGCCATGGACCTTCAGGCTGAAGAGGTCAGCATGACGGGCTTCTGCGACGATGCGAGTATTCCGACCTGGGCCAAGGGCTGGGCCGTGAGCGCGCTGAACGCGGGCGTGATCTCCGGCGTGGGCACGGCGGAGGGCGTTGCCTTCCGCGCGGGTGACGGCATCACGCTCAACGAAGCGGCGGTCGTGCTGAACAGGCTCCTGCGCGTGACGGATGTGGACCTTTCGGACTACGATGCCGCCGACGCGTGGTGCGCGCAGGCGGTGGCGAATCTGCAGTCTGTCAGCGTGATCGAGAGCGGCCGCTTTTCCGCCGAGGAAATGCGCGGCGGTGTGACGCGCGCGCAGGCGGCGGAGCTGCTGAGCGCAGCAATGACTCTGAAAGAAAGCAAAAGCAGCAAGGGCCTGCTTTCGGGTCTGTTCGGCTGAGACGGGCAGAGCGGGAGCGACGGCGTATAAAAGCCGGATGTCATGAGAAACATCCGCCGGCAAAACAGCAAGGATTACGTTTCAGGAACAGGCATGACTGCGTCATGCCTGTTCCGCTTTTCGGGGCCTGTGCATGAGAATGAAGCATGAGGACGGATTCGCCCGGCGCGCCCTTTCCGGCGTACCGTCCTCTTTTGCTTGTATTTGGGGAAAAGCTGTGGTAAAGTATAAATTAGAATAGTATGGATTAGCGTATGGCCCTGTGGGCCTGCGAGTGAGTATAAGCTCTTTCGGTCAAAGGAGGAAACAGCAATGCGGATCGTGGTTCTGGCAGGCGGACTGAGTATGGAGCGCAACGTGTCGCTCTCGAGCGGCAACAAAATTTGCCGCGCGCTGAGAGCGCGCGGGCATCAGGCCATTTTAGTGGATATGTTCATGGGTTTTGAAAACTACGACGGCAGGCTCGACGACGTCTTCGACGCGCCGGACGGCTTCTGCGGCGACTATTCTGTCGCCGAGGCGGAGCCCGACCTCGCTGCCGTGCGCGCGAGCCGCAGGGATCAGAGCCGCAGCCTGTTCGGCCCCGGCGTGCTCGATGTGTGCGCCAAGGCGGAAGTCGTCTTTCTGGCGCTGCACGGCACCTGCGGCGAGGATGGCCGCGTGCAGGCGGCGTTCGACCTGCTCGGCATCCCGTACACGGGTGCGGGCTACTTATCGAGCGCCATCGCGATGGATAAGGACCTGACGAAGCGTCTGGTGTCGGAATATGTCATCACGCCGCAGTGGCGCACCGTGCGCTACACGGAAGGCGACATCGCGCGCCTTGTGTCGGAAACGAAGCTCCCTTGCGTCGTCAAGCCGGTCGCCAACGGCTCGTCTGTCGGCGTCTCCATCGCGCATACGGGCGCAGAGCTCAAAGCGGCGCTCGAAGAGTGCTTACAGTTCGGCGCGCAGGTCGTGCTCGAACAGTACATCTCCGGCCGCGAGATCCAGGTTGGTATCATCGCGGGCAAGGCACTGCCCTCCATCGAAATTATCCCCAAGACGGGCTTTTATGACTACGCGAACAAGTATCAGGCCGGCGCGGCGGAGGAGATCTGCCCGTCTCCCATCCCCGAGGACTGGGAGATGCGCGTGCGCACCGCGACCGAGACGGTCTATCGCCTGATCGGGCTGAGCGTCTACTCCCGCGCGGACTTTATCGTCACGCCCGAAGGCACGCCGTACTTCCTCGAGATCAACACGCTGCCCGGCATGACGAAGACGAGCCTTCTTCCGCAGGAGGCGGCGGCGGTCGGCATCGGCTACGA
>CAKTLD010000086.1 GCA_934572445.1 uncultured Oscillospiraceae bacterium
CTCTCAGTCCGGCTACTGATCGTCGCCTTGGTGGGCCGTTACCCCGCCAACCAGCTAATCAGACGCGAGGCCATCTTGAAGCGATAAATCTTTGGCATAAAGATCATGCGACCTCTATGCGTCATGCGGTATTAGCAGTCGTTTCCAACTGTTGTCCCCCTCTTCAAGGCAGGTTCCTCACGCGTTACTCACCCGTCCGCCACTTTCCTCTACTTCCATTGGACGAATCCTCTTTCAGCAGATTCTCGTTCGACTTGCATGTGTTAAGCACGCCGCCAGCGTTCGTCCTGAGCCAGGATCAAACTCTCAATAAAATGGTATCAACACAGACCTAAGTCTGAGCTAATCTTTATCGAGCTATTTGTCATAGCTTAAAACTTTTTATCCTTACGATTCAGACGTAATTGACTTAACCGTCTTCTTCGCAAGCTCTGTCATTTTTGACAGTATCAACTGGTGCTTGTCAAAGTTTCGTTGTTTAATTTACAAGGTGCACGCTCCAACCGCGGAACAGTTGCTATCTTAGCATCTACTCCCCCTTTTGTCAACACCTTTTTTCAAAATTTCGACATTTTTCTTTTACATCGAGTTTACAAACGCAAAAAAGTCAGTGTTTTCAATGGTTTGCGGGCAGCCCGTTTTTTCAGGCTGCCCGCTTTTTCTCATTTTATTCCGCGCTGCGGCCAAATGCAGCGTCGTACCGCATCAAAAGCAGTGCCACCTGCGCGCGGCTGGCTGCCTGCGTCGGATACCAGACGCACTCCTTCTCCGTGATGAGGCCGTTGTTCCACGCCCAGGTCACTGCGTCGCGGCCGCTGTCGGACACCTTGGGTGCGTAGGGATAGCCCTCAAGCGTGCCCTTGATTTCCGGCTCGCCCGCCAGGCGGTAGAGCACGATCAATGCCTGCTCGCAGGACAGGAATCCGCTGGGGTCAAATGCTCCCCCGTCGCGGCCGCTCATGAGCTTCTTCGCAACCATCCAGTTTACATAGTCGTAATACCATTCATCACCCACCAGATCGCTGAAGTCGGTCTTCTCCGTCGTCGGCTCGCCGCCGGCAAAACGGTAGATGATGACCGCGAACTGCGCGCGCTCCACACCATACTCCGGTTGGAAGAGCTTCTGCTCATCGTTGCCGCTCATCACGCCGGTCGAGACCACATAGTCAACCGCATCGGCGTACCAGTCGTCAACCGACACATCGGTGTAGGTATAAACTGTCTCTGCACCGTCCGCCGCGGCGACCGCGATCTGTACGCCGCCATCCTCTGTCGCCGTCATAGTGCCGAGCGGCGCGATCTCCCGCGGCGCGATCTCCCGCTGCGCGTCGCCGGTCGCTCCCTGCTGCTCCTGTAGGGTCGGCCGACCGTCGTCTGCCGTCTTATCATTCTTCCCCCTGCCGCGCAGTGCCAGCATGATGACCAGCGCAAGCAGGATCACCGCAAGCAGGATCAGTTTTTTTCGCATTGTCTTCACTCCCGTTTTGTGAGCATATTTTAATACATATTGTAGTATGTTACCATATTCCCCTCTTTCTTGCAAGAATTTTTACAAACGTTCACAGAATGTGCACAAAGCCGGACGCTTTTCCGTGCGCACTGATCCTGCGGGCGCGCATAGAATGAAACGAAGGAGGGTGATCTTTATCAAGCGTTATCAAAATCATTGTGGCTGCGACGACAGAGAAAACTGCCCGCCGCCCTGTCCGCCGCCCTGCCCTGCACCGTATCCACCGCCGTATCCGCCTTATCCGCCCGTTGGTCCGACCGGACCTGTTGGTCCTACGGGTCCTCAGGGCGCTGCGGGTGCGGCTGGGCCCATCGGCCCTACCGGACCGCAGGGCGTGCAGGGTATCCAAGGTGTGCAGGGACCGCTCGGGCCTACCGGTCCGCAGGGTGTCCAGGGAATTCAGGGCATCCAGGGTGAAACTGGGCCTACCGGACCTACCGGACCCACCGGACCGCAGGGACCCACGGGCGCGGCAGGTGCTGCCGGTGCTGCCGGCGCCGCGGGTGCGACCGGGCCGACTGGCCCCACTGGCCCCACTGGCCCCACCGGACCGCAGGGCCCCACTGGCGCGACAGGTGCTGTCGGCGCCGCGGGTGCGACCGGGCCGACTGGACCCACCGGACCACAGGGACCCACGGGCGCGACAGGTACTGTCGGCGCCGCGGGTGCGACCGGCCCCACCGGGCCCACCGGACCCACCGGACCCGCCGACACGCGCATTGCCGCGGCAGTCGGCAATGCGGCAAGCCTGGAGGACACGACCGAGACGCTCAACGCGCTGCTGGCCAACCTGCGCGCAGCAGGTCTGCTGGCCACTTGAGCGCATGGCGGCGCGGCATCTGCCGCACCGCCATACATATTTATAATGTAGAAGTGAATACAGGAAAGAAGGTGGCCCCTATCGCCTATCGCGTCTGCGTTTACGCGATCTGTAAAAATGAGGCGCAATTCGTTGACCGCTTTATGGATTCCATGGCCGAGGCAGACGACATCTGCGTGCTCGATACCGGCTCGACAGACAGCACGGTTGAAATGCTCAGAGCGCGCGGTGCGCGCGTCGAACAGCGTACTATCGCGCCGTGGCGCTTTGATGATGCGCGCAGCGAGTCGATGAAGCTCATTCCCAGGAACGCCGATATCTGCTGCTGCATCGACCTTGACGAACAGTTCCGCCCGGGCTGGCGCGCGGCGCTGGAGCAGGCGTGGTGTCCGGACACAACGCGCGCCCGCTACCGCTACACCTGGAGCTTTACGCCCGACGGGCGCGAAGGCTGCGTATTCTGGGCGGATAAAATTCACAAAAACGGCTGCTACCGCTGGGTGGGTCCGGTACACGAGGTGCTGCAATACACAGGCGGCGGCACAGAGCATTTCGTCGACACAGACGGCGTGCAGCTCGATCATCATCCTGATCCGGTCAAATCGCGCGGGCAGTACCTGCCGCTTCTGGAACTCGCCGTGCGCGAAGAGCCGGACAATGACCGCGACCGCCACTATTTAGGCCGCGAATACATGTTCCGCGGCGAGTGGGCCAAAGCCATTGAAACACTGGTGCAGCATCTTGCGATGCCGCAGGCCGTCTGGCCCGATGAGCGCTGCGCCTCGATGCGCTATATCGCGCGCTGCCTGCAGCAGCTCGGGCAAGGAGACGAGGCCGCACGCTGGCTGCATCGCGCCATCGCGGAAGCACCGCACCTGCGCGAGCCATATCTGGAATTTGCGGATCTGCTCTACCATCAGGAGAACTGGTGCGGCGTCGTCTTTATGGTAAACCGCGCACTCGCCATCACTGAACGCCCGCGCACCTATATCTGCGAAGCGTTCGCATGGGGCAGCTTTCCATACGATCTGCTGAGTATTGCATACTTTCATCTTAATCAGTGGGAAAACGCGAGCGCAAACGCAGAAAAAGCGCTTGCGCTTGCGCCGGACGATGTGCGCTTGCAGCAAAACTGCGCGCTGCTCAGGGAAAAGCGACAGGAAGAAAGCCGCATTTAGCGGCTTTCTTCGGTTTTCAGTTGCTTTTTCCCGCGCCGTATGATAGATTGTTAGGGATTATGAACCGAGGGGGCGCGGCAATGGAGCTGTGCAAACGCTACTTACATTATATGAGCGCGCTGTGCGAGGGGACGCTCCCCGCGCCGCCGGAGCTTGCGCTCACTGCCGATACCGCGGAGGAGCGCGCCGCGCAGCTGCAAAGCGCGCTGAAAAACCTGAGCGTGCCGGACTTTGTGCGCCTGTGCGCCAAGCACGCGGGGGATGAACTTCCGGAAACGCTCTTTGACGGCTATGAGGAAGAGGCTTTTTCCCGCGCGCTGATGGAAACTCTCTCCGGTGCGGCAGAGCCGCGGCCCGAACCGGAGGAAGCGTCTTCTGCGCCCGATCCTGACGCGGGCAAGCATGCATTTGAGGTCTTCTGTGACTGTGTCGAGCTCGACGAGCAGCTCGTCGCGTACCTCATCGACATTTTGAAGCGCAATGACAGAGCTGCGTTCTACAAGCTCTCGCAGGTCACGACGCATCTGGACCTCGACCCGCGCGAATTTCTCTACTGGCTCGGTCATCGCGAAGATTACGGCACGGACGACGAGCGCGCCTGCGCGGCCATCATGGATGCGTGCTTCGCGCGCCTCTACGAAGAAAAGCAGGGCGAGCTTCTGGGCGCGCTGCTCTCGGGCGATCAGAAGACGTTCGAGCTCTTCCGCACGGAAGCGCCCGAGCTGCGGCACCTGCCCGCCGCGACCTATGAATGGTACAGCAAAAACTATTTGGACCGCGACTATCCGCTGCGGTTTATTCTAATGTGCAACGGCGTCGAGTTTCCCGACACGCCGGAGGAGGACAAATGAACAGAGAGGAAATGTATTTATCGCTCGGCGTGAGCGACAAGGTGCTTCAATTCGGCGAGACCGTTTTGGACGAGCTCAAGCCCCACTTTGCCGAGATCGACGAGATCGCCGAGCTCAACCAGACGAAGGTCATCGGCGCGATGCAGAAAAACCGTGTGAATGCGACGCACTTCGCCGCCTCGACGGGTTACGGCTACGACGACGAGGGCCGCGACAATCTGGAGCGCGTCTACGCGAGCGCCTTCCACACCGAGGCCGCGCTCGTCCGCCCGCAGATCACCTGCGGCACGCATGCGCTGGCCATTGCGCTGTCCGCCAATCTGCTGCCGGGCGATGAGATGCTCGCTATCTCCGGCAAGCCCTATGACACGCTTGAGGAGGTCATCGGCCTCCGCGAGAGTCCGTGTTCGCTCAAGGAATACGGCGTCAGCTATGCGCAGGTCGACCTTTTGGAGGACGGCAGCTTTGACTTTCCCGCCATCGAGCGCGCGCTGAACGACAAGACAAAGCTCGTCCATATCCAGCGCTCCAAGGGCTACTGCCCGCGCCCGACGATCTCGGTCGACGCCATCGGCGAGGCCATCGCGTTCTGCAAAAAGCTGCGCCCCGACGTTGTCGTCATGGTCGACAACTGCTACGGCGAATTTGTCGAGGCGAACGAGCCGAGCGACTTCGACGCGGATATGATCGTCGGCAGCCTCATCAAAAACCCCGGCGGCGGTCTCGCCCCCATCGGCGGCTACATCTGCGGCACGCAGAAGTGTGTCGACCGCTGCGCCTATCGCCTTTCCGCGCCCGGTCTCGGTCAGGAGGTCGGCGCGAACCTCGGATTGATGCCCGCGCTGTATCAGGGCTTCTTCTTAGCCCCCAGCGTCGTCTCCGGTGCGGTCAAGGGCGCGGTGTTTGTCGCCGCGTGCTATGAAAAGCTCGGTTTCACGGTCGTTCCGTCCTCGAAGGAGGCGCGGCACGACATCATCCAGTGCGTCGAGCTCGGTAGTCCCGAGGGCATGGTCGCCTTCTGCAAGGGCATCCAGTCCGCCGCCGCGGTCGACAGCTACGTCGATCCCGTCCCCGCGCCGATGCCCGGCTACGACTCCGACGTCATCATGGCGGCGGGCGCGTTCGTGCAGGGCAGTTCCATCGAACTCTCGGCCGATGGCCCCGTGCGCGAGCCCTATGCCGTCTACTATCAGGGTGGCCTGACGTGGTACCACGCGAAGCTCGGCGTACTGCTCTCACTCCAGAAAATGCTCGACGCCGGCCTCATCACGCTTTGATCTTCGCTCTTAAAATTCGTTAGAAAGAATTTTTATTCATGCTCATTCGCAGAACACCCGCGACCAACCGGCACTTTCGCCGCCGTCCGCCTCCGCGTACCGCTGTTTTTGCCATCTAAAAAATAACAGTACAAAGGAGTTTAATAACTAAATATGTGGTTTTGGCTTTCTCTGATCGCGCTGCTCTGCTGGAGCGGCAGCGACCTGTTTTCCAAGATTGGCTGTCAGGGGGAGGACGATCATCTCGCCCACCTCAAGATGGTCATTGCCGTCGGTACCGTGATGGGTCTTCACGCCGCGTTCGAAATCTTCATCGGCGGCACGGAGATCAGCTGGTCCATCATCTGGACCTATCTGCCCGTGTCGCTGCTGTACATCGGCTCGATGACGCTCGGCTATCTCGGTCTTCGCTACATTGAACTGTCCGTCTCGTCGCCGATCTGCAACTCGTCGGGCGCGCTCGTCGCCGTGATGACGCTGCTTTTTGTCGGCGGTGAGGATTATTCCCCGCTCGCCCTCGGCGCAATCGTCCTCGTCTGCGTGGGCGCGATCGGTCTTGGCGTGGTGGACGCCACGGAGGACCCCGAGCTGCGCGCCGCCCGTCAGGCGGAGGGCAACCGCAAGTATTCCAAGAGCTTCCTGGCCCTTGCGCTTCCCGTCGCCTACTGCCTGCTCGACGCCGCCGGCACCTTTGCCGACAACCGCGTGCTCGAAACGCTGGACGAGGGCAGCGCGAACTGCGCCTACGAGCTGACGTTTCTCTTTGCCGCGGTGCTCTGCTTCATCTATGTGGTCTTCATCAAGAAGGATCGCCTGCTACCCAAGCGTGAAGCGCCGAAGTACCTTGGCGCCATCTGCGAAACGGCCGGTCAGTTTGCCTACATCTACGCCATCGCGGACACGTCGCACCTTGCGATGTCCGCGCCGATCATCAGCTCCTACTGCGCAGCCAGCGTGCTGTGGAGCCGTCTCTTCCTGAAAGAAAAGCTTTCGTGGAAGCACTACGCGATGATCCTGCTCGTCGTCATCGGCATCGCCGTAATGGGCGTATTTGATATCTGAGCGCACACCAAAGCACTGCGTCTGAAGCCTCGCGCTTACGGTGACTTTCTGCCGATCTCTGCGGGATACCGTCAACCGTCCGGACATTGGAGGGATACCAGTCATGAGCAAGTACAATATATTGTGGAGCTATGTGCGGCACAGCGGAGGCCGTACCCTTCTGCTGACGTTTGACGAAATTCAGCGCATTGCGGGCGTCCCGATCGACCATTCCTTTCTGAACAGCAAGAAGGAGCTCCTTGAGTACGGCTATCAGGTGAGCAAGATCTCCCCGAAGGGACAGACGGTCCTCTTTGAGCAGATCGGGCAATAGTCTCCGCCGCGGATCGAAACAGAAAAAACGGGGGACCGGCCCAAGGGCCGGTCCCCCGTTTTTTAGTCAAACCACGCCACGGCGCGCACCGGCGAACCGTCGCAGTCCTCCAGCCTGAGCGGGAAGCAGCTGAACGAGAACAACTCGCTGCCGCAAAGGTCGAGATCCTTGAGATTTTCGATATTTACGATATCCTTTTCGGCAAAGAGGCGCTTGTGCCGCGTCAGGTTTTCATCGGCGATCGGATCCAGTCCGATCACGTCGAAACCGATGCCCTTGTAGTCGCCCGCAAGGATTAGCTCCATCACCGCATCGTCCAGGCACGGGTAGTCCCCGAAGTAGCTCTCCGTCCCCCAGCGCTTGTCCCAGCCGAGGTTGAAAAGCAGGAAATCAGCCAGCCGCACCCTGTCACCGTAAGGCGCAAGCTGCGCTATCGTGATCTCCTCCCCCTCATGCAGCGCGCGGCAGTCGATCACGAGCGCCTTGCCGATAAACTGACTCGCCGGAAAGGCGTCGAGCGTCGTGCGTCCCGCGAACAGGTGCGCAGGCGGGTCCATGTGCGTGCCCGTATGGGTGAACATCTGCAAAAGCGTTTCCTTGAAGCCGTCCCTTTCATAGCTGTTGGCTGGCGTGAACTTCGGCGGCTCGGTGCCGGGGTAGACCGGCATATCCGGCCGGATGGTATGCGTCAGGTCGATGACTTTCATGCTGCTTTCCCCCTTTGCGGCATCACGCGCCGCATCTTTCTGCAAAAAGCATAGCACAAATGCACCGCGCCGTCCAGCGGTTTCCGCTTTATTCCAGTGGAATATCCAGCACGCTCACACCGCGCTGGAAGGCATATTCGATCGTTGAGCGCGTGCCGCCGCGCAGCCCGTCGTTCACGGCGATCAGCAGGCTTGCATGGTCCACCATGTAGCGGTTGCGCCGCTGCATACAGCCCGGCGTATAGCTTTGCTGCACCATGGTCTCATAGTCGCAGCGCCGCAGGATGTCCCGATACCGCGCTTTCTGCCGTTCGCTCCAACTGTCCGCCTGTGTAGGGCATGGAACGGCAGCCTCCAGTGTGATGTGCGGGTAACGCTTCTTGAGCGCCAGTACCGTCTCGGCAAAGTAGAGGTCGCAGCCCTCCGCCATGCCGCAGATGAAGTGTTCCATTCCCTCGTGAATGGCGCTCTCCACTGCCGCGCACAGCTTGCCCTTGAGCGCGATGCAGCGCAGGTCTTCCTCATCGCTCCCCCACGGGAGCTTTGCGGGCCGGTGGCCGGTGAACGCGCAGGAGCAGGGTTTTCCCCGCATACCGCATCGCCTCCTTTCCCTTATTTACTCAGTATAGAACATTTGTTCTGTGTTGTAAAGCACTTTTCTGTTGACTTTTGAAAAAATGAGAGTATACTCATGCTATCAACTGAATCACCAGTCTTCGAGGCGGGGTGAAATTCCCCACCGGCGGTTATAGTCCGCAAGCGGCGTTTCTGCCGCATGATCCGGTGAAATTCCGGTACCGACGGTCATAGTCCGGATGAGAGAAGATGTGCTGCGCGCTTTTATCACGCAATTTCCACGCTCTTTTGCGTCATGCACCTTGGAAG
>CAKTLD010000087.1 GCA_934572445.1 uncultured Oscillospiraceae bacterium
ATGGCACGTATTGCCGGTATTGACCTGCCCAAGGATAAGCGAATCGAAATCGGTTTGACTTATATCTATGGTATTGGCAGAAAGAGTGCTCAGGAGATCCTGGCACAGACAGGCGTGAACCCCGACACCCGCGTGAAGGACCTGACCGACGCCGACGAAGCCAAGCTTCGTGAAGCGATCGACCACGGCTACATCGTGGAAGGCGACCTTCGCCGCCAGACCGCGCTGGACATCAAGCGCTTGAGCGAGATCGGCTGCTATCGCGGCACCCGTCATCGCCGCGGCCTGCCCGTTCGCGGCCAGCGCAGCAAGACCAACGCACGCACCCGCAAGGGCCCCAAGAAGACCATTGCGAACAAGAAGAAGTAAGGAGGGAGAATAGAATATGGCTAGCAATGCTAAGAACGGCAAGAAGGTTATCCGCCGCCGCCGCGAGAAAAAGAATATCGAGCGTGGTCAGGTCCACATTCGTTCTTCCTTCAACAACACCATGGTCACGGTGACCGACTCCCAGGGCAATGCCCTTTCCTGGGCTTCCTCCGGCGGACTCGGCTTCCGCGGCAGCAAGAAGTCCACTCCCTTCGCCGCGCAGAGCGCCGCTGAGACGGCCGCCACCGCCGCGATGGAGCACGGCCTCAAGACCGTCGAGGTCTTCGTCAAGGGCCCCGGCCAGGGCCGTGAAGCTGCGATCCGCGCCCTGCAGGCTGTCGGCCTCGAGGTCACGATGATCAAGGACGTCACGCCCATTCCTCATAATGGCTGCCGTCCCCCCAAGCGCCGTCGCGTCTAATTAGATTAGGAGGTATAAGCAAATGGCAAGATATACCGGAGCAGTCTGCCGCCTGTGCCGCAGAGAGGGCCAGAAGCTCTTCCTCAAGGGCGATCGCTGCTATACGGATAAGTGCGCTCTCGAGCGTCGCGCTTACGCGCCCGGGATGCATGGCAATGCAAGAAACAAGAAGATGAGCGAGTATGGCGTGCAGCTGCGTGAGAAGCAGAAGGCCCGTCGTTACTACGGCGTTCTCGAGAGCCAGTTCGCTGAGTACTTCGAGATGGCCTCCAAGCGCAAGGGCATGACGGGTGAGAACCTGCTTGCGATCCTTGAGTCCCGCCTGGACAACGTCGTTTATCGCCTTGGCTTTGCGATGAGCCGCGCGGAGGCTCGTCAGCTCGTCCGTCATGGTCACTTCACCATTAACGGCAAGAAGGCCAACATCCCCTCCATGCTCGTCAATGTCGGCGACGTCATCGAGCTGAAGGATACTTCCCGCTCCCTCGACAAGTTCAAGGGTTCCCTCGAGGCCAATGCCTCCCGCGTGATTCCCAAGTGGCTTGAGATGGATAAGACCCACAACACCGCGAAAGTCGTTGCAGTTCCCGCTCGTGAGGATATCGACCTTCCGATCGAGGAGCACCTCATCGTCGAGTTGTACTCCAAGTAATCGGCGGCGAGCCCTCAACAGACACGAGCATGAAATTTGGTGTGGCTGTTAAGGTCACAGAATCGAAAAGGAGGGTAACTGCATGATTGAAATCGAAAAGCCCAAGATCGAGTGTTTGGAAGATCCCGCAAACGGCTCTTACGGCAAGTTCGTTGTGGAGCCTCTTGAGCGCGGCTACGGTATCACGCTGGGCAATGCGCTCCGCCGCATTATGCTTTCGTCTCTGCCCGGCACCGCAGCAACGTCGATCAAGATCGCCGGCGTCCAGCACGAGTTTTCCACCATCCCCGGCGTGAAGGAGGATGTGACGGAGATCGTGCTTAACGTCAAGAGCCTGATCACCCGCCTGCACAATGCGGACGGTATCAAGACCGTCTATATTGAAGCGGTTGGTCCCTGCGAGGTCAAAGCGGGCGACATCAAGTGCGACAGCGAGGTCGAGGTCCTGAATCCGGACCTGCACATCGCAACGCTTGACGCCGGTGCGACGCTCAACATGGAGCTGACGCTCTCTCACGGCCGCGGTTATGTTTCCGCAGACCGCAACAAGACGGCGCAGACGGCTATTGGCGTCATTCCTGTCGACTCGATCTACACGCCGGTTTACAAGGTGAACTACACCGTGGAGAACACCCGTGTGGGCAACATGACCGATTTCGACAAGCTGACGCTCGAGGCTTGGACCGACGGGACGATCACCCCGCGTGATGCGGTCTCTCTCGGCGCCAAGATTCTCTGCGACCACTTCTCACTCTTTACCGACCTTTCCGATGCGATGGGCAGCAAGTCCACCGTCGTGGAGAAGGCAGAGGCCCAGCGCGACAAGGTGCTGGAGCTGACGATCGAGGAGCTGGATCTCAGCGTGCGCAGCTTCAACTGTCTCAAGCGTGCCAATATCAACACGGTCGAGGATCTAATCTCCAAGACCGAGGATGATATGATGAAGGTGAGGAACCTTGGCCGCAAGAGCCTCGAAGAGGTCATCAACAAGCTGGCGATGATGGGGCTGTCCCTGGCCAGCGAAGATAACAACTAATGACTGTAAACTACGCGGTCTGCGCGTAGGAAGAAAGTCGACAACTTATCCTTACAAGGAGGAAAACCACTATGCCCGGAACTCGTAAGCTCGGTAAGACTACCGATCAGCGTATGGCGATGCTCCGTCAGCAGGTCACCGATTTCCTGGATAACGGCAAGATGGAGACCACGGTCACCCGCGCCAAGGAGATCAAGCCCATGGCTGAGAAGATGATCACCCTCGGCAAGAAGGGCGATCTGGCGGCTTACCGTCAGGCGATGAGCTTCATCACCCGCGAGGATGTCTGCAAGAAGCTGTTCAAGGAGATCGCTCCCGGCTATGCTGAGCGCAACGGCGGTTACACCCGTATCGTTCGCACCGGCGTGCGCCGCGGCGATGCTGCGGAGACCGCGATGATCGAGCTGGTGTAAGCCAAAGCTCAACAGGTCAACAGCTGAACTGAAGTAAAAAGCCCTTTTGTATGGCAGATCGCGAAGCCATACAAAAGGGCTTTTTATATTGTCCAAACGCGCAGAAAATAAAGAGAGCGGAAGCAATGCTTCCGCTCTCTTTTCATAGATCCGCTGATCTTACAGCATATTCAGCGCGAGCGTCAGGACGATGAACGCAGCGCCGACCCACTTGGTGGCGCGGGCGAGCTTGGCGTCCATGCTCTTGGCCTTGTTCTTCGCCATAAAGGAATCGGCAACGCCGCCGATCGCGCCACTCAGGCCGGCGGACTTGCCGCTCTGGAAGAGGACGACGGCGATAACGAACAGGCCGCAGAGAAGCTGAAGAATCGTAATAAATAAAGTCATGGTGAAAACCTCCAAATCGTTGAACGTGCGATCACGCTATATTCACAGGTATTGATAATACCATATTGAGGCACGAAAAGCAAGATAATTTTTTGCTTTTCGCGCTTTTGCATACTACGGCGACGAGGATACAGAAGAGAGGGATGCCGCGCTGCGCCTGTGCTCAGACGGCGGCAAATGCTTCCGGCTGCGGCGTGCCGGCCGCGGCGGTATTCTCAGTGTGCAGCGCGCGCTGGGCCGCAGTCAGCATGAGCTTGATGCGGTTGAGTTGATTGACCTCGCTCGCGCCGGGGTCATAGTCTACGGCGACAATGTTCGCATTGGGGTAGGCGGTGCGCAGCGCCTTGATGACACCCTTGCCGACTACATGATTCGGCAGGCACGCGAACGGCTGGATGCAAACGATGTTCGGCGTGCCGGAAGTGATGAGCTCGACCATCTCACCGGCGAGGAACCAACCCTCGCCGTATTGATTGCCGATGGAGAGGAAGGGCCGCGCAAGGTCGGCGACGTGGCCGATGGGACAGGGCGGGTCAAAGCGCTTACTGGCGCGCAGAGCGTCGCTGGCAGGCTTGCGGATACGCTCGAGCAGCGGCACGCCTAGCTTAGCGCTGGCGGAGCATTTCCAGCTCTGACCAAGATGGGTGTGGCGATAGTCCTGCTCGTAGATCGTGGCGGCGAAGAAGTCGAGCAGATCGGGCACGACGGCTTCGGCTCCCTCGCGCTCCAGCAGTTCGACAAGGTAGTTGTTGGCCAGCGGCATATACTTGACGAGGATCTCGCCGACGATGCCGACGCGCGGTTTTTGAAGCGCTTCGTCAATAGGCAGAGCATCAAAGTCCGCAACGATACCGCGGCAGAGAGCGCTGTAGCTGTATTTGGGGTGAGGCGAGGTGAGGGCGTCGATGCAGAGGCCGCGCCACTTGCGGTGCAGCGCGTCCGCACTGCCCTTGGTGAGTTCGTAGGGACGCACGCGGTAGAGGCAGCGCATCAGCAGGTCGCCCAGCACCACGCCCTTGAAGCCTGCGGCGATCATGGCGGGCTTAAGACGAAAGCCTTCGTTCGTCTCCATGCCGTTGGCGTTGAAGGAGATGACGGGAATGTGCTCCAGCCCCGCCTTTTTGAGCGCGCGGCGGATGAAGGCGATATAGTTGCTCGCGCGGCAGCAGCCGCCGGTCTGCGACATGATGAGCGCCAGATGGTCGGTGTCATAGCGTCCGGAGAGCACCGCCTCCATGAACTGGCCGACAACGGTGATGGAGGGGAAACAGGCGTCGTTGTTGACGAATTTGAGACCCATATCGATGGCGCTGCGGTCATCGTTCTGCAGCACCTCGAAGTTGTAGCCGTAGCGGCGAAAGACAGGCTCAATGATGTCAAAGTGGATGGGGCTCATCTGGGGGGCAAGGATGGTCCAGCGCTCGCGCTGCATCCGCTTCGTGTAATATGCGCGCTCGTAGGGATGCGTGAGCGGGGCGGAGCGGATACCGCGTTCACGCCGCATGGCGACGGCGGCGAGCAGCGAGCGGATGCGGATGCGCACGGCGCCGAGGTTGTTGACCTCGTCGATCTTGAGGCAGGTATAGAGCTTGCCGCCCTGCTCCAGAAGCTCGCAGACCTCGTCGGTCGTGACGGCGTCTAGGCCGCAGCCAAATGAGTTGAGCTGGATGAGCTCCAGATCGTCACGCCCGCAGACAAATTCCGCCGCGGTGTATAATCTCGAATGATAGACCCATTGGTCATTTACGCGCACAGGGCGCTTGGGCGTAAAGTCGATGGGCAGGCAGTCCTCGGTCAGCACGGTGAGGCCATAGGCCGCGATCAGCTCAGGAATACCGTGATTGATCTCGGGATCGACGTGGTAAGGGCGTCCGGCCAGCACAATGCCGCTGCCGCCCGCTTTCTCCATCGCCGCAAGCGCCTTTGCGCCCGCGGCGCGGATATCCGCTTTAGCGCGCTGCTGCTCCTGCCATGCTCGCTCCACGGCGCGGCGCGTTTCCGCTTCGGGGATGTCCCAGGTCACGCGGCAGAAGTGCGCGAGCCGGTCAGCGGCGGTCTTTTCGCTCGTCAGGGCGAGGAAGGGGCGGAGGTAGCGCACGGAGCCGTTGGTCACGGCTTCGACGTTGTTCTTGATGTTCTCCGGATAGGAGACGACGATGGGGCAGTTGTAGTGATTCTGCGCGCCCGGTACCTCCTGATGCTCGAAAAAGACGCAGGGGTGGAAGATAGTCTTCACGCCGTGGTCGATGAGCCACTGGGCGTGACCGTGGGCGAGCTTGGCGGGGTAGCACTCGGATTCCGAAGGAATGCTCTCCATGCCCAGCTCGTAGACCGCGCGCGTGGAAAACGGGGAGAGTATGACGCGGAAGCCGAGGTCGCGGAAGAACGTCGCCCAGAACGGATAGTTTTCATACATGTTCAGCACGCGCGGGATGCCGATCTCGCCGCGCGGCGCGTTTTCGGGCTCGAGCGGGGGATAGGCGAACATGCGTTCGCGCTTGTAGGCAAAAATGTTTTCTCCGGGGGTGACGTTCGTTTCCCCGCGCAGCGCCTTTTCGCAGCGGTTGCCGCTGATGTGCCGCCGTCCGCCGGGGAAGATGCTGACCGTGAGCATGCAATGATTCTGGCAGCCCTGGCAGCGCGCGGCGGAGGTCTTGTAGGTGAGCTGCTCGATCTCATCAAGCGGGAGCATCGTACTCTTTTGACCGTGATAACGGTCGCGCGCGAGCAGCGCTGCGCCGAACGCGCCCATGATGCCCGCGATGTCGGGGCAGGTCACCTGCGCGCCGGAGATGCGCTCGAACGCGCGCAGCACGGCCTCGTTGAAGAACGTACCGCCCTGCACGACGACGTGCGAGCCGAGCTCGCTCGCGTCGGAGAGCTTGATGACCTTGTAGAACGCGTTTTTGATGACAGAATAGGCAAGACCGGCGGAGATATCGGAGACGCTTGCGCCCTCCTTCTGCGCCTGCTTGACGTTGGAATTCATAAACACTGTGCAGCGCGTGCCGAGGTCGACAGGGGCCTTGGCAAAAAGCGCCTCGTGCGCGAATTCCTGCGCCGTCATGCCGAGAGAGTTGGCGAAATTTTCAAGGAACGAGCCGCAGCCGGACGAGCAGGCTTCGTTTAAGAGCACCGTGTCGACCGCGCCGTCCTTGAGCTTGATGCACTTCATGTCCTGCCCGCCGATGTCGAGCACGCAGTCGACCTTCGGGTCGAAGAACGACGCGGCGGTGCAGTGGGCGATGGTCTCGACCTCACCCTCGTCGAGCGAGAACGCGGACTTGAGCAGCGTTTCGCCGTAGCCCGTGGAGCAGGAGCGCGCGATGCGCGCGCCCGCAGGTAGGTGCGCGCGCAGCGTGTGGACCGCCTGCATGGCGGTCTGGATGGGATTGCCCTGATTGTTGGCGTAGAACGAGTACAAAAGCTCGCCCTTTTCACCAACAAGCGCAAGCTTCGTCGTGGTGGAGCCCGCGTCGAAGCCGAGGAAGCAGTCGCCCTCATACGTCGCAAGGTCGCCGCGCGGCACGACTGCCGTGTGGTGACGGGTGCGGAAGGCGGCAAGGTCGGCCTCGCCTTCAAAGAGCGCCGGCAGGCGCTTTAATTCAAAATCCATCTGCACGCCGCGCTCCAGCCGGTCGATCAGTGCGCTGAGAGGCTGCGCAGGGGCGGCGGTCTCGTCGATAGCCGCGCCCATGGCGGCGAAGAGATGGGAATTTTCCGGAGCGATGGCCGTCTCATCCGTCAGCTTCAGCGTGCGGATGAACGCGGCCTTGAGCTGGGGGAGAAAGTGCAGCGGGCCGCCTAAAAACGCGACGTGGCCGCGAATAGGCTTGCCGCAGGCAAGGCCCGAGATCGTCTGATTGACGACCGCCTGGAAGATCGAGGCGGCAAGGTCGGCCTTGGTCGCGCCCTCGTTGATGAGGGGCTGAATGTCCGTCTTGGCGAACACGCCGCAGCGCGCGGCGATGGGGTAGATCTGCTGATAGTGCTCCGCCTCGCGGTCAAGACCTGCGGCGTCGGTCTGTAAAAGAGCGGCCATCTGGTCGATGAACGAGCCCGTGCCGCCGGCGCAGACGCCATTCATGCGCTCTTCAAGTCCGCCGTCAAAGTAGATGATCTTGGCATCCTCGCCGCCGAGCTCGATGGCGACGTCCACCTGCGGCGCGACGCGCTCGAGCGCCTGCGCGACGGCGACGACCTCCTGCACGAATGGGACGCCGAGCGCCTTGGCAAGGTTGATCGCGCCCGAGCCTGTGGCGCGCAGCGTAAGCGCACATTCGCCAAGTGTTTCGTGCGCCTCGCGCAGCAGCTCCGAAAGCGCGCGCTGTGTGTGGGAAAGGTGGCGGCGATACTGGCCGAAGAGCAGTGTTTCGTTGTTGTCCAGCACAACGAGCTTTACGGTGGTGGAACCGACGTCGATGCCTGCGCGGTAAGTCTTCATGGAATTCCTCTCTTTTCGTGATGCGGCGGGCGGCGGGAAAAGAGCTCCCGCCGATGGTAAGATATTATTGTAATTATAGGGCGGAAAAAGGGAAGTGGTAAAGTTCAGGGTCTGTTAAGAAAATGAACGAAAATTCACACTTGACATACATAGAAACTCTATGTATAATAAGCATAGACATTCTATGTATATGGAGGCGTGAGATGAAAAAGAAAAGCATTGATCATGCGCAGCTTCTGCTGCTCAAGCTCCTCTCGACCGAGGACATGTACGGATATCAGATCATTTTGGAGCTGGCGCGCCGCTCGAGCAATGTCTTCGAGATGAAGGAGGGCACGCTCTACCCCGTGCTGCACGGGATGGAGCGCGAGGGGTATGTGGAAGCCTATGAAAAGGCGGCGCCCACCGGCCGGATGCGCAAGTATTACCACCTGACGCGCGCCGGCCGGGCCGCGCTCACGCAAGAGGAGAAGGCCTGGCAGGAGTACAGCGGCGCGGTGAACGCCGTGCTGCACTTTGCTTAAAAAGGGTGAGGCTATGAACAGAAACGAGTATTGCGACCGCGTGCTCGCGCAGGTCGGCCGGCTGACGACCGACGAGGCGAACGACCTGAGAAACGAGCTCGCCGGTCACATCGAAGACCACGCCGAAGCGCTGGTCGAGCACGGCTATACGGAAGAGGACGCCGCTGCGCGCGCCGTGGAGCTGATGGGCGA
>CAKTLD010000088.1 GCA_934572445.1 uncultured Oscillospiraceae bacterium
AAGCACCCGCGGTTGTGCGCCACGGAAAAGCGCACCTCCTCGATGGCGGCAACGCCGCCGAGAGCGTCGTACATCGGATGCACTTCGCGCATATAGGGCAGCTCCGCGACCTCGTCGAGCTCCTGCCGCGAAAGCGGCATGGCGGGCGGATTGACCACCAGCGTGTCGCGCCCATGCGCCTGCCAGAGTGCTCTTCCGCGGATGGGGTCGTGCTCGTCATACTCGAGCTTCGTCGCAAGCGCGTAGGCACGCTTGTCCGACGTGACCTCCTCGTACGACGGGCAGTCCAAATGCTCATAGACGCAGACCTCGGGCGTGCGCGTCACAAATGCAGTGCCGCGGATATCTGTCAAGGTTTCTACCTTTTCACCCTTTGCGAGCCGGCGCGCGATCTCGCGCGTGGCGTATTCACCCATGCCGTAAACAAGCAGGTCGGCCTGCGCGTCGAAGATCAGCGCGCGGCGTACCTTATCGTCCCAGTAGTCATAGTGGGCGAAGCGGCGCAGGCTTGCCTCCAGTCCGCCGACGACGATAGGAACATCGCCGAAGGCCTCGCGGCAGCGGTTGGCGTATACGATAGTCGGACGGTCGGGCCGCAGGCCCATTTTGCCGCCGGGGGAATAGAGATCGGCCGTACGGCGCTTTTTCGCCGCCGTGTAGTGCGCGACCATCGAGTCGATGTTGCCGCCGCCGATCATCACACCGTAACGCGGGCGCCCCATCGCAAGAAAGGCATCCGCGCTGTGCCAGTCCGGCTGGGCAAGCACAGCCACACGATAGCCCTCATGCTCCAGCACACGCGCGATGATCGCCGTGCCGAAGCTTGGGTGGTCAATATAGGCGTCCGCCGTGACAACGAGAAAGTCGTAATAGTACCAGCCGCGCTCGACCATTTCGTCCTTCGAAACCGGCAGAAAGGCCTTTTCGAACTTCTTTTTCTTCATTTTTCGATAACTTCCTGCAATCTGTTCCAGCAGGATTCCTCATCGTATTCGAAATTCTTCTCAAATGTGACGCTTTCCGCGTCCCCCTGAACGGGGTGGAAGCCCCACTTTTCCGCGCAGTGCAGCGCAACTGCATTGCTCTTGGGAATGCGCCCGGTGGAGAGAATGGAGCAGCCGTGCGCGCGGGCATAGGACAGCGCCTGACCGACGAGTTTCTCGCCGAGTTCCTTTTTCTGCGCATCATTTTCAAGCCAGAATTCGCCGATCGTGCCCACGCCGCCGCGGCAGGACTCGACGCTGACCGCGCCGATGATCTCCTCGCCGTGCATGACGTTGAAATGCCCCGCTTCGCCCGAGGCGCGGTAGTAGATGCCGCCCTCGAAGCCGTTGGGGTCGTTGACCCACGGCTGCTTGCGCACGGTGGCGATGTTGTCGCCGAGGTGGGAGGCGTCGTCGCGGAAGACGACGTTGAATGCGCCGTTTTCGTATTCGAGCTTTGCAACGGCGGTATTTTCCGCGTGGCCGGTCTTGTCGATCTCATGCAGCGTCATGCCCTGGAGCGCACCGACGATGATGCGCATGGCCATGCCGTGGGAAAAGACGGCGACCGTGCCGTTCGGGTGCGCCTCGGCGATCTCCGTGAGCGCCTTGCGCATCCGCTCGCGCACCTCGGCAAAGCTTTCGCAGCCGGGGACGTGCCAGTTCTGCGAATCGTTGCTGAAATTGGCGAGCTGCTCAGGGTCGATGCGCTCAAGCTCCGCCCAGGGGGTATCTTCCCAGTAGCCCACGTCGATCTCGCGCAGCGCGCGGACGGTGCGCAGCGGCAGGCCGTGTGTTTTATAGATGGAAAGCGCCGTGATCATCGTGCGGAAACGGTCGCTTGAATAAACGGCGTCAAATTTCGTGTCGGCAAAGCGCTTTGCGAGCGCGGCGATCTGGAGGTAGCCGCGGTCGGTGATGGTGCTGTTGTACCAGCCGTGCGCGCGGCGGTAGCGGTTGCCCTCAGCCTCGGCATGGCGGATAAGATAGATCGTGGTCATATCGTTCTCCTTCATGTTTTTGATCATTCAGAACCATTATAGGACGAAAGGCGGCTTTCAGCAAGGGTGATTTGCTGCAAAAAATCAACGCGGCAAATTTTGCCGCGCATCACTTTTCTCCGCGCGGATAAACTAAGCGCGTGAGCAAAGGAGTGATCGATATGTGTGATACCGCCTTCTGGCGCGGTCTTGCCGCCGGCATGGCCGCCGGCGCGATCATCGGCATGACTGTCGCAGAAAAGCGCAAAGCCATGAAGACCTGCGTGGGCAGAACCATGCAGCAGATGGGTACCGCCGTGGACGGCGCGCTGAACGACCTGATGCACCGATGAATAAGGAAAAGTAAGGGCGGGAGCTTTAGCTCCCGCCCTTACTCATTATTACATTGCTATCCTGCTTGCTGTTTTGCTTTTAGATGACGCCGTACTCCTTGAGGAGCTTTTCGATGTCGGTGCCTTCGATCTTGCCGAGGGCCTTCTTGACGGCCATCTTTTCCATAAAGCCCATGTCCATGTCGGTGGCCTTCTTGCCGTCGCGCAGCTTGACGGTCGCGTTCAGAAGGTCGCGCACATCATAGACGCTGCCCCAGACCTCGGGCACGCCGCGGTCGACGTTCAGCAGGGTGTAGACGGACTCCATGCCCGTGCGCATGGAATACTCGGTGGTGAAGATCGTGTCGCGCGGGGTTTCGGCGAACTGGCCGAGGAAGGCGAAGTTCACGCTGCCGTCGGGCACGACCTTGGGGCGGTCACCGTAGGCGCGCGGCATGAAGAACGCATCGATATACGGCATCATGACGGGCACGGTGTTGGCGCTGTTGGTCGCGAGGCCTTCGATCTGATCCTCGGGCACGCCGATGTGGTAGAGCCACTCCATGCAGATCTCCTTGCCGGTGCACTCGCGCATAGGCTTTTTGATATAATCGCCCGGCTTGTCGGTGAAGAGAGAGTAGACCCAGACAAGGCAGTGATCCTTGGGCTGGTCGCGGAACTGCGGCTGGCGGTTGATCGTCCAGCTCATGAGCCATGAAGAATCCTTTACGGTGACGATACCGCCGGTGACGACGTGGCCAGTGAAGGGATCGCGCTTGCAGATGTTCTTGATATAAGGAATGATCTTCTGGTCGAGCGTCTCGACGGTCGCGCTCATCCAGTTGGTCTGCTCGGGGTCATGGCAGAACTTGTCGGGATGGCCGAAGGACGGATCCTGCGCGGCGATCTTGCGCCACATATCCCAGCCGCCGCCCTCTTTGAGCTCGGTGTTGAACTGGGCGGGGGTGTTCTGGCTGCCCATGGAGGAATTCTCAACGCAGCCGCCGTTGGTGATGAAGACGAGGTCATTTTCGGTGAGGTCGATGGCCTCCTTCTTGCCCTCGAGGATCACGTCGATGCGCTTAGCCAGCTTGTGCTTGGGGTCAGAGCAGTCGAATTCGACATTTGCGACCTGCACGCCGTAGTGGAACTGGACGTTGTGGCTCTCGAGGTACTTGACCATCGGGAGGATCATGGACTCATACTGGTTGTACTTCGTAAAGCGAAGCGCCGTGAAATCGGGCAGGCCGCCGATGTGGTGGATATAGCGCTGAATATAGAGCTTCATCTCGAGCGCGCTGTGCCAGTTTTCAAAGGCGAACATTGTGCGCCAGTAGAGCCAGAAGTTGGAGTTCAGGACTTCCTCATCGAAAAAGTCGGTGATCTTCTTGTCCTGGAGCTGCTCGTTGGGGGTGAAGAAGAGCTTCATGATCTCCATCGCGCCCTTGTCGGAAATGCTGAACTTGCCGTCGGTGTGCGCGTCCTGACCGCGCTTTTCGGTGGCACGGCAGAGGGAGTAGTTGGGGTCTTCCTTGTTGAGCCAGTAGTACTCGTCGAGTACGCTCACGCCCTCGGTCTCGATGGAGGGAATGGAGCGGAAGAGATCCCACATGACCTCAAAATGGTTGTCCATCTCGCGGCCGCCGCGCATCACATAGCCGAGGTTCTCGAACTTGTAGCCGTCGCACGCGCCGCCGGGCAAGTTGCCCTTTTCAAGAACGTGGATGTGTTCGCCCTTCATCTGGCCGTCGCGCACGAGGTAGCAGGCGGCGCTCAGAGCCGCAAGGCCGCTGCCGACGATGTAGGCAGACTTGTTGTCAACGCCCTCGGGCTTCTTGGGACGGGCAAATGCTTCATAGTTACCGCTGGAATAATACATGATCAATTTCTCCTTTCAACTGTTTGCAGAACCGCCGGCTCACGAAACACATTCAACCTTGGGAGCCAACGGTATGTTTTCCTTTCGATGGTGAAAGCATACCGCGCTTTTTGGAAAAGAACAATCAGCAGAGAACGGGCGGTGATAAGAAACTTATCACCGCCCGGAAAACTGTAAAGAAATTTATCAATTCTGCAATTTTGATGAAAACGGCAAAAGAAGTCACGCCTTGTCGATCCGCAGCCGTTCGAGTGCGGCGCTGACATTGCCGTGGATCACGAGCTCGAGCCGGTCGACGAGAAGCTGGGGATCGCCCTTCATGTCGTTTTTGATCCAGTCGAGCATCAGGCCGACAAAGGCATACTTGTAGACCGTTGCGATGAAGGCCTTGTCCTCGTCGCGCACGCTCATGCCCCGCGCCTGCTCCACCACCACACCTTCGAGCAGGTCGTAGGTGACTTTATAGAGGTAATTTTCCACCTGCTCGCGGCTGACGGAGTGGTAGACGTTCATAATAAAAGGCTTATTGTCCTGCACGGCCTTGAAAAGCTGCAAAAAGCCCTGCTGCCATGTCTCATAGGTCTTGTTGCCCGCGAGCGCGCGGCTCGCGTCCTCCTGACACGACCACTCGACAAGGTCGTAGATGTCCTTAAAATGATAGTAAAACGTCATGCGGTTGATGCCGCAGTCCTCGGTAATATCGCTGATGGTGATCTTGCTCAGAGGTTTTTGCAGCAGCAGATTCTTGAGCGACGCCTCAAGCGCGCGTTTGGTCACCTGTGACATATCCCATTCTCCCTTCCGTCCTCGGCGCACCGTGATCTTATGATAAAGCGTAGCATATTTTCCCCGCTATCTCCACCGGAAAAGGCTGAATTTTTTATGAACTTTATGTGCGGAGGACGGCTTTGCATATTTTTTCTGAAAAAGTGCGGGATTTCGGTTGACTTTTCCGCAGTATCTGCGTAAACTGTCTTTGTAGAGAATACAAAGTATTCCAATTTTGTTTTCGGCAGGAGGACGAATCGATGCAGTTGATGGACGCGATCTGCAAGGTCACAGCAGGGCCGGGGCTGGAGCTCCGGCAGGTATCCGTTCCCACCCCGGGCCCCGGCGAGGTCCTGATCAAAATACATAAAACCGCCATCTGCGGCACAGACGTGCACATCTACGACTGGAACGCATGGTCGGCCCAGCATGTCAAGCCGCCGATGATCATCGGTCATGAATATGTCGGTGAGATCGCCGCGCTCGGCGCCGGCGTGACAGGGCTGACGGTCGGCCAGCGCGTGTCGGGCGAGGGCCACATCACCTGCGGCCACTGCCGCAACTGCCACACGGGCAACATCCAGTGGTGCAAGAACACCTCCAGCGTGGGCGTGGACCGTGACGGCGCGTTCGCCGAATATGTCTGCATCCCCGCAAGCAATGTCATCCTGATCGACCCCTCGCTCGATGAGGACGTGGTGGCGATGTTCGACGCTGTAGGCAACGCGACACACACGGCGCTGATGTTCAACCTTGTCGGTGAGGACGTGCTTATCACCGGCGCGGGCCCTGTGGGCATCCTTGCCGTCGCCATCGCCAAGTATGCCGGCGCGCGCCGCGTGGTTGTCACCGACCTGAACGACTACCGGCTGGATCTGGCGCGCAGGATGGGCGCGGACGCGGCCATCAACACCGGAAAAGAAGATCTGACGCTGGCGATGAAGGAGCAGGGCCTTGTCGAAGGCTTTGACGTGGGCTTTGAAATGTCCGGCTCCGGCGCGGCGCTTAACCAGATGATCAGCGTCATGCGCAATGGCGGCAAAATCAGCCTGCTCGGTCTCGGCAACGGGCCGGTCACGATGGACATGAACCTTGTCATAGGCAAGGGTCTGACGCTGCAGGGCATCTACGGCCGCAAGATGGACAACTGGCATCAGATGAGCTACATGGTGCAGGGCGGGTTGGATCTCACTCCCGCCATCACCCATCGCTTCCACTATACCGAGTTTGAAAAGGGCTTTGAAGCCATGCACAGCGGCATGAGCGGCAAGGTCATTCTCGACTGGACGACGAAGAAAAAGGAGGACAAGGCAGAATGAAGACCGCATACGAGAGCTACCGCGCAGAGCTTACCGCCATCCGCGAGGCGGGCACCTACAAGGACGAACGCATCATCACCACCCCGCAGAAAAGCCGCATCGACACCACCGCTGCAAGCGGTGTGGTCAACATGTGCGCCAACAATTATCTCGGTCTTTCCGACCATCCGCGCCTGATCGCCGCGGCGAAGAAGAGCTACGATGAGTGGGGCTTCGGTCTTTCGTCCGTGCGCTTCATCTGCGGCACGCAGCAGATCCACAAGACGCTTGAGCGCAGGATCGCCGACTTTGTCGGCATGGAGGATGCGATCCTCTATTCCTCCTGCTTTGACGCCAACGGCGGGCTTTTCGAAACACTGCTGGGTGCGGATGACGCCGTCATCTCCGACGAGTTGAACCACGCGAGCATCATCGACGGCGTGCGCCTCTGCAAGGCGCACCGCTACCGCTATAAAAACAGCGACATGGACGACCTGCGCGTCCAGCTCACGAGCGCGCGCGAGGCTGGCTGCAAAAAAATCATCATCGCCACTGACGGCGTATTTTCCATGGACGGCTATATCGCCAACCTCAAGGGCATCTGCGATCTGGCCGACGAGTTCGACGCGCTCGTGATGGTGGACGACAGTCACGCCGTCGGCTTTATGGGCGAACACGGCCGCGGCACGCCGGAATACTGCGGCGTGATGGGCCGCATTGACATCCTGACCGGCACCTTCGGCAAGGCCATGGGCGGCGCCTCCGGCGGCTACACCGCCGCAAGGCACGAGATCGTAGATCTGCTTCGTCAGCGCAGCCGTCCATATCTCTTCTCCAACTCTCTCGCTCCCGCCATCTGCGCCGCGACAATTGAGACGATCGACATGCTGACCGAGTCCACCGCGCTGCGCGACAGAGTGCATGAAAACGCACGCTACTTCCGCGCGGAGATGGAAAAACTCGGCTTCGACCTGCTGCCCGGCGAACACCCGATCGTACCCGTCATGCTCTACGACCCGAAGGTTGCAAACGAGTTCGCGCGCAGGATGCTTGAAAAAGGCGTGTATGTCGTCGGCTTCTGCTACCCCGTCGTGCCCAAGGGGCGCGACCGCGTGCGCACGCAGATCTCCGCCGGCCACACGAAAGATGACCTCGACTTCGCCGTCCGGTGCTTCGGCGAGGTCAAGCGCGAAATGGGGCTGTAATTACCCATGCAGAGCATCGACATCGCCAAGGCCCTGCTCGCCGAGATCGCGCGGCGGCAGGGCGGGCAGGGCCCTTTTCTCGCCGCGATCGACGGCCGCTGCGCCGCGGGCAAGAGCACTCTGGCGCGTGAGCTGGCGCATCGCTCAGGCTGCGCCGTGATCCCGATGGACCATTTTTTTCTCCGTCCCGAGCAGCGGACACCGGAGCGCTTTGCCGAGCCGGGCGGAAATGTAGACCGTGAGCGCTTTCTTGCCGAGGTACTGCTCCCTCTGCGTGCGGGCAAACCCTTTTCCTACCGCCCCTTCGACTGCCATACGCTCTCGCTCGCCGCACCCGTTCCTGTGGCTCCGGCAGCGCTGTATCTCATCGAAGGCTCATACTCCTGCCACCCTGCGCTGCGGGAGCATTATGACCTGACGGTCTTTCTCGACATCTCGCCCGATGAGCAGCTGCGGCGTCTCCGTGTGCGCAACGGCGCGGAGGGCGCGCAGCGCTTTGCCGAGCGCTGGATCCCGCTGGAGGAACGCTACTTCCAGGAATTGGACGTACGCGGGCACTGCGAGCTGTACTACCTTTCTGAATAAAAGACACCGGCGCGGAATCCCTCTGAACCGCACCCCATTTGTTAGACGAGTATGATAAAATACTTGTACTAAGAAATGGGGTGTTTTCTATGCCAAAGG
>CAKTLD010000089.1 GCA_934572445.1 uncultured Oscillospiraceae bacterium
TCGGGCTTGATGGTGCCTTCGTCGATGAGCTGCTGGAGCTTCATACCGGCGGCAACACCGGCGAGGTAACGGCCCTCATAGATGTTGGCGAAAGCGTTATGGGTGTTGGTCAGATCATCGCCCCAGGAGCCCTGGTTGGTGCAGCCGACGAACTGGATCTCGGGATAGTCGGGAGCGACCTTGAGCATGAAGGGCTCGAAGCCGTAGGAGTTGTTGAAGATGATCTCGCAGCCTTCCTCGGCCAGCTCGATGTTGGCGTCTTCGCAGGTGGAATCTTCGCCGATGTTGTACTTGACGACCCATTCGACGTTGATGCCCTTGGCGGCAAGCTCTTCCGTGGCGGCTTCCTTGCCGCGGATAAAGTTGTAGGTGTAACCCTGGTCGTTCTCGTCACCGATGCAGATCAGGCCGACCTTGATGTTCTTGGCCTCGGTCTCGGTGTTCTGCTGCTGGTCGTCATTGGTGGGGGTCTCATCCTGAGCCTTATCGCCGCAGGCGACGAGGGACAGGACCATGATGACGGACAGCAGGATCGCAAGAAGCTTCTTCATGTGGTAAATCCTCCTTAAAAGTTGGTACGCCCTTGCGGGACAATACCTTTGACCAATATCATACAGAATTTTCCGGCAAAACGCAACGGGGCAAAATCAAAAATGAATCGAAAATTTTACCAAAAATCTAAAAGAATTTTAAGCATTTTGGAGAAAATTCAAAAAAATCGTCAGGAAAGCAAACAAAAGGTTTGCCCACGCAGGCAAACCTTTTGTTTATCTTGTACGGAATGTTTGGCGCTTTCCAGCGTGCCGGTCTTACATCTGCACACGGGTGCCGGTCTTGCCCTCGATACCCTCGGCGGCCTTTTCAAGCAGGGTGATGAGCGCAGTGCGGCCGGGCTTGCTTTCTGCGAACGACATAGCGGCCTGGACCTTCGGCAGCATGGAGCCGGGGGCGAACTGCTTCTCGTCGATATACTTGCGCGCCTCGTCCGGCGTCAGGGTATCGAGACCCTTCTGGTCGGGCTTGCCGAAGTTGATGGCGACCTTCTCAACGGCCGTCAGAATGACAAGCATATCCGCATCAAGGAGCTCGGCGAGCTTGGCGGAGGCAAAGTCTTTGTCGATGACGGCGGGCGTGCCGTAGAGCTTACCGTCACGGCGCACAACGGGGATACCGCCGCCGCCGACGGTGATGACAACGGTGCCGTTGTCAACGAGCGCCTTGACGGTGTTCTTTTCAATAACGTCGATCGGCTTGGGGGAGGGAACGACCTGGCGGTAGCCGCGGCCGGCATCCTCGACCATGGTATAGCCCTTCTCGGCAGCAATGCGGTCGGCGGTCTCCTTGTCGTAGAACGCGCCGACGGGCTTGGTGGGATGCTGGAAGGCGGGGTCGGCCTCGTCAACGAGGACCTGTGTCACGACGGTCGCGACGTCCTTGTTCATGCCGCGGGAGGCGAGCTCGTTGCCGATGGCGTTCTGCAGATGATAGCCGATATAGCCCTGGCTCATCGCGCCGCACTCGGGGAAGGGCATATCGGACTTGATGGCCTTGGCCTCGGCGGCGGTGGCCATGCCGAGGTTGATCATGCCGACCTGCGGGCCGTTGCCGTGGGCGATGATGACCTCGTTGCCCTGCGCGATGAGGTCGACGATGGGCTTTGCGGTCTCGGTGACGAGGGCGAGTTGCTCGTAGGGGGTGTTGCCCAGCGCGTTGCCGCCCAGGGCGATGACGATTCTCTTGCTCATGATGACTATCTCTCCTTAAAAGTATGATGGTTTGGAATTTCTCTCATTGCCAAAAAAAGCGGCAGAGCCGCTTTTTTTGTAATTACATGGGGAACGGTGTGGACTTAGAACATCTTGCGCTCGGCATCGGACTTATCCATCTCCATCAGCGCGCGGACGGGATCCTTGACCTGAGCCAGGAAGATCATCGCGGCGATGATGTAAGGCTTGTAGGATGCCTGCTTGTACAGGGGCACGATATAGCGGTCGAACACGCTGTTGTCGACCTCGCCCTCGGGGCAGGACAGACCGGAGATGTCGGCGGGCAGGCAGTGCAGGTAGAGCGCCTTGCCGTCCTTGGTGAGCTTCATCATTTCTTCGGTGCAGGCCCAATCCTTATGCTCGGCGTTCTGGGCGAGGAGCTTCTTCTCCAGCGCGTCGATGCCGGCCTTGTCGCCCTGCTGATAAAGCTTGGTGCGCTCTTCCATGGCCTTGAACGGAGCCCAGGACTTCGGGTAAACGATGTCGGCATCCTTGAAGGCTTCCTTCATGTCGTTGCACTTCTTGAAGCTGCCGCCGGTGGCCGCTGCGTTCTTCTTGGCGATCTCCTCGACCTCGGGCATGACCTCATAGCCCTCGGGATGAGCGAGCGTGACGTCCATGCCGAAGCGGGTGAAGAGACCGATGACGCCCTGGGGGACGGACAGAGGCTTGCCGTAGCTCGGGGAATAGGCCCAGGTCATGGCGACCTTCTTGCCCTTGAGGTTCTCCACACCGCCGAAGTAGTGGATGATGTGGAGCATATCAGCCATGCACTGGGTGGGATGATCCACATCGCACTGGAGGTTCACGAGCGTCGGGCGCTGCTCAAGGATACCGTCGCGGTAGCCCTCTTCAAGCGCGTCGATAAAGGTCTTCTGATACTTGTGGCCCTCGCCGATGAACATATCGTCGCGGATGCCGATGACGTCGGCCATGAAGGAGACCATGTTGGCGGTCTCGCGCACGGTCTCGCCGTGGGCGATCTGGCTCACCTTCTCGTCAAGCACCTGCTCTTCAAGGCCGAGCAGATTGCAGGCGGAGGCGAAGGAGAAGCGGGTACGGGTGGAGTTGTCGCGGAAGATGGAGATACCGAGGCCGGAGTTGAAGATCTTGGTGTTCTTGTTGCGTTCGCGCAGGTCGCGCAGGGCGTCGGCCACGGTGAAAACGGCGTCGATCTCTTCGTCGGTCTTGTCCCAGGTCCAATAGAAATCGTTCTTGTACATGTTGTTGATGTGCAGGGTCTCGAGATGACGCGCCAGTTCAACAGTCTTGCTCATGGGTGATTTTCTCCTTTATCTTGTAGTATGGTAAAAAACGTTTGAAATATTTGCGCCGCGCACGGCGCAAATGATCTTGATCCGTTCCGGAGGACGGCATGCGCGTCCGCAGGAACACTTTGCAATGCGCGGCGCGGTGAGCACCGCACGCTGCAGAGCCCTCTCAAAAACGCGTGAGCGCGTTTTTGAAGCAGTTATTATTTGATGTCGTTGCCCGTTAATTCCTGACGGAAGCTCGTAGCGGATTCGTTCTTATCGCCGGGCTTGTAGAGACCGGGGACAGCCGCGTACAGCGCCGCGCAGGTGACGAGATCCTGCTTCCAGGTGATCTCGTTGGGCGCGTGGGCCTGAGACTCGGCGCCCGGACCGAAGCCGACGCAGGGGATGCCGTAGCGGCCCTGGATGGACACGCCGTTGGTGGAGAAGGTCCACTTGTCGGTCAGCGGACGGCCGGTGCGGGTGGACATGGCCTTTTCATCGGCACCGATGCGCTCGGTGCCCCAGAGAGCGTGATGCGCGTCAACGAGCGCCTGAACGTGGGGAGCGGACTCCTTGTTGATCCAGGTGGGGAAGAAGCACTCGGTCTCGTAGACGTGGCCGGTCCACGCCGGACGGTCGTACATGTACATGCTGACCTTGACATCCTTGGCGTACTTTTTGCATGCGGGCAGGTCTTCGATCTCCTTGAGGCAGGACTGATAGGTCTCGCCCGCGGTCATGCGGCGGTCGATGGAGATGGCGCAGCTGTCCGCGACGGCGCAGCGGGAGGGGGAGGTGTAGAAGATCTGGCTGGTGGTGCAGGTGCCGCGGCCGAGGAAACGGGCATCCTCCCAGTGCTCAGGATTATACTTCGGATCGAGCATCTTGACAAGACCCTTGATCTCCTTGTCGTCGCCCGCGTCGTTCTCGTTCAGGTCGCGCACGTTCAGCAGGACTTCCGCCATCTTGTGGATGGCGTTGTCGCCGCGCTCGGGGGCGGAGCCGTGGCAGGAGACGCCGTGCATGTCGACGCGGATCTCCATGCGGCCGCGGTGGCCGCGGTAGATGCCGCCGTCGGTCGGCTCGGTGGAGATGACGAACTCGATCTTGCTGCGCGCGTCCTCGGGACCGTTGAAATATTCGTTGACGATGGACTGCCAGCACATACCGTCGCAGTCCTCCTCCTGCACGGAGCCGACGACCATGATCTTGTAGCCCTCAGGGATGAGGCCGAGGTCCTTCATGATCTTCGTGCCGTAAGCGGCGGCGGCCATGCCGCCCTCCTGATCGGAGCCGCCGCGGCCGTAAATGACCTTTTCGTCCTCGTAGCCTTCGTAGGGATCGTTGGTCCAGTTTTCGCGGTTGCCGATGCCGACGGTGTCGATGTGGGAGTCGATGGCGATGATTTTGTCGCCCTCACCCATCCAGCCGATGACATTGCCGAGCTGGTCGATCTCGACCTTGTCATAGCCGAGCTTCTCGAGCTCTGCCTTGATGCGCATGACAACGCCCTTTTCCTCGCAGCTCTCGCTGGGGATGGCGATCATGTCGCGCAGGAAGCGGGTCATGTCGGGGCCATAGGCCTGTGCTGCCTTTTTGATTGCTTCAAAATCCATGATAGACCTCCGTAAAAGATGATGTATTGTTGTTGATTTTTTTGATCATGAACATAAAGAATCTGTTTCACTGCCCCTATCATAGCATAAGAACTGTAGAAGTCAAACAAAAAATTTGAAAAGCTAAATATTTTTTTGAAAAAATCATTGCAATCTTTTTGATTTATGGTATGATGGATACGAGATATCAGGAGAAGAGGAGGGGATAGACTATAGAAGCCGCTATGCTGAAAGCTCTGGAGCAGGTGGCAAAGGGCATTGCCGCGACCTTCGGCAGCAGATGTGAGGTCGTGATTCATGATGTCGGCGCCAAGCATCCGGAACATTCCATCGTTGCCATCGAAAACGGTCACGTCACCGGACGGAAGGTGGGCGACGGCGCATCCCATGTCGTGCTTGAGCAGGTGCGTCAGGCCGACGCGCAGCCCAACGATCATCTCAGTTACCTGACGAAAACGCCGGACGGCAAGATCCTCAAATCCTCCACCATGTACATCCGCGGTCGCGGCGGCAAGGTCGCGGCGATCCTCGGTGTCAACTACGATATTTCCTCGCTTTTAATGGTGGAGGGGGCCGTGCACGAGCTGATCGACACGCAGGATCATTCCCAGAGCGAACCGGAACGGATCGTCAATGTCAATGATCTGCTCGACGAGCTCATCGCGCAGTCCGTCGCGCTTGTCGGCAAGCCGGTCGCGCTGATGAACAAGGAGGACAAGATGCGCGCCATCGGCTTTCTCAGTCAGAACGGAGCATTCCTCGTCACCAAGTCGGGCGATAAGATCGCCAAATATTTCGGCATATCCAAATACACACTATATTCTTATATTGACAAACAACAGGAGGAGAAGTAAACCATGGGCAAGATCGATTTGACCATCAACAAGACCGGCCTGCAGCACAACATTGAGAAGGCCAAGGAAAACAACGTCATCATCCCGACCATCGCGCAGATGCAGCATCCTGAGACCATCCCCGAGAAGATCCAGGAAAAGCTCAAGACCGTTGGTCTCTGGGATGTCAACCCCCTCAACCTCTTCCGCATCACCTGGAAGAACGAGGCCAAGGAGACCGGCGGCCTCTATCAGGCGGTCCCCAACTACGTCGAGATCCCCTCTGAGCTCTCCGGCGTCAAGTGCCGTATCCTCGCCATGGCGGGCAAGTGGTTCCCCACCGGCTGCCACAAGGTCGGCGCGTCCTTCGGCTGCCTCGCCCCGCGTCTGGTGACCGGCCAGTTCGATGCCAACTATCACCACGCCGTGTGGCCCTCCACCGGTAACTACTGCCGCGGCGGCGCGTTCAATTCCAAGCTGCTCGCTGTCGACTCCGTCGCCATTCTCCCCGCCGAGATGAGCAAGGAGCGTTTTGACTGGCTGAGCAAGATCGCCGGTCAGGTCATTGCCACCCCGGGCTGCGAGTCCAATGTCAAGGAGATCTTCGACAAGACCTGGGAGCTCAAGCAGGATCCCAGCATGATGATCTTCAACCAGTTTGAAGAGATGGGCAATCCCCTGTGGCACTACAACGTCACGGGCTATGCTCTTGCCGACCTCTTCGAGGCTGTGAAGAAGCCCGGCCAGCGTCTCGCGGGCGCGTGCTTCACCTCCGGTTCCGCCGGCACGATGAGCGCGGGTGATCTTCTCAAGGAGCGCTATCCGGGCCTGAAGCTCGGCGTGGGCGAAGCGCTGCAGTGCCCGACGATCCTGAATAACGGCTTCGGTGGCCACCGCATCGAGGGCATCGGCGACAAGCACATTCCCTGGATCCACAACGTGAAGAACACCGACATGGCCATCGCCATTGACGATGAGGACAGCCAGCGTCTGCTGCGCCTGTTCAACACCAAGGAAGGCCAGAAGTACCTCAAGGAAGAGCTCAAGCTCTCCGACGAGCTGATCGAAAAGCTCACCTGGCTCGGCATCTCCGGCATCGCGAACGTGCTGTGCTGCATCAAGATGGCCAAGTACTATGAGCTGACCGAGGACGACGTTGTCTGCACCGTTCTGACCGACTCCGCTGTCATGTACGGCAGCCGCATTGAGGAACTCAACGAGATGCACGGCGCTTACAACGAGGCCGAGGCCCGTCTCGACCACAACCTGCACATGCTCGGCCTCAAGACCGACAATATGCTCGAACTGACCTACAATGACCGTAAGCGTATCCACAACCTCAAGTATTACACCTGGGTCGAGCAGCAGGCGCGCGATGTCAAGGACCTCAACGCCCTCTGGTACGACACCAAGGGCACCTGGGATGCCGTCCACGCGCAGGCTGCCGAGCTCGACGAGCTCATCAACGAGTTCAACGAGGCCACCGGCCTGCTCAAGGCGCTCTAAGATATCGCACGGGAGCGATCTCCCTGCTTCTGAATGAACAAAAGGGGGTATCTCGAAGAGATGCCCCCTTTTTATACCCCCAAAGGGGGGGCGCGCCCTGCGGGCGCGGAGGTAAAGCAGCGCCGACGGCGCTGCACGAATGCGACCCCCATTTTCTTTCCCGAGAAAGAAAACGGGTGTCGCCCGTCCAAAAGAAAGGCGTTTAGATTGGCAGTTTCAGGCTTGAAGGGGCCTTTGGCCTCCGGAATGCAACTGCCTGCGCACGGCGAAGCCGCGTTAGCATTGCTATACGACTTGCCTCTGCTCCTATCATCCGCTGCCGCTCTGCCCATCTTGTAGAAGTTCGCAGTAATTTCCGTTTACCGCCAGTCTTATCAATGCGGCGAGCGCAGCAATGCCGCATTCGGCAAGCAGTCTGCCGCCAAGCAAACGTCACTCGCGCCTCACGATAGTAAGGCGCGGTTGAGAGTTGTCACGAAACGCAGGGGTTCATGGCGAAGCCATGTACACTGCACCTGATTGCGCAGCGTGTGCAGCTCTTCAAGATAAAAACTGCCAATGTGCGGGGTCAAGGGGTAAGACCCCTTGCCTTTCTCTGGGGGTTCCAAAGGGGGTATTCTCTTTGGAAAGAGAATACCCCCTTTGTCTCGCGTCCCCCTGCGAATAGGGGGGACAAAAAGCAGCAGCGCTTTCACGCTGCAAAAACCCTCCGCGCAGCGCGCGGACAATAAGGAGTTGTTTTTAATGTTAAAAAACGTCAAATGCGCCCGCTGCGTCAAGTGCGGGAAGGAATACGAGGCGGTGCCGAACCTCACGAACTGCGCGTGCGGCGGTATCCTTGACATCATCTATGACTACGACTACATCAAAAAGAATCTGACGAAGGAAAAGCTCAAATCCCGCCCGAACACGATGTGGCGCTACCGCGAGCTGCTGCCGGTCGAGGAGACCACGCCCGACACGCCGCTGCGCGTGGGCTGGAGCCCGCTCTATGAAGAGCCGCGCCTTGCCAAGCAGCTCGGCCTCAAAAAGCTCTGGGTCAAGGATGACGGTCAGAACCCGACGGCGTCCTTAAAGGACCGCGCGTCTGCCATGGCGGTCGCCAAGGCGGGGGAGGCGGGCGCGAAGATCATCGCCTGCTCGTCCAC
>CAKTLD010000090.1 GCA_934572445.1 uncultured Oscillospiraceae bacterium
GGCGCGGAAGAGAGGATTTGAACCTCCGCGGCGCTTTTTACACACCCTACTCCCTTAGCAGGGGAGCCCCTTCGGCCTCTTGGGTACTTCCGCAGGTCGATGGAAACATTTAATTGGCGGAGAGAGTGGGATTCGAACCCACGGATGCTTTCGCATCGCCGGTTTTCAAGACCGGTGCCTTCAACCGCTCGGCCATCTCTCCGTGTCGTGAGTCCGCGTCTTTCCCTCAAACGCGAGTATCATCATACCATACCCAACCGCCGTTTGTCAACTATTGCCTGCGAGGTTTTTTCGCTTTTTCGCACTCAGCGGCGGTGCGTATGGCGGATGATCAGATAGGTGATGATCCAGACCGTCACGCCGACCAGCAGATACTTCATCAATCGTCCTCCCTGTCCCGTTTTTTCCATGATACACCTCCCGCGCCCGAAGCGCAAGGAAAAAAGTGGCGGAGATCTCTCCGCCGCTTTCCGCTTTTTTATTCCTGCGTCATCATGCGATAGAGCATGGCCGCGGCCTGCGCGCGGGTGCAGGAACCGTCCGGCGCAAACGCCGTCTCGCTCACGCCCTCGGTCACGCCGTTCATGCAGCACCACGCCACCGATTCATACGCCCACTCGGGTACATCAGTGAACGGCAGGAGGAACATCCACGCGCCCGCGGGGACATCGACAAAGAAGTTGAGCATGGTATTATCGTCCATAAATGTGGCCGTGACCGTCACGGGGCCGGACGGCATACGGAAGGCGTACTTGCCGTTCCCCTGATCGGTGAGGTCGAGCGCATTGCCGTTTTGATCCGTGACCGTCAGCGTTTCGAGCGTGCAGCCCGTTGGTGTGACCGTCAGCGTCACGGTCGCGCCTGCGGCCGCACGAGCGGGGCTGGCGGTGACGGAGCCGTGCGCGCCGTCAGAGACCGCGACGTCATAGCGCGGCGCGGAGGGGGCGGAGGTGTGGATTCTCTCCCACTGCGCCGTCAGGGTCAGGTTATCCGTCACTCTATCCTCGGCAAAGCTTCATTTCTTATCGCCGTTGTACCAGCCCGCGAAGGTATAGCCAGTCTTGGTGGGGGCGGCGGGCTCTGTCACCTTTTCGTCGTAGTCCACGGTCTGCGGGTCCACGGCACTGCCGCCGTTGGTGTCAAAGGTCACGGTACACTGATTGATCGTCCGCTTCGCCATCAGAGCAATCTCAGTAGGGACTGTGGGACCGACATTATCCGCAATACTCTTGTCGAAATTCCACTCTTTGCCGTCTTTCATCGCCCATTGGGCAAAGGTATATCCCTCCTTGGTGGAAGGATCGCTGGGCTTGGAGATTTTAATATTTGTACTCGTAACACACCTTTTGTCGCAATCTGCTCCATCGACTGTAAACTTTACAGTATAAAGGGATGTGCTATCACTAAAGCTCACATCACCGCTGCCGGTGATCTCACCCGCAAAATCACCGCCCGTGATCTTGCCGCCTTCGTTGTTGGTCACCGGCCCGGTGAACGTGCCGCCGCTGATTACTCCGTGTTCCTTGTTGGTCACTGCCCCTTTAAACGTGCCGTCGCCATCGTCTGTCATCGGATTGGAACGGGTAATCTTCCCTCCGCTGCCGCTGTCCGCCAGCGTCAGGCTGCCGCCATTTTCAATCTTGATGACAGAATCGCTGCCGCTGCCCGTCAGCGTTTGGCCATTCAGGCCCATCCTGCGCCAGCGCCGCCGTGGGCAGCAACGTCAGGCACAGGCAGAGCGCCGTCAGCGCGTCGAGCAGTCTCCTTTTCATATACCGTACCTCCGCTAATTTTATTTGTAAATATAGTATAGTGCATCCACCGCCAGAAAGCAATCACAGGATCGCAAATTCCGCGCACGGGGCAAAGTTTGTGCAAAGTGCGCGGCCGGGAACGCGCTTCCCGCTTGCAAAGCCCCGATGTGTCTGCTATACTATCGCCGGACACAGCGGCGGCGCGTTCCGCCGGCCAGAGAAAGGAAGATGCAGGCATGGATGCCATCTATGAGATCGAATTGCAGGACTGCCCCTACTGCCGCGGCGTGGGCACGATAGAGGACGAGCAGGGCTGGTGCGTATACGTCACCTGCGTGGACTGCGGCGCGCAGACCGCACACGCAAGCTATGAGACCCCCGCCGAGCGGCTGGCGGCGGCGCAGCAGGTCGCGCACCTGTGGAACGTCGGCAAGGTGCTGAACCCCGGCGTGGGCGACTGACCGGACAAAGAAAAAAGAGAAGTCCTTCCGGACTTCTCTTTTTTACATTTACATATTGAAGCGGCGGCGCGCCTCCTCGCGCAGCGACGGGACGCGGCGCACGATGCGCAGCGGGATGATGAGCCCGACGCAGATGACGAGCACCACGAGCGACCATGTCGGCTGCCACGCCTCACGGAAAAAGCGCTCGATGCAGAACTCGATCCCCAGCGCCAGCAGACCCGCCGTGCCGATGCACATGGCGGCGGCGGACAGGCGTGAGCGCCGTCCCCCGCGCAGCAGAAAGCTCAGTAAAAACACCAGCACGCACGCCCAGCCGAGGATGGGCAGCGCCAGACCGCGGAACCACGCGCCGCCGTTTAAGTCGATGGAAATGAGGAAGACGTAAACGCCCACGGCGGCGACGTCCGCCGTCAGGCGGAAGAAGATGGGGATGTGCCGCGCGAACATCGGCAGCACGAACCAGATCCACAGCATCACCGCCGCGCCGACGATGTAGAGCGACCACGGCCGCTCGGTGGGCAGCAGCAGGTTCAGCACGCCGCAGCAGAGCGACACGGACGCGAGCATCGCCGTCAGCAGCGCCGCGGCGGCCCTGCGCGAGGCGGGCGGCACCTCGGCGGGCTTGGTGGGAAAGTAGCTGGGCGCGTCGGGGTCGGGCTTCCACGCGGGCGTGCCGCAGAGCGGGCAGCGCTCCGTGCCCGCGTCCAGCTCCACGCCGCATTTGACGCAGTATGACATAAAATACCTTCTTTCGTGCCGCCTCAGCGGTTGCTCTCAATACGCACGGGGATTCCCGCGCGCACGAGGAAGCGGAAAAAGTCGCGCTCGGTGTCCGTCTCCGCCTGCGTGCCGGCAAAGGTGATCTCCATCGTGTCGCCGTAGCTGATAGACGCGCAGTGGCAGCGCGGCACCGTCGCCTGCCCCAGAATGACCTCCGCCCCGCGGATGTGCGCCGCCATCTCAGGCGGCACGGTGAACGCGCCGGGATTGGTATAGGTGCAGGAATACGGCCGCACGCCGTGCAGGCGATAGTTGAGCGCCATGACGGGATTTTTGAAAACGACCGGAATAAGCCGCAGGAAGAAGTTCTCCGTAAAGCGGACGTTGCCCGTGAACGCCGCCTGCAGCTCCTGCCGGTTGATGTGCAGCTTCATAAAATGCCGCACCTGCGAGACGATTTCGGGGAACGTGTAGTCACCGAGGGCGGGGTCAATATACGGACGGACGGTGGTGATGAAGTTGCGCAGCGTCTCGCTGGGAAAAAAGCCGCGCAGGTTGATGGGCACCGCCAGCGCCACAGGGCGCAGGCGGTAGGGCTTTTCGCGCTTCTGCTTCTCCAAAATGACGTAGATCAGCACGGCGGAGAGGTATTCGGTGATCGACGCGCCGTACTTTTTCGATTCCTCGCGCAGGCGGGCAAGCGGCACGAAGCCCATCGTCACATGGAAGGTGTAGAACGGCTCGCTCGTGCCGGTATTCTGATACGCCGTCGGCTGGCGGTGGAGGCCCAGCGCATGGCAGCCCGCGTAGCGGGCGTAGGCGTCCTCCAATTCCTCCTCGCGCGGCGGCTCGTTCAAATCGAGCACACCGTTCCCAGAGGGGATATCAACGCCGGTCTGGCGCAGGTATTCGGCCAACAGCGTGCGGAAAAAGACGATGGCCCCACCGCCGTCGGAAAGGGCGTGGAAGACCTCGATCGAGATGCGGTTTCGGTAATAGTAAAAGCGCACGAGCCAGCCGTTGTCCTCCTTGAAGCGGACGGGCTGGCAGGGGTCGGACACATCCTCTTTCAAAAATGGCCCCGGCGCGGTGTTCGGCTCGAGATAGTACCAGAACGCCCCCTGGCGGATACGCACGGCAAAGGTCGGAAAGCGCGGCATGCAGCGGTCGATGGCACGCTGAAGCGCCGCGGGGTCGACGTCCTTCTCCATCAGGGCGGAAAAGCGGTAGATGGCGGAGTATTCCTCCTTTTGCAGCGCGGAGTAGAGGATGCCCGCGGAATCGAGCTTATACCATTTGCTGTCGGGCTTTGCCATCGCGCATCCCCTCCCCCCGCGTTTCCAATTTCATACAGGTTATTTATTGTAGCACAAAGCGGGGGATGCTACAAGGAAGATCACAGCTTTTTCTTTTCTTTTTTGCGCAAACATGATATGATCGACAAAACACTTTTAAGGAGCCGCTATGGAAACAAAGCTTCCCATTCTGCTGAAAAAGAAAAAGGATGAGGCAGAGAGCCCCCGTCTCGATCCGCTGATGCGTGCGCTCAAGGCGCTGCACAGCGCGGGCGCGCCCGAGAGCATGACCGAAGAGGAGCTCGAGCGCCAGCGCCGCAGTCAGGAGGTGCTCGGCAGGCTGACCGCGCCGATGGCGGGCATGGATCATGAAGAATTCCTGCTCTCGGGCATGAACGCGGCATGGACGCGGCTCAAAGCCCCCCACGGCAGCCGCCACGCCATTTTATACTGCCACGGCGGCGGCTACACGAGCGGCAACCTCGGCTATTCGCGCGTGCTGTCGTCCAAGCTCGCGCACGCGACGGGCTACGACGTGCTGAGCTTTGAATACCGCCTCGCGCCCGAGTTCCCCTACCCTGCCGCCGTTGAGGACGCGCTGCGCGCGTGGGACTATCTGATGCTGCTGGGCTACGGCGCGCGCGATATCGTCCTCGCGGGTGACAGCGCAGGCGGCAACCTCGCGCTCGTACTCTGCGGCCGCCTCAAGGCAGCGGGCCGTAAGCTCCCCGGCGCGCTGATCCTGATGTCGCCGTGGACGGACATGACGATGTCCGGCGCATCGTACACAGAGCGCGCGGACATTGATCCGATGCTCACCTGCGAATACATCGAGGCCGTGCGCACAGCCTACGCCGCAGGGCGGGACTATCATTCCCCCGACCTTTCCCCGTTGTTCGCCGATCTCACCGGCTTCCCGCCCACGCTCATCCAGGTCGGTGACCACGAGATCCTGTATTCGGATTCCGAAGCGCTCTATCAGGCGATGCAGCGCGCGGGCGTTCCCTGCCGCTTCGAGGTCAGCGAGGGGATGTGGCATGTATTCCAGATGTTTCCCATCAAAAAGGCGGCCGCCGCGATCGAAAACATCGCGCGCTTTCTGCTGGAATGAACCGTAACGGGAGCCGCCGCAGCTCCCGCCTTCCGGAGTGTGCATTTTCCACAAATTTTTTGCGGATAAAATTCCGCATTTTTCGCACGGCGTGCTTGACAAACGGGGCATGGGTGCGTATAATGCAAACCAACAAGTGAAGAGCTTCAAACCTATGACGGAGAGAAGTAACCAGCGCAGGCAAGCACAAAGAGAGTCCCGGGTGGTGTGATCGGGGCGGCGGACGGCTGGTGAATGGACTCCGGAGGGCGGACCGAACGGCGAAAGCCAAGTAGGGACCGACGGGTATCCCACCCGTTATCCATCGGGGCGCGTATGGTGGTGCGCGTAAGCGAGCGGGCGTTTTCAAAAACGTCAATTTGGGTGGTATCGCAGAAGTTTGATGACTTTTGTCCCATGTGTATGGGATGAAGGTCTTTTTTCTTTATATTCCTCCTGTTCCGGCAAACCAGGACCTCATCTGCCGCCCAAGAATCAAACTTATATTTGGAGGAAACAAAAATGAAAAACAACACGATGAAGAAGCTCCTGACCCTCGTCCTCGCCGGTGCGATGACGCTCTCCCTGGCCGCGTGCGGCAGCAAAAGCGACGACAGCGGCGACGCCCAGCAGGGCGGCGAAGCGGATACCAAGACCTATAAGGTCGCCGTCATCAAGCAGCTTGACCACGCCTCGCTCGATGAGATCGCGAACGCCATCACCGCGCGTCTGGACGAGATCGCCGCGCAGAACAGCGTGACCATCGAGTATGAGGTCACCTCGGGCCAAAACGATCAGACGATCTTAAAGCAGTTGTCCGACCAGGCCATCGCCGATCAGGTGGACGCCATCATCCCCATCGCCACCACCGCCGCGCAGATCGCCGCCCTTTCTGCCGAGGACACGAAGACCCCCGTGGTCTATGCCGCCATCTCCGATCCCGAAGCTGCAAAGCTCACCGGCATCGACTATGTGACCGGCACGAGCGACGCGCTGAACACCGACTTCATCATGGACATGATGTTTGCCCAGAACCCGGACGTCGCCAAGGTCGGCCTGCTCTACTCCCTCTCCGAGCCCAACTCCACCAAGCCCATCGCTGACGCCAAGGCCTATCTGGACGACAAGGGCATCCCTTACGTTGAGCAGACCGCCAACACGAACGACGAGGTCGTCGCCGCCGCTTCCGCGCTGATCGCCGACGGTGTGGACGCCGTCTTCACCCCGACCGACAACGTCATCATGGCCGCCGAGCTCGCCATCTATGAAGACCTCGCCAAGAACGGCATTCCCCACTACACCGGCGCTGACTCCTTCGTCCGCAACGGCGCTTACGCCACCTGCGGCGTGAACTACACCGACCTCGGTACCAAGACCGCCGATCTCGCCTACTCCGCCATCACCGACGGTATGGACGGCATGGAGGACTACTACCTGATGGACGGCGGCATCATCACCGTCAACACCGACACCGCCGCGATGATCGGCAAGCAGGCCGAGTACTCCTGCTTCGACAGCATGGGCACCGTCGTCGAGGTCACGACCACCAAGGACTAAGAAACATCACTTTCCCGCAAATGAACTGCCTTTCCCCCGACTTTTTCGTCGGGGGAATTGGCCTGAAAGGAGAATTTCCCCATGCTCATCATCACGCAGACCGCCCTTGAGCTGGGCTTTCTGTACGCGCTTGTCGCCATGGCGCTCTTTCTGAGCTATCGCATCCTCGACATCGCAGACCTGACGACCGACGGCTGCTTCGTCCTCGGCGCGGCCGTATCCGTCACGCTGACGGCGGCGGGCCACCCTGTCCTCGCCATCTTTGCCGCGATGCTCGCCGGCGCTTGCGCGGGCTTTGTCACCGCGTTTCTGCAGACGAAGCTCGGCGTGCCGTCGATCCTCGCCGGTATCGTGACGAACACCGGCCTTTACACCGTCAACCTGATGGCGATGGGCTGGAAATCGAACCAGAGCCTGCTCGGCGGCGAGACGATCTTCACGATGCTGCGCGAGACCGGTATCGGCGGCGAGTGGTACGAGCTGCTGCTCGCGGCGGCGATCACCGTGCTCGCGGGCGTGCTGCTGCTTCTGTTCCTCGGCACGCGGCTGGGCCTCTCCATCCGCGCCACGGGCGATAACCCCGACATGGTGCGCGCCTCGTCCCTGAACCCCGCCTTCACCATCACAGTGGGGCTGTGCCTTGCCAACATGCTCACGGCGCTCTCGGGCGCGATCGTGGGCCAGTATCAGAAGACCGTGGACATCAATTCCGGTACGGGCATTGTCGTCATCGGTCTCGCCTGCCTCATTATCGGCGAAACGCTGCTTGGCCGCAGAACGGTCAGAAAGGGCGTTCTCGCCGTGATCCTCGGCTCGATCGTATACCGCTTCATTTATGCCGTCGTGTTCTACACAAAGATCGTGCCCGTCGAATGTCTCAAGCTCTTGACGGCGATCATCGTGGCGCTGGCCATCGCCGCGCCGAGCATCCGGAAATGGGCCGCGTTCCAAAAGCGCAAGCTGGCGGCAGGAAACAGGGAGGGCGTGTAAGATGCTGGAAGTTAAAAATATCTCCAAGACCTTTAACCCCGGCACCGTGAACGAAAAGAAGGCGCTCTCTTCCCTTTCGCTGCACTTGGATGAGGGCGACTTCGTCACCATCGTCGGCTCGAACGGTGCGGGCAAGTCGACGCTGTTCAACGCCATCGCGGGCAGCTTTTATGCCGACGAGGGCAGCATTTCGCTCGCGGGCAAGGACATCACCTTCATGCC
>CAKTLD010000091.1 GCA_934572445.1 uncultured Oscillospiraceae bacterium
CAAGTGCTCGCGCAACTTCTATGAGGAATCCGTCCACATCCGCGAGACGAAGCTTCTTGCCGCGGAAAAGGGCTACAGCGCGCTTATGGCGTCGCTCCGCATGCCCGAGCCCGTTGACGACAAGAAGGTCGCCATCGTCGGCGGCGGCCCGACCGGTATCGCCGCAGCGTATTTCCTTGGCCGCGAGGGCGTTCCTACCACGATCTTTGAGCGCGAGCGCAAGCTCGGCGGCGTGCCGCGCTATGTCATCCCCGCCTTCCGCATCAGCGACGAGGCCATCGACAAGGACATCGCGCTCATGGAGCGCTACGGCGTCGAAGTGAAGCTCGGCAAGCCCGCCCCCTCCGTCGGTGAGCTCAAGAAGATGGGCTACACGCACATCTTAATGGCCACCGGCGCATGGAAGCCCGGCAAGCTCGACATTGAGGGCAACGTGCAGGGCGTCATCGAGTGGATGAAGAAGATGAAAAAGCAGGTCAAGCCCTGCCTGAGCGGCAACATCGTCGTCGTCGGCGCGGGCAACACCGCCATGGACGCCGCGCGCGTTGCAAAGCGCATGGGCGCGCATGCGACCATCCTCTATCGCCGCACGAAGAGGTTCATGCCCGCCGACGAGCACGAGTTACAGCTCGCCATCGACGAGGGCGTCGAATTCGTCGAGCTGGCCGCGCCCGTCAAGCAGAGCCGCGGCAAGCTCCTGTGCGATAAGATGATCCTCGGTGAGCCGGACGAGAGTGGCCGCCGCAGCCCCGTCAAATCCGGCGAACAGTTCACCATTCCCTGCGACATGGTCATCTCCGCCGTGGGCGAGCAGGTCGACGCCGATCTCATGGCCGCGAACGGCATCGAGATGGAGCGCAAGGGTCCCGCGTTCGAGACGAACGTCCCCGGCGTTTACTGCGCGGGCGACGCGCACCGCGGCCCCGCCACCGTGGTCGAGGGCATTGCCGACGCCGCGCGCTTTGCCGAGATCGTCGTCGGCTACCCGCACGTTTACGACATCCCCGCCGAGGCCGATGTGACCGAGTTCGACGCGCAGAGCAAGAAGGGCGTGCTCTCCATGGCAAGCAAATGCGTCTGCGACGGTGAGCGCTGCCTGCAGTGCTCCACCGTGTGCGAGAACTGCGTCGATTCCTGCCCGAACCGCGCGAATGTCGTCATCAAGATGGCCGACGGCTCGCACGAGATCGTTCACGTCGACAAGATGTGCAACGAATGCGGCAACTGCACGCAGTTCTGCCCCTACGCCAGCGAGCCCTGCCACGACAAGTTCACCCTCTTCCAGACCCGCGAGGACATGGACGAGAGCAAAAACGAGGGCGTGCTGTTCCTGGAGGAGGACAACATCCGCCTGCGCTATGAGGGCGAGGTCAAAGAGTACGACCTTGGTTCCTGCGACAACGATCTGCCGGTCGAACTGGAGGCTCTGATCCTCACCGTGCGCGACAAGTACAGCTATCTCTACCTGTAAGAAAGGGTAAAAAACGGGAGCCGGTGCACCGCACCGGCTCCCCTTCTCTATCGTGAGCAGAAAAAAGAGCGCTGCGTATGCAGCGCTCTTTTCGTTGTTCCTGCGTTTCGCCTTACTTCTCGATCAGGTTCAGCTGATAGAGAATCTTGGCGATCTGCGCGCGGGTCAGGGACGCGGCAGGCTCGAAGGTGGTCTCGGTCATACCGTCGATAACCTTCGCGTCGACAAGCGCCATGACGTAAGCGTCGGTGCAGTCGGTGAACTTGCTCTCGGTCTTGGACTCAGCCAGCTTGTAGAGCTTGGCCGCGGTCTGGCAGAACTCCAGGCGGGAGATGGGCTTCGTGCCGTCGAGATCGGCGGCGACAAGACCCAGCTCGACCGCCTTGGCGAGAGTGTTCTTCAGCCAGTCGGCGCCGGTGGCATCCTCAGCCTTGAGATCGCCGTTGCTGACAAGCAGGAGCTTGAGCGCGGCGCCCCAGGTCAGGGTGTCGTTGGGGGCATAGGTGGTGGCGGAGGTGCCATTGATGATACCACTCTCATAGAGGCTGATCAGCTGGTTAAAATACCAAGCATCGGTCTTGACATCGGTAAAGGGGTTGAAATAGTTGATGCGGCCCTGAGGAGCAGCATAGCCGGTGACCTTACCGTCCTTAAAGGACTGAACGTAGTTGGCGAGGACCATATAGTCTTCGGAAACATAGTCGAGCACATTGACGGCACCGTCAAACATGTTGAAGCCGTCACCAAGGTCACGCAGGGTGTAGTTGTAACCAGCCATATTGTACTTGGCATCGAGCTTGAGCGGTTCATACTTGCCGGTCTCTTTGTTGAGGACCTGAACGTCGGTCACGCGGTAAGCGCCGGTAGGACTGCCGGTCCAGACGCCCTTTTCATCTTTCTGAACGGTGGAGGGGATGCCGGTGTGGACAGTGTACTTCAGGCCAGCAACATGCAGAAAGCCGCCGCACTCATTGGGCGCGTCCTTGGCACCCCATTCCAGCGCGTCGAGCACCTGCTGACCGGTAACGGTGATCAGGCAGGCAACATTGCCGAAAGTGTGGATATCCTTGCAGGTAAGGTAGGTCACATCACCGGCTTCGGTGGTCTTATTGCGGATACCGCCGCCGTTCATCACAGCAAGGTCCACATCCATGTCCATATTGTCAAAGAGGTAGTAAAGCGCATCCGCGCAGAAGTCACCGACGTTGGTCTCCTGCTTGCGCACAAGACGATTTTCACCCTTATAGTTGGTCATGGTGTCCGCAAAGGTACCGATCTTGACGTTGAGTTTATCGGTGACCTCGCCGACCCACTTGTCCTCGATTGCCTTGACATCGGCATCGGGGGTAACACTGGCCAGATCCTCAGCCTTGAGGAGCTCGGTGGTGATCTTACCGTCCTTGGTGATGGTCATCTGACCAAGCGCTGCAAAATAGGAACCGGTCTGGGTCAGAACGACGGTCTTGCCGTCCTTGTCCTTGACTTCCTTCATCTCAACGGTGCTGTGGGAGTGACCGTCGATAAAGGCATTCAGACCGCTGACATTCGCGATCACGTCCTCGGAGTTCCAAGGATCGGATGCAGGGTCGTCGCCAAGATGGCCGAGGGCGATAACATAGTCCGCTTCCTTGGCAGCCGCGTCAACAGCCTTCTGAACGGCCTCGTAGAGCGCCTTGCCGTCCGTGCCGCCAGCGATACCGTAGATGTACTCGCCCTTTTCGTTCTGGAAGTAAGCGGGCGTGGACTTGGTGATGGATTCAGGCGTGGTGATGCCAACGAAGGCGATCTTCATGCCGCCGACCTCAAAGACCTTGTACGCATCGAGGATCAAATCACCGACAGTGCCGTCCTTTTCATTGTAGAAGTTGCAGGAGACATAGGGAACCTTGCTCTTGGTCATCACCTCGAGCGCGCGGGCCATACCATAGTCAAACTCGTGGTTGCCGATGGTCGCCAGATCATAACCGGCAGCCTCCATCAGCTTGATGATCGTAGCGCCCTTATCCATGGAACCGTATGCGGTGCCCTGAATATGGTCGCCAGCATCAACCAGCAGAACGTTTGTCAGGCTGTCCTTATAGGCTGCGACCGTAGAGTATTTGATATCCTTGGTCACATAGGTATGGACATCGTTACTGTAAAGCACCGTAACATCGCCCGTCGTGGTTTCGGCAGTCGCGGCCGCGGCCGTGTCCGTCGTTTCCTCCGCCGCAAAGCTGGTCACGGTAAGCGAAAATACCATAGCCAGTGCGAGCAGGACGGATAAAAACTTGCGCATAGTGTTTTTCCTCCTCATTTTTTCATTCGGCTCCCTGCTCCGAACACGGCCGGTACGCACCTGCGCTTCCATCTCTCAACCACAGTACGCAGCGGACCTCGTCGGACAGAGTACACCAGAATGGATTATGAACTTATTGTATCGTGCTGTGTATTTTTTCTCAAGTCAGCATTATTCTGAATTTTCCTCAGAAAACTTGTCGCTTTTGGACAATTTCCACTTTTTGTCTCCGACGTATGGAATTTTCATCGAAATTATGCTATGCTGGCTTTAACTTGGAACCATGTTTTTTCAGATAAGGAGTGATCTCACATGAAAACGCTGCTTAAGGGCGGCTTTGTCGTCAGCGGACGCGGCTGCCGCCGTGCCGATGTGCTTATCGACGATGAAAAAATCGAAAAGGTCGGCCACATCCCCCCCGCGCTCGCCTCACAGAGCGAAGTCGTCGATGTGACGGGCTGCCTGCTCTTCCCCGGCTTTATCGACGCGCACACGCACTTCGACCTTGACGTGTGCAACACCACAACGGCGGACGATTTTGAAAGCGGCAGCAAAAGCGCCATCCGCGGCGGCACGACAAGTGTGATCGACTTTGCCTGCCCCAATAAGGGGGAAACTCTCGGCTACGGGCTCAAGCTCTGGCACGAGAAGGCCGACGGCAAATGCTACTGCGACTATGGCTTTCACATGACGATCGACGATTGGAACGAAAGCATTGAACGCGAACTGGACGATATGTTCGCTGCCGGCATCACGTCGTTCAAGATGTACCTCACCTACCCCGCCATGATGATCGGCGACGGCGCGGTCTACCGCGCACTCAAGGCGCTGAAGGCCCGCGGCGGCATCGCGGGCGTGCACTGTGAGAACGCGGGTGTGATCGACGCGCGCATCGAAGAGCTGAAGCAGAGCGGCCTCGGCGCAGATGTGGCGTCGCACCCGATGGCACGGCCCGACTATCTGGAGGCCGAGGCTGTCGGGCGGCTGCTGCGCATCGCGCAGGCAGCGGACGCGCCGGTCATCATCGTCCACACGACGAACAAAGCCTCTCTCGACGAGATCGCCGCCGCCCGCCGCCGCGGACAAACCGTATATGTGGAGACCTGCCCGCAGTATCTGGCGCTGGACGACAGCGTATACTACGATCCCGACTATTCCGCCGCCGCGCGCTACGTCTGTGCGCCGCCCATCCGCACGAAGGAGGACAGCGAGGCGCTGTGGAAGGCCCTGCGCCGCGGCGAGGTCCAGACCATCTCGACCGACCACTGCTCATTCACGCTGGAACAGAAGGACATGGGGCGCGACGACTTTACGAAGATCCCCGGCGGCCTGCCGGGCGTGGAAACACGCGGTGAGATCGTCTATACCATCGCCGAGCAGGAAAAGAAGCTCTCGCTCGCCGGTGTCTGCCGCGCGCTGAGCGAAAATCCCGCCAAGCTCTACGGTCTCTTCCCCCGCAAGGGCGTGATCGCCGCGGGCAGTGACGCCGACATCGTCGTCTACGATCCGGGCGCGAGCCACGTCCTCCATGGCACGGACATGCTTTCCAAGGCGGGCTATACTCCGTTCGAGGGCTTCCGCACGAGCGGCGGCATCGCCAAGGTCTATCTGCGCGGCGCGCTGCAGGTAGACAGCGGCAGGGTCATAGGCGAAAAGCGCGGCGAATATCTCGCGCGCGGCAAATACGCACTGTGAGGTGACGAATATGGAGCTGAGAGAGATCCTCTTTGCGCAGTTCCCCGCATTTTTTCTGTTGAGCATACTGTTTCTGATCGCGCACCTGCGCGTGCGCAAGCGCAGCGCCGTCAAGTCGGTGCTGTGGGTGCTGCTGTTCGGCGCGGCGCTTGCCGTTTCGCTCCTGTTCTGCTTCCTCGGGATGCAGGCAAAGTACTGGACGGTCAAAACGCTCTTTGAGCTCAAGTTCTGGAGCTGGCTGGGCATCGCCATCGTCGCGCTGGCACTCGTACTGCGTCTCGTATTCAAGCTGCAGAGCAAGCATGCCCAGCATCTGGTGGAAAAAGAACACGCCCGCGCAGAAAAGGCGCAGGAGCAGGCCGTGGCGCAGGCGCGCGAGGAAGCGCGCGCCGAGGTGCTGGCCGAGACTGCCCGTCAGGCGGAAGCCGCCGCTGCGCAAAACGGCGCGGGAGCTGCGGCCGCACCGCAGGACACTTCCGCCGAAGCCGCGGAAAGGCAGGGATAAGCGTGGCCGCAGGACCTTCCGTACCCCGTCGTGTGATCTATTTTGATGTTCTCCGTATCACGGCGATCTTTTTTGTTGTCGCTGTGCATCTTTCGGCACAGCATTGGGCTGATGTTGATGTCAGCTCCCGCGCATGGTTCGCTTTTAACCTGTACTGCACCACCGGCAAATGGTCCGTTCCCGTGTTCGTCATGATCAGCGGCGCACTGTTTTTGGGACGGGAACTTGAGATTCGCGCCATCCTGAAACGATACATGCTGCGCATTGCCGCGGCGTTCGCGTTCTGGTCGGCAGCCTACGCGCTCCATGTGCGCGCTCTCTACGGCATAACGTGGGAGGAAACCTTCTTCCGCTTTTTCAAGGGCCATTATCACATGTGGTTTCTCTTCATGATCGCCGGGCTCTATCTGATCACTCCGCTGCTGCGCCCCATCGTTCAAAACGGGAAGCTCATGCGCTATTTCCTGCTGCTGGCGCTCATCTTCACGTTTCTCCTGCCTCAGTCCGCTTTTTTCTGTTCCTTCGCCCTGCCGCAGGTAAGTGACCTCATCCGCACCGTTCTCCTGTATACCTACTGCTTTTTCCCGCTTGGCTTTACCGTCTATTTTGTCGGCGGATATTATCTCAGCCGGAGAGAATTCAACCGCAGGGAGGAGATCGTTCTTTACTGCATCGGCGCGGCAGCCCTTCTCTTCTCCATAGCCGCCCCCATCGTCCTTTCCCGCGCGCAGGATGCGCCAAGCGATGCCTTTTACAACTATAACTCGCTCAACGTTCTGCTCACCAGCGTTCCGATCTTTGTCTTTGCCAAGCAGCATCTGAACTTTCCAAATATGAGCGAGCGGGCACTCGTTACTCTCGGCAAGCTGTCAAAATACAGCTTTGGCATTTACCTTGTTCACCCCATGATCATTGAGCTGCTGCAGCATTTCGGGATCGACACTTTCTCCTGCAATGCCTTTTTCTCTGTGCCGCTGCTGGCGATCCTCGTGTTCGCGGTTTCCGCGGCGCTCTCGGCACTGCTCAATCATATCCCTATTGTCAAAAAATATATCGTATGATAAGAAAGGCCGCGGGTCAGATGACCCGCGGCCCTTCTTATTTTTTTCGTTACGCTTCGGTCCTGATGCCGCGCTTGTCGAATTCCTCGACCAGCAGATCAAGGTCGTTCGGCAGGCTCATCGGCTCGCCGCAGAACTTGATGGCGTTGGCAACGTCCTTGAGACCGTTGCCCGTCACGACGGAGACGACCGTGTCGTTCTCGCCAAGCACGCCCTGCTCGCAGAGCTTCTTGACTGCCGCCGTGCCGGTGACGCCGGCGGGCTCGCCGAAGACACCGCAGGTCGTGCCGAGCAGCTTCTGCGCCGCCATGATCTCCTCGTCCGTCACGTTCACGACGATGCCGTTCGACTCGCGGATCGCCATGAGCGCCTTGTCCGCGTTGCGCGGCACGCCGACGGCGATGGAGTCGGCCAGCGTGTTTTCCTCCATCGGCTCCCAGGGCTTATTCTCCGCGATGGCGCGGTTGATGGGGTGGCAGCCCTCGGCCTGCGCGGAAATGAGGCGCGGGAGCTTGTCGATAAAGCCGATGGCGTACAGATCCTTCAGGCCCTTCCACACACCCGCGATGGTGCAGCCGTCGCCGACAGAGATGGCGAGGTAATCCGGCATCTTCCAGTCGAGCTGCTCGGCGATCTCGAGCGAGACGGTCTTCTTGCCCTCGGAGAGGTACGGGTTGATGGCCGCGTTGCGGTTGTACCAGCCCCACTTGTCGATAGCCTTTTTCGACAGCTCGAACGTCTCCTCATAGTTGCCCTTGACGGAGATGACGTTCGCGCCGAAGGTCATCAGCTGCGCGACCTTGCCCTTGGGCGCGCGCTCGGGAACGAAGATGAAGGTCTTGAGGCCCGCGGCCGCGGCGTTGCCCGCAAGGGAGCTCGCCGCGTTGCCCGTGGACGAGCAGGCGATGATCTTCGCGCCCGCCTCCCCCGCCTTGGCGACCGCCATGGCAGACGCGCGGTCCTTTAA
>CAKTLD010000092.1 GCA_934572445.1 uncultured Oscillospiraceae bacterium
CAGACAGCAAGCCCTTTCGGCTGCTTGAACAATTTGTGCTCAAAATATTTGTCTAACTTTTTGGGGTCACTTCAACTCCGCGCCGGTGTCTTTTATTCTTTTTTACCGACCCACGGAGGGCAGAAATCCGCTCCTGGCCCCATCCTCCGTGTCATCCGACTCATCGTAGGCGTCGTAGGGCGCAGCCGGATCGTGCGCGCGCTTTTTGAACGGCGAGCAGAGCTCGTCCCTGTGCGCAAAAGCAAAGGCAAAGTTGTCCGTCCAGCCGGTGTGGCCGGTGATGAAGTACGGCCGCAGCCCGCGCTCGCGCAGCTTCCGCTCCAGCGCCGCGAGTGACTTCACCGCCAGTCTGTTATCCTCCGCCAGCGCGGAGATGAAGCTGTAGCCGCCGTCCGCGCCGAACCAGATCGTATCGCCGGTAAAGAGATATTTGTTGTCGATCAGATAGACCATGTGCCCCCAGGTGTGGCCCGGAACGAGGAAGCCCTCAACACGCACACCGTCGATATAAAGGACCTCGCCGTCCTTAAGCAGGACCTTTTCGTTGTTGATGGTCACCTGAGGCAGCTTGTAAAGATGGTAGATGACCCTGCGGCGCGTCTCGCCGGTCAGATACCGGTTCTCGGTCTCGCCGATATACAGCGCCGCATTCCGGAACAGGCCGGGGCTGTCTGCCTCCACAGCACCGACATGATCGGTATCCTGATGGGTGATAAGGATGTGGCGGATGGAACGCGGGTCGATGCCGAGCCAGCCCATCTTTTCCTCCAGCCGCTCATAGTTGTAGCCCGCGTCGATCATGATGGTGGTACCGTCCTTGCGGTAAAAAAAGATGTTGGCCACCCACTCGCGCACGCAGGCCACATGCTCGTCGATCCAGCCGGTGTTCAGCGGCTTGAAGATCTCCTTGCCGCGATACATCCTGCTCATTTCCTTTTTCTGGAATTCCGTCGCCTGTTTGGACATTGTCTTTCCCTTTCCTTTCCGCAAAGATCGTTTTTTGGTTAGATGAATCTAACTTATAGGCTTTGGAAAGAGCTGCCAAAGGCAGCTCTTTCTGCATGCAAAGGCTTAGCGCTTGGAGAACTGGGGGGCGCGGCGGGCGGCCTTCAGGCCGTACTTCTTGCGCTCCTTCATGCGCGGATCGCGCGTGAGGAAACCGGCCTTCTTGAGAATGGTACGGTACTCGGGGTTGACCAGCAGCAGGGCGCGGGAGATGCCGTGGCGCAGGGCGCCGGCCTGACCGGAAACGCCGCCGCCTTCAACGGTGGCAACGATATCGACCTTGCCAAGCTCTTCGGTGGCGACCAGGGGCTGACGGACGACCATCTTCAGGGTCTCGAGACCGAAGTACTCGTCGATATCGCGGCCGTTGATGGTGATGGCGCCAGTGCCATTCTGGAAGAGGTGAACGCGCGCGACGGAGGACTTTCTACGGCCGGTGCCGTACAGATAAGGCTTCTTGGACTGATACATTCTTCTCTTCCTCCTTAGACTTCGTAAGCTTCGGGCTTCTGAGCCTGCTGCTCGTGGGCTTCGCCCGCGTAGATGTGCAGACGCTTCAGGGAGTCCTTGGTCACGGTGTTGCGGGGCATCATGCCGCGCACGGCCACGCGCATCGCAAGCTCGGGCTTCTCCTGCATGAGGATGCGGTACTTGGTCTCCTTCAGACCGCCGACCCAGCCGGAGTGGGTGCGGTAGTACTTCTGCTCCATCTTGTTGCCGGTGAGGATGGCCTTGGAAGCGTTGATGATGATGACGTTGTCGCCGCAGTCGGCGTGCGGGGTGTAGGTGACTTTGCGCTTGCCGCGGAGCAGATCAGCCGCTGCAACGGCGGTCTTGCCCATGGGCTTGCCGGCGGCATCGATGACGTACCACTTACGCTCGATGTTGCCCTTGTTCGCCATAAAAGTGGACATGGTGTGTATTCCTCCATATTGATCTATGAATGAAAGCTGGTGCTTTACATTTGCTTCGTCCCTTGGTAAAATCGGAACGTGTTTATTTATAGCACCTTGCCGGGAGGATGTCAACACCATTTTGATTTATCTCATTCAATGCTCGTGTATTCTCCTTTTTTCTTTGATTATCTCGCGTTTTCTGAAAACGCAAAATAAAAATCTCAGATCTTACCGGAAAGAGGCGATCTCCATGCAGGAAATTTTAGGTCTCGTGCGCCGCTGCGTCGAGGATTATGACATGATACAAAACGGCGAGACTGTCGCCGTCGGCGTGTCCGGCGGCAAGGATTCGCTCCTGACGCTGACCGCGCTCGCGCGGCTCGCGCAGTTCTATCCCAAGCGCTTCCGCGTGGTGGCTATCACGGTGGAAAGCGGCGTGCCGGGCATGAGCTTTGACGCCGTGGCCAACTATTGCAAAAAGCTCGGTGTGGAGTACCTCCGCGTGGAGGTGCCGATCTATGAGATCGTATTTTTAGAGCGCAAGGAAAAAAATCCCTGTTCTCTGTGCGCCAAGCTCCGCCGCGGCGCGCTCTCGACGGCGATGAACGAACACGGCATCAAAAAGATCGCGCTCGGCCACCACTACGACGACGCAGTGGAAACACTGCTCATGAACCTTCTCTTTGAAGGGCGCATTGGCTGCTTTCAGCCAGTAACGTATCTGAGCCGCACAGACGTTTATCAGATCCGCCCACTGCTCTATGTACGCGAACAGCAGGTACGCCGCGCCGCCGCGCGGCTGGAGCTGCCCATCGTCCACAATCCCTGCCCCGCCAACGGTGAAACGCGGCGGCAGGAGGTCAAGGAGCTGATCGAGTCGCTCTCGCAGCGCTACCCCGATCTCAAGAGCAAGCTTTTCGGCGCGATGCAACGCTACCCGCTGTACGGGTGGGGAATCGGAAATCTGGAAAAGTGACGTTGTCACTTTTCCGAGAATATTTCACTGCGCTTTGTACTGCCGTTTCCGCCGCTGGCGGCGCTTCGCCGGTTTCCGCTCCGCGCAAAGTGTCTTCTGCCGTGCACACCTCCCAGGGCGGTTTCTCTTGCCGCTTTGCGGCAATTCACCTTCTTCCGCGGCAGAAAACGATTAAAAATTTTTTCGTGCCTGCGGGCACCTGGGCAGCCGTTGGCAGCTTTGCTGCTCTACGGATGACGCGTACTCCTTGCGGGTAAAAGCTCTGCAAGGCTTTCGTTCTATGTACATTAAATAAAAATCAACCGCAGCAGGATGAGCAGCCCAAGTCCCGGCACACCGAGCACGGCGATAACGAGCGCGTTGAAAAGATTCAGGCCCAGTGCGAGCTTTGCCAGCACCCCCGTCACGCTGAGCAGCCCCAGCAGCGCGAAGCCCAGCAGCGTGTTTATCAGCAGCTTGAGCGTCAGCTTCAGCGGCGCGGAGAAGAGCCTGAGCACCGCCAGCACCACAAAGGCCGCCATCAGCCCCAGCAGGATCTTTTGTATCAAACCCATGTGGCCACTCCCTCCGTACAGGCGCGGCACTCCGCCGCGCCGCCGCGTGCCTTGATCTGCCGCAGCAGATAGTCATAGCGCGAGAGCACCGCGTTGATCTCGTACACACAGGCGTCCACCAGCTCCGGCTCATACACAGCGTTGAAGCGGGCGTAAGCCTGCGCAAGCGCGAAGCGCGTGTCGCTCAGTTCGGTGAACAGATCCTGCATGGATGTATCGCGCGCGACCTCGCGGCGCAGCAGATCAGCCTTTCGCATCCTCTTGTCCTCCCCTATTCTGCAACATCAGTCTATGGAGATCATGGACAAATATTCCACTTTTCAAACAAGGAGTAAGCCATGGAGCATGAAGATTATATGCGTCAGGCGCTGGCGCTGGCGCGCGAGGCCGCCGCAGAGGGCGAGGTCCCTGTCGGCTGCGTGATCGTTCGGGACGGCGCAGTCATTGGCCGCGGCCGCAATCGCCGCGAGGAACTGCAGCGCACCTCTTCGCATGCCGAGATGGAGGCCATTGCGCAGGCGAACGAGCGTCTGGGCTCGTGGCGGCTGGACGGCTGCACGCTCTATGTGACGCTGGAACCCTGCCCCATGTGCGCGGGCGCCATCGTCAACGCGCGTATCCCGCGCGTCTATTACGGTGCGCGCGACGAAGCGATGGGCGCCTGCGGCGGCGTGGTAAACCTCTTCATGGAACGCTTTCCCTCCCGTCCCGCACTTGTGGGCGGGCTCCTTGCGGACGAGTGCCGCACGGTGCTGGCGGACTTTTTCCGTGCGCTGCGGTGGTTGACATAATATTCATTTTATTTAACACTTTTGTAACACTTTCCCTTGAACTTTATTAACAACCGTCCTTTATCTTAATACTTGCAAGAGACAATAGCTTCTTTTCATCCAATCTTCCATCTTATAAGAAAAAGGACGCCTTCGGCGTCCTTTTTCGTTATTTCCGTTCGTCCTACGGATCGAAGTCCGCAGCCGCGCCGATGCCCAGCGCCAGGCAGAGCCCGCCCGCGTAGAAGAGAATATCCGCCAGCCCCGGAAGCGCGGCCAAGGATGCCGCGCACAGCACCACGCTCATCGCGCACACCGGCATGATGAGGCGCGGCGCGCCGCCGCGGAAGGCAAAGGCCGAAAATTCGAGCAGCAGCACCGTCAGTGCCGCGAGCGCCAGCGTTTCGACATAGAAGTGGCGCAGCACGGGATCCGCCGTATGCTCGCGGTAGAAGAAGATCAGGCGCAGCACCAGCGCGCAGACCGGCACGAGCAGCAAAAGGCCCGAGAACGCCGTCCCGCGCCGCAGCGCAAACAGCGCAATGAGCATGCACCCCGCGCCCGCGGCAAGAAACGCCGGCAGCAGAAGATCCGCCATCGTACGCTGTGAGAAGACCAGCGAAACGACCGCCGAGGCAATGCAGGCGAAGCATCCCGTCACCATCAGCATCACCGGCAGAACGCCGCGGGAAAAGGCAAAGTAGTTGTCCATCCCCGCGCAGAGCTCGCGCTGAGCGGGAAGCCTGCGCGCCAGCAGAACGAATACGAGCGCGGCCGCGGCGAGCAGCACCGGCAGCGCCAGCGTGTTCAGGTCCATCGGCACGGGCAGGCCATCCGCATCAAACCCTGTGAGGATCAGCCGCAGACGCAGCACGACCGCTGCGGCGGAAAAAAGCATGAGCAAAAGCCAATGAAGAAGTTTCACAAGACCGAGTCCTTTCTAATAAAGAGGTCGGCGCGCAGCGCCGGAAAATGATGATCGCCATGATCGCCGATACCGTGCTTATGATAGCACACGCGCGCACATTTGTCCATTCATCATTTTGCGGACAAGGCCCTCATACACTATGAAAAACACCACATCACGACAGGCGGCGCACACGCCGCAGGGAGGAAGCATCTTGAAACACTATCTGCGCATCACCATACTGCTGCTCGGACTGATCTGGGTGCTGGCGTGGGCCGCCGCAGGACGCAGCGGGCGCGTGCCGGACGACTCAGGTGAGAGCGAGCAGCCCTTTACCGGCGAGCAGGCCGTCCCCGGCGAGCGCGACAGCGCAAGGACGCTGCGCGTCCTGCACGGCGGCGAGATCACGGAAATGGACATGGGCACCTATCTTCTGGGTGTGCTGCGCGCCGAGATGCCCGCCTCCTTTGAGGAAGAGGCGCTCAAGGCACAGGCCATTGCCGCGCGCACTTACACGCTTTACCGCATCCGCGGCGGCGGCAGCACCAACCACCCCGACGCCGACGCCTGCGACGACATCAACTGCTGCAAGGCCTACAAGAGCGCGGAGCAGGCGGCTGTCGATTGGGGAAGCATGGCAGTATTCTATGAGGAAAAGCTTGCGCGCGCCGTCAGTGAGACGGACGGCGCGGTCATTCTGTACGACGGCGCCCCCATCCTCGCAGTGTTCTTCTCCTCCGCGGACGGCAGCACACAGGGCGCGGGCGACGTGTGGCTGAACGACCTGCCATACCTGCAAAGGGTCTCGAGCCCCGAAACGGAAGAACTCGTGCCGAACTATTACTCGGTCGCGTCGTTCACGGCGGCGGAATTCAAGGAGCGTTTTCTCGCCGCGCATCCGGAGGCCGACCTCTCCGGCAGCCCCGAGGGCTGGATCACGGACCTCGTCCGCAACGAGTCCGACTACGTCGCTTCGCTGACGGTCGGCGGCGTAAAGGTTCGCGGCAACGACCTGCGGATGCTGCTCTCGCTGCGTTCGCCCTCGTTCACGGTGGACTTTCAGGACGGGAGCTTCACCTTCCACGTCACGGGCTACGGCCACGGCGTGGGCATGAGCCAGTACGGCGCAAACGCGATGGCAAAGGAGGGCTATTCCGCCGAGGAGATCGTGCAGCATTACTTTTCCGGCACGACCGTCGGCTATGATGCGGCGGACTGACGCGGAGATATTGCAAAACACAGTGGGAATTGATATAATGATAAAATATGAAGGTGAATCTCCCGGGAGGTGACGGATATGAGAAAGCGGCTCGCAAGCCTGCTGCTGGCAGTGCTGCTGCTCTGTGCGCTCGCGCCCGATGTGGGCCGCGCCGACCCGACGGTATACTTCACCTCCGTCAACGACCAGCTGCTGCCGGAGCTGAGCGACGATACAATGCCCTTCTGGTCGGGCGGACGGCTCTATGTGCCCGACATGGCCGTTTCCGGCACAGACCTTGGCGTGTTTTACGCCCGCAGCCGTGACAAAAAAACCGCCGTGGTCTACCGCCAGGGCAGCGCGCTGACCTTTGACCTCTCGGCCGGCACAGTCGCCGACCAAAGCGGCAAGCAGTATGGCGCGCCCGCTGTGGTGCGCGGTGATGTGGTCTTTCTGCCTGTGGAGCTGCTGACGCAGTTCTTCTCGCTCGATTACAGCTATACCCGCGTCACCTACGGCTATCTCGTGCGTCTTAAGAGCGATACGGTGGTGCTGTCCGACGCCAAGTTTATCGAGGCCGCCGCCTCTTCGATGGAGCAGCGCTACACCGAATATCTGAAAAACAATCCCGGCGGCGGCGGCACGACCGACACGCCGAACGTCAACACGGACGACAGCTTTGAGCGCGCCTATCTTATTGTGCGCGTGACCGACGCTGCGGTCAGCACGGAGCTGCTGAGTGCGCTCGCGGACGCGGGCGGCAAGGCGACCTTCCTGCTGAGCGAGAAGCAGCTGGACAATTCCGGTGATCTGCTGCGCCGCCTGCTCGTCAGCGGCAGCGCCGCCGCGCTCAGCGTTGATGCTTCGAGCGGCAGCGCACGGACGCTCAGTGCCATTGAGCGCGCCGAGCGCACGCTGTGGACGGCCTGCAACGCCAAAACGCGCCTTGTCTACCTTGCGGGTGCCTCGGACGAAACGGTGCGCGCCGTGCGCGAGGCGGGCTACTGTCCCATTGCCATCGACCTGGACTACAGCGCAGGGCTGCCCGCCGCAGCCCGCGCCGCCAGTGAGATCCTGTCCAAGGCGCGCAGGGGCGGCTGCGCCGCCTATCTGGGCGCCGACACCGCCGTGCAGGAAGAGTGGAGCACACTGCTCACCCGTCTGCACACGGCGGGTTATCCCATCTCGCAGCTCAACGAACTCTCCGCGCGCCGCGAGAGCTGAAAGCGCGCAAAAAGCGGCGACTCTTTTACAATTTGTTCAGGAAAAGCGCGCGATATCGCGTATAATATCCGTAAAGACAACTATCACAGCAGAAAGGCGCACGCTTGTGCGAAAGGGAAACGCCATGGCACGCAACATTCTCGTCGTGGAAGACGACAACAACATCTCCAACCTCATCAAAATGTATCTGGACAAGGAGGGCTTTGACGTCCGCATCGCCGCCGACGGCGGCAAGGCAGTGGAGGAATTCAAGGCGCAGGAGCCCGACCTCGTGCTGCTCGACGTGATGCTCCCCGTGCTTGATGGCTGGGGTGTGTGCGCCAAGATCCGTGAGACCTCCAAGTGCCCCATCATCATGCTCACCGCCAAGGGCGAGGTCAACGACCGCATCCACGGCCTGGAGATGGGCGCGGA
>CAKTLD010000093.1 GCA_934572445.1 uncultured Oscillospiraceae bacterium
GTGCGCGAGGATATCGCTGCGGCGAGCCGCTTTGCCCTGCTTGAAATGATCGCGGGCGGCACCACGAGCTTTTCCGATATGTACTTTTTCCCCGAGGAGACCGTCTGGGCGGTCGATGAGGCAGGCATCAAGGCAAACCTCAACCGCTGCGTGCAGTGCTTTGATGAAAGTCAGACCGTGGAGCAGAACACGCAGATCCCCGAATCGCTCGCGCTTTTTGAAAAGTATCACGGCGCGGCGGACGGGCGCATCCGCATTGACTTTTCCATCCACGCGGAGTATACCTGCAAGAGCCATATCGTCAAGGCGTACAGCGATCTCTGCCGCGAAAAGGGCGGACGCATGCACATCCACCTTGCCGAGACCGCGCGCGAGCAGCGCGAGTGCGTCGAGCGCTACGGCAAAACGCCGACGGAGTGGTTCGAATCGCTCGGCACGTTCAACTCGCCCACGGCGGCGGCACACTGCGTTTTCGTCACTGAGAGCGATATGGACATTCTGAAGTCGCACGGCGTCAGTGTGGTCCACAATCCCACGTCGAACCTGAAGCTCGGCAGCGGCTTTGCGCCGATCCGCCGTATGATGGACAAGGGAATCAATGTGACCCTCGGCACTGACGGCACCGCCAGCAATAACAACCTTAATATGTTTGAGGAGATGCATCTGGCCGAGATCATCCACGATGGCTACCACCACGATCCCACGCACATCCGCTCGAATGAGGTGCTGGATATGGCTACCGTCAACGGCGCAAAATTGCAGGGCCGCGGGGATACCGGCGTGCTCGAGGTCGGCAAAAAGGCGGATATCATCGCGATTGACCTGAGCAGGCCCCACCTCTATCCCAATTTTGACACGCCCGCGCTCATTACCTGCTCGGCGCAGGCAGGCGACGTGTGCATGACGATGGTGGACGGCAGAATTTTGTACGAAAACGGTGAATTCAGGACGCTGGATGCTGAAAAGGTGCACGCCGACATGGAGCGCGCCGTCGAGCGCCTTTATAGAAAGTGAGAGAGAAGAATATGGAGAGAGCGGACAAAGACCTCGCCTTTTTGCTGCGCTACGAGAATGTCGCGTGGTTTGAAGACGGCGAGGTGCGCATCTTAGACCGGCGCATTTATCCGGCAAAGGTGGAATTTGTCACCTGCCGCACACACGCTGAGGTCGCGCAGGCCATCACCGACATGGTGACGCAGAGCGCGGGCCCCTACACGGCAGCGCCGATGGGCATGGCGCTCGCGGCGTGGGAATGCCGCGGCAAGCCGGCAAGCGAGCAGATGGAATACCTTAAAAAGGCGGCGTATACCATTTCCCACGCGCGTCCCACGACGCAAAAGCGCATGACCCTTCTGTGCGATATCTGCCTGAAAGAAGCAGAACGCGCGCTTTCAGCGGGGGAGAACGTGGCCGAGGCCATCAAGAATAAGACCATCGAGCTCAACAATGTGCGCTATAACAGAATGGCGAAAATCGGCTCGTACTTAGTCGATATGTTCCCTGATAACGGCACGGTGATGACGCACTGCTTCGCCGAGACGATCGTCGGTACGATGCTGCGTGAGTGCCGGAACCGCGGCAAGAACATCCGGCTGTTCTGCCCCGAGACGCGCCCGTATTTTCAGGGCGCGCGCCTGACGGCGTCCGTCTGCCACGACATGGGCTTTGACGTGACGGTCATCTCCGACAACATGCCGGCCTTCGTCATGCAGAACGAAAAGGTCGACGTTTTCACCACCGCGGCGGACGCCATCTGCTGCGACGGCCACGTCGTCAATAAGGTCGGTACGTTCCAGAACGCCATCGTCGCGAAGTATATGGGGATCCCGTACTTCGTTACCGGCGCGCCCGATCAGGGACACGAGACGGTGGACAGCATCCACATTGAGCTGCGCGACCCGAACTTTACGCTCCAGGCCATGGGCGTGCGCACGGCGATGGAGGGCGTGAAGGGCTATTACCCCGCCTTCGATATCACGCCGCCGCACCTCGTCTCGGGTGTCGTGACCGACCTTGGCATCTACTCTCCCTACGATCTGCACCGCTATTTTACGGACGGCAGCATCGGCAGGGACAATCTGGTGATCTGAGATGGAACAGAATTTTGACCTTCTTCGTCAGGAGATCGTGGACAAATCGCTTGAGGCGTTCCGCGAGGGCCTGTTTTCCGGCACGAGCGGCAACATGAGCTGCCGCGTCGCGCCCGACGAAATGCTCATCACGCCGACGTCCGTGCGCTATGACGTGCTGCGCGCGCAGGACATCGTGCGCATGAAGCTCGACGGCACGGTGATTGAGGGAGAATTGCGGCCCTCGAGCGAGTGGCGGATGCACGCCGCCGTGTATAAAGCATATCCCGAGACGAACGCCGTTTTCCACACCCATTCGCCTTACGCCACGGCCTTTGCCGTGGTGCGTCAGAGTATCCCTGCCGTGCTGATCGAGGCGCGCGCCTTTCTGGGCGGCGAGGTCCGCTGCGCGGCCTACGCCACGCCCGGGACCGAGGCCGTCGGCATGAACGCGGTTCCCGCGCTCGTGGATCGCGGCGGCTGTACGCTTGCCAACCACGGCGTGCTCGCCGTGGGACGGGATCTTGCGCAGGCATATCTGCGCGCGGAATATATTGAGGACGTTGCCAGGACCTGCACCCTGGCCCGATCCCTCGGCACGCCGGTGGAACTGGCGGAGCTTTGAAAATGACCCTGCGGACGGCCGCATGAGGAGAGATAAATATGAAGAGTATCCTGAAAAACAACCGTATTTTGATCGTAATCGCCCTGATCGGGCTTCTGAGCGCCATGATCCCGCTTGCGTCCCGCGTGCAGGCGGAGGAGAGCAACAAGTATTATGATATCATTCTGGATTATTCCAGCCTGCGCGCCATGGCGCGCCAGTCCTCGCAGACGGAGGACGAATGGCTCGGCCTGTTCAGATCTCTTGGCGTGGACAAGGTCGCCCTCGGCGAGGCCAGCGCGACGGATCTGAGCCAGAGCGCGGCCATCCCCGTCCACACGATGACGGTGAAGAAGGCGACGGAGAGCTACGGCTGGGAGACGAATTACCCCGCCGAGGTCGCCGACTGGCTGCGCAGCAGCACGGATGTCAGCGATTCCATCGTCTGCACCGATACAGCGGCCGCCTACGAGTGGGTGCTGGCTGCCTTTAACGCCCGGTTTGAGGGCTTTGAGGCTAAAACGTGCCTGGAGGGGGAGAACGGGTTCATTTTCCTTCAGCAGCAGAAAAACGGCATGAAGGGGGAAAAACTGCTCGACCTGTGCCTCGGTATCTGGCCGGACACGGCTGCGATGATGGAACGCCATGGCTTTCAGATCATTCCGCGCACCGTGACGCAGAAGGATATGAACGGCACGCTTTTTGCCGAGAGCTATATTGAGGTGCTCAGGCACTATGACACGCCCTACTTCATGAACAGCGGCGAGGAGCTTGTCGGCTATGAGAGCGAAGAGGGCTGGGCGCTGCTCAAGCAGTATCTGATCGACAGCGGCGCAGGCATCGGCATGTTCGAGCAGAACGACCAGAGTCAGAACCTCGTCTGGCCCGGCATCAACGAGCTGCTGGATGACACCGGCTATCGCGGCCTGCGTGTGTTCAATGAGTGGGCCTATATTCAGAACCGCTATCAGTACTGCGGCTATGAAGGTCCCGAGGAGATCACCAATACCTTCTTCCGCGCCATCGCCGAGCGCAACTGCAAGATCATCTTCATGAAGATGATCCTTGAGCCGAACAACGATGTCAGCTGGGGAGCGGATGAGGAGGAGTGGACCTACGTTACCGATCCCGCCGACTATGAGCAGATGCTGCGCGATCTTGACACGCGCCTTATGCCCCTCGGTTACACGCACGGTACCGTGCCCGCCATGGAGCTCAAGGCGCCCTCAATGGCGCTGAAGATCGTACAGGGCATCGGCACGGCGGCTCTTATCGTGCTGCTGCTCGATCTGTTCTTCTTTATGGACGAGCGCTGGCGCTATGGACTGCTCATTCTCGGCGCGCTGGGCTTTACGGGACTCGCCGTGCTCAAGCCCGCGCTCTTCAAGATCATCCTCTCGATGTCCGGCGGTATTGTGATGCCCTCGCTCGCGGCGGTGGGCCTGTGCCGCGCGCTTGCGGAAAAGCGTAGGAGCGAGCCGAAGCCCAGGCTGGGTAAGCTGATCGGCTTTGCGCTTGGCACAGCTGTCATCACCATCCTGACGGCGTTCGGCGGGTCATTGCTCGCTTCGTCTGCGCTCTCGCAGCTCTCCTATATCATCGAGATCGACCTCTACCGCGGTGTGAAGCTCATGCAGCTCATTCCCATCGGCCTGTTCATGCTCGGGTACCTTCTGGTCTACGCCTATGAGGAAACCGGCGCGCGCGAGGCCGTCCTCGCCCACGCGGGTCCGCGCGGGGAGAAGGGGCGCGTCAAGCGCTTCAACGCCTACTTTGCCGAGCTGATGCAGACACCGATGAAGCTCGGCTGGTTCATTGCGGTGGTGGTGATTGCGGTCGCGGCGGTCTTCATGCTGCTGGTATTCGTTTACTATATGTACCGCACAGGAAACTCCACCACGACATCGGCCGGCGAGCTTGCCTTCCGCAACTTCCTGGAAAATGCACTGATCGCGCGCCCGCGCACGAAGGAGATGCTCATCGGCTGGCCGATGCTGATGCTTTTCATCTGGTCGCTGCGCCGCGGGATGAAGTTCCTGCCGATGGTGTTCGGCATGGGCATGAGCATCGGGCTTGTGAGCGTGGTCAACACGTTCCTGCACATCCGTACGCCGTTTTTGCTCAGCCTGCTGCGCACAGGCTGGGGCATGTTGTTCGGCCTTCTGATCGGCCTTGCCGTCATGCTCCTTGCGGAGCTGATCTATCGCCTTGTGCGCAGGGTATGCGGGGTGGAGAATGGTTAACATTCTGATCTCGGGCTATTACGGCTTCGATAACATCGGCGACGAATCCATCCTGCGCACGCTTGTCACCTCGCTGCGCGAGCATATTCCCGACTGCTCGCTCACGGTGCTCTCACATAATCCTGCCGCCACGCGCGAGAAGTATGGCGTGGAGGCGGTGGAGCGCATGTCGCCGATGGCAATTCTGCGCGCGGTGAAAAAGTGTGACATGCTCATCTCCGGCGGAGGGAGCCTTTTGCAGGATGTGACGAGCAGCAAGAGCCTGCACTACTACCTTGCCATCATTCGCTGCGCACAGTTTTTCCGCAAAAAGGTCTTTATCTATTCGCAGGGCATCGGGCCGATCGACCGCCCGGGCAACCGCCGCGCTGCGGCAAAGGCACTGCAAAAGGCTGACGGTATCGTCGTGCGCGACGAGCGCTCGGCGGCGCTGCTCGAGGAGATCGGCATTGCGCGTGAAAGGATCGTCATTACCGCAGACCCCGTTATCCGCATGAAAAAGCCGGAGGGGGATGTCGGTGCGGAGATCCTGCACCGCGCGGGCGTGACACTTGGCGGTCGGCTGACGGTCGGCTGGGCCATCCGCGAGCGCGATGTGAACAGCCGCTTTGTTGCCGAGATCCTCAAGTCTATCCGCTGGCTCAAGGATACCTACAATGCCCAGTCGGTGCTGATCCCGTTCCACTATGAGGAGGACGGCGAGGTCTGCCGCCATATCGCCTCTCAGCTGCCGGACGATACGGCGGTCTGCCTGAACGAAAAATACCTCTCCGAGGACATGCTCTCCATCATCGGCAATATGGATATGCTCGTCGGCGTGCGGCTCCATTCGCTGATCTACGCCGCTATCATGGGCGTGCCGCTCATCGGCATCTCGTATGACCCCAAATGCACGGCGTTTCTGAATTCCGTTGGGCTCGACAAGCTGAGCACGCGGGAGGGCTTTACCGCGGAACTTTTTGAGCCTGAGGCTGCGCGCGTGCTGGAAACGGGCAGGGAGCAGGTGCAGTGTGTGGAGGCGCACATGGACGAGCTCTCGCGCAAGCTCGACACGAACGAGGAAATGATCTGCGCGATCATGGAGAAATCGAGGAAACATACCATGCAGGACCCGCAAAAGAACAGAAAAAATAAGGAAAATTCCGGCGTTCGCACGGCGGGCGCGATCAGTCTCGTCTTTTTGCTGACGCTCTTTGCCAAGCTCCTTGGCGTTGTACGCGAGATGATGCAGGCCAACATCTTTGGCACCGGCATCGACGCGGACCTTTACACCGCGTCCTACAATTCGACGCTCTATCTTTTTACGACGATGTGCTACGCGCTGTGCATCGCGGCGGTACCGATCCTGACGAAGGAATTCGCCGCCGACCGAAAGCGCGGTGAACGCGCGGCCAATAACCTGATGACTGTTACGCTGCTTGGCGCGCTCGCTGCGGTCGTGCTGTGGCAGGTCTTTGCCTCTACGCCGCTCGTCGGCGCGATCTGGGACCTGGAGGCTGCGGAGCTGCCGCGTCTTGCAGGCTATATCCGTATCATGGCCTGCGCGCTGCCGGTCGTGGCGGCGGCATACCTGAACGTTGCCATCTTCCAGGCGACCGACCACTACGAATTACAGGGCAGCATGAGCATCCCGTATAATGCGTTTCTGGCCATTTTCCTTGTGACACTGGGGGCAAAGTGGGGGATCGGCGGCGTGGTGATCGCAAGCTCGTGCGCGTGGCTCTTACAGCTCGCCATGAGCATCCCGTATGCGAAAAAGGAACATTATGTCTACCGACCGATGCTCGACCGCAAGGCGGACTATGTTGGCACCTATTTCCGCACTGCGCTCGTCACGGTGCTCACGACCTCGGTGTTTCTCTTTTGCTATCTGATCGACACGGCGACCGCCACGGCCTTCAACGACAGCGCCGTCAGCGCCTTCTACTATGCCGACAAGCTTTTCACCCCGCTCACGACCAGCGTGCTTTACAGCATCAGCGCGGTCATGTTCCCACGCTTCAACCGCGAGTTCACGAAAGAGGACTCGAAGGGCTATCTTGGCTACATCTGGAGCGTGACGGAGAATACGCTGCTCTTTATCCTGCCGGTCTGTGCGATGATGTGCGCGTTCGGCACGGACATTATCCGCGTGATCTTTGAAAGCGGCAGCTTTACCGCCGAGTCGACCGAGATGACGGGCAGCATCTTCGCCCGCTATGCGCTCGGCATGAGCGCATTCGCCGTGCTTGACCTTTTGAACAAGGCCTACTACGCGATGAAAAAGACGCTGGTGCCGCTGCTCATCAACCTCGGCGTTCTGGTGCTGAACCTCATCTTGAACCGCGTGTTTTATACCGATACCGGTGTCGCCGCGGCAACGTCGCTTGCACTGACCATCGGCGCGGCTGCGATGACGGTCCAGCTCTTTCGCGGCACAAAGATCGTGCGCCTTGTCCCGCTTCTCAAGGGCCTTGCCGCCACGGCGGCGATGGCGGTCGTGCTCTACGGCGGCCACGCGCTGCTCGTCACGGCGGACGACAGCAAGCTGATGCTCGTCGTGAAATGCGGCCTGACGGGTGTTGTGGGCTGCGTAGTCTATGCGCTGGTCAGCATGGTATTGAAGCAGAATATCATTGCGGATACTTTGAAGAAGTTCAAAAAGTAAGCTTTTTAGGATTTTTTCCCCACGCCGTGTGGGGACGCGGAAAAGGGGGCCATTCTTTCATGTGAGAGAATGGCCCCCTTGGCCCCCCAAGAGAATGCGAGGGGAGTGCCCCTCAATCCCCGACATTGGCAGTTTGCAGCTTGAATGACTGCACGCGCTGCGCAGTGTAGGTGCGGTGTACATGGCTTCGCCATGAATCTGGAAATGTCAAGAAATGTGCAGTCGGGAAACACCCAAAATCTGAAAAGCATGGTAATACAGCGCAGTTTTCCGA
>CAKTLD010000094.1 GCA_934572445.1 uncultured Oscillospiraceae bacterium
GCGAGATCATCGACTGCTGCCTGCACGACGGCTCGCTGGACGATTACCTCCAGCTCACCCCGATGAAGCTGAAGTAAAGGGCAATTCTATTATCGATCGCCTCGCCGCTGTTCACACCTCCTGCCAAAGGCACTGCGCAAGGGAACTGCACAGCAGGTCTCCGGGCCATAAAAATATTCCCCACCCAATTTACCAGTCCTGTCGGCTCGTTAAAATCGGGTGGGGATATTCTTCTCGCCACAGGGCAGCGCTTCAGCCCTTTGCGCTTTTCTCAAGCCTCCGGTACACGCTTCAGTTCCAGCCGGATCTTTCGAAACTGCTCCGGCACTTCCGAAAGCTCAAGATTTTTCGGGACCTCGACGCTACCCGCTTTCTTCGCTGTTTCATAGTACCAGCATTTGTAATCCACTGTTTCCATGGTATGCCGCAGCTCTTCCATCCGCTTTTTCAAAACCTCCTGCTGGCGGCGGAGCATGGACAGCCGCAGGTCGATCGTATCGTCGCCCTGCAGAGCCATTTCAATATACTGCCGGATATCTCTGATGGACATTCCGGCCTTTTTCATACAGCCTATGACCTGCAGCCATTCAAAGTCCGACTCCCGAAACATTCGGATCCCGCCGGAGGAGCGTTCTACAAAGGGCAGCAGCCCCTCCTTGTCATAGTAGCGCAGCGTCGAAGCCGTAACGCCCAGCCGTCTTGCCGCTTCTCCTACGGTATAGAGCATGATCGGAGCCTCCGGAAAAACAAAATTCACCCTTGACTTAAAGCATACTTTAAGTTGTAGAGTATACTTGAGATTTAAGCTTATCATACTGTGAAATGGCAGATCTGTCAACAGAACAAGGAGGACCCATCATGAAGGCATTTCATTTTGAGAACAGCACGAAAGTCTGGTTCGGCAAGGCCTGTGTCTTGCAAAGCCTGCCGGCGCTTTTGGAACGATACGGCGAAACCGTCATGCTGGCCTACGGCAGCGGCTCCATCAAGCGAAACGGCGTGTATGATGAGGTGATGGACATTCTGAACGCCGCGGGCAAGCGCGTCGTAGAGTTCCCCGGCATCATGTCCAACCCCACCTACGCCAAGGTGCAGGAGGGGGCGAAGCTGGCCCGTGAGAACCATGTTGACCTGATTCTCGCTGTGGGCGGCGGCAGCGTGTCCGACTGCTGCAAGGTCGTTTCCGCGCAGGCCATGCTGGACAAAGACCTCTGGCAGATGGAAAACATCGAGCACACGCTGCCCACGAAGTTCATTCCCCTCGGCACCATCGTGACGGTGTTCGGCACCGGATCGGAAATGAACAACGGCGCGGTCATCACCCACGAGGAAAAAAGATCAAGGGCGCACTCTGGGGCGCACAGGCGGAATTTGCGTTCTTAGACCCCAACTACACTCTGTCCGTTCCCATGAAGCAAGTCATCTCCGGTGCCTTTGATACCCTGAGCCACGCGATGGAGACCTATTTCGGCAAGCCAGACGTGAACAATCTGTCCGACGATATCAACGAGGCCGTCATGCGCAGCGTCATCCGCAATATCCGCGTGCTGCTGACCGACGCGGAGAATTACGATGCGAGGAGCGAGCTGGCCTGGGCGTCCGCGATGGCGGAAAACGGCGTGCTGAAGATTGGCAAGATCACGGACTTTCAGGCCCACCAGATCGAGCATCAGCTCGGCGCGTATACCAACTGTAACCACGGCGCAGGTCTGGCGGTCATCCATCCCGTTCTGTACCGTCACATCTACAAGTCCGGCGCGGCGCGGTTTGCCCGCTGGGCGCAGAATGTCTGGAGCATTGCGCCCAGGGGCAGCGACGAAGAGACTGCCGCCGCCGGTATCGACGCGCTGGCTGCGTTCATCAAGGAGATCGGTCTGCCGACTACCTTTACCGAGCTTGGCATCCCCGCTGATACCGACTTCCGCGCCATCGCCGATTCCACCAATGTCACCGCCGGCTGCTGCAAGAGGCTGACTCACGACGAAATCTACGAAATTTTGCAGGAATGCAGATAATGGGCCGCCGTGCCGCTTCCGCCGCACGACGCTCTCCGGATCAAAAAATCACGGACGACTGCTTCGTCCGGCCGCGTTACAGCGTAAATCAATCATTCTTCGCAAGAGGTTTCTATTATGAAGTATGAAAACAAAGCAGTGTTTGAACAGGTCAACATGTTCGGAACGGGCAGTGAAAACACGGCGTATGCCCAGTTTTTTGTCGGCAATTCCTTTCTGAATCCACTGACAGATCCGAAGGGCGGTCTGTTTGCCGCCAATGTCACCTTTGAGCCGGGCTGCCGCAATCACTGGCATATCCACCATGCCGCAAAGGGCGGTGGTCAGCTTCTGCTCTGCACTGCCGGCGAGGGCTGGTATCAGGAGGAAGGCAGGGCCGCCGTCAGTCTGCATGAGGGAAGCGTTGTGATGATACCGGCAAATGTCAAGCACTGGCACGGGGCAAAGAAGGACAGCTGGTTCAGCCATATCGCCGTGGAGGTTCCCGGCGAAGGCTGTCAAAACGAGTGGTGCGAGCCGGTATCCGACGAAGAATACGCAAAACTGTGACAACCGTCTTCGGGTCCATGATAAATGCTTCGGCCGAGGGTGCGGCCACGTCTGCGCACAAACTCGCCAATTGAAATTTCGCACAGAACTTATATAGATATAAAATCCATTTTTTATTGTCCTTTCCGATTTCATTCCGCACGATGGGCCGCACACCTTGCAGAGACGATCATTTGAATAAATGCAGCAGCGAATTAGAGCCGGAGTCTTTCTCCGGCTCTAATTCGCTGTTGCGGCGCTTCCCCGCTTTATGCTATGATGGGAAAAAAGGAGCGTGATGGGGAAAATGAGCAAAACAGCGCTGTATCTGGCGTATTTCTGCGTCTATTCGCTGATCCTGCTGGTCATCGGCAAGAGCAGCCTCCGCACCGGCGCCACGCCGCGGGATTACTTTATCTGCGAACGCAGGGTCGGTCTTGTGCCCTGCGTATGCACCTTTACGGGAACGTGGGTCTCGGCCATCACAATTCTTAGCCTGACTGGCAGCGTCTATGAGGACGGGCTGGCTGTGCTGCTGTATTCGGTCATTCCATGGTTCACAGGCGCTTTTCTGCTCGCCATGGTCACGCGCAGGCTACACCGCTGCGGTGCCATCACCGTGCCGGAATTTTTCCGCCTGCGCTACGGCTCGCGCGCCTTGCAGTTCATATACGGTGTAGTCTCCATGCTCGTCTACACGCTTTATCTCGTTTCGCAGTACAAGGGCTTTGGCATGGTGGCGTCCGAGGTGTTCGACATTCCCTACTCCATGGCAGTGGCCATGATCTATCTCTTCGTCATCTACACCACCTTCGGCGGCTACCGCTCCGTGGTGCGCACAGATGTCTTCAATCTTGCGCTGCTGTCGGTCAGCATCGCGGCGCTCTGCGGAATTCTCATCGTGCGCTGCGGCGGCTTTGCTGCACTGTATGAAAGCGCGGACCATGTCTCCGGTCTTGCGCACGCGGGCATGTCCGCGCCTACGGAACAGGGCGGGCTGCTTTCGCTCTTCGGCGGGCGGTATACGCCGCTGGTCAGCCTTTCGATGTTCTGGGGCTGGGGGCTCGGCCTTTCGGCCAACCCGCAGTATATCGTGCGTCTGATCTCGGCGAAGGACGAGCGCACCGCCGTCCGCACGATTGGCATTTCGCTCCTCGTGCTGGCGCTGATTTACTTCGCGCTCGTCCACATTGGCCTTGCCATGCGCGTGCTCGTGCCCTCGCTGGACACGGCGCAGACCACAGACGGCATTTTCATTCACATCCTCAACAACGAGCTCTATGGTCCGTGGAGCGGTCTGCTGCTCTTCGCCGTCATCGGCGCGTGCGTCTCTACAGCAAACTCGCAGCTTCTGATGATCGCTTCGGCCTTTTCCTACGATATCGTTCGCGCAGGCTGCAAAAATGAGCTGCCGGACAAGAAGATCGTCGGCCTTGGCCGCTTCGGCGTGGTGCTCGGCGGCACCATCGCCATGCTCTTCACGCTCGACCCTCCGGCTTTCACGCTCTCCTACGGCGGCGACCTCTGGGGCGTGTTCAGCATCCTGCTCTTCCCGCCGCTCTACGGCGCGCTGCTGACGGACAAGGTCACCCGCCGCGGCGTATGGGCGGGACTGATCGCGGGCGGCGCGTGCATTGCGGTGCTCTATCCCCTGCACTATCGCGGCGCGCTGGCGGTACATCCGGCAGTGCCCGGCGTGCTTGTGAGCTCGCTGGCTGTGTTCCTTGCCTCTGCGCTGGAGGGTAAGAGGGGAGGCGGCTCATGATGCGGCGGATCAGCCTTACGATCGAGAACAAGATCCTCATTCCCTTCGTCAGCATCAGCATGGTCACGGTCCTGTGCTTCTGCTATATCGTTTACGACGCCGAGTACAAACTCCGCATCGAGACCGAAACAGCCAATGCCACCGCGCTGACCGACTACATCAACGCCGATATCGACGCGGGCGAATACTGGCGCGATCCGAATGACCTGCTGAAAAAATACGAACAAAGCTACCGGGGCGACAGTCTCTTTCTCTACGACGCGGCGGGCCGCCTGCTTTTTTCGCGCCGTGCGCCCGGCGAACACGAGATTGTGCTCTGTCAGAGCAGCAGCAACAGTCTCGGCTGGAAGATCCTCTGCTCGCTCGATCAGGCGGCGCTGACCGCCGCCTTTATCGAGGAGCAGCGCTACCTCATTCTGGCTGTGATCGCCATGCTCATCATCATCGTGCAGGCGGGCGTGATGATCGCCCACAACATCTCCGGTCCCATCCGTGAGCTGAGCGCGCTGTGCGCCGGCATCAGCGCCGCCCCCGGCGAGACGGAGGAGCTGGGCGGACTCTACACCCACCGCCGCGACGAGGTCGGCCAGTTTGCTCAGTCCTTCCAGAAGATGATGGAGAGTCTCCGCCGCTACACCGACGAGCTTTCCTGGGTCAAGGCGCTCAACGAGAGCATCGTGGAAAATCTTCCTCTCGGCGTCGCGGTCTACGACGGCGCAGGCGAGATGATCTTCCGCAACAGCCGTGCCGAAACGATGCTGCGTGCCACGGACGAGCACGACGCGCAGGGCCGCACGCTCGGCGATTACCTGAGCGATCTTGTACGCCGCGGCGAGGTGCTGCCCATTTCCCTCACCCTGCACGACAGCGCGAAGAAATCCCATCATTACGAGCTTGGCGCGTGGCGGCTGCAAAGCGGAGAGGCGAACCTCGGCACGCTCTGCACCGTGGACGACGTGACCTACCAGCGCCACATGGAGGAAAAGCTCAGCCGCGACGAAAAGCTGACCTACACCGGCGAGCTCGCCGCCGACGTTGCACATGAGGCGCGCAACCCCCTTGCCGGCATCCGCACGGGGCTCCAGGTCATCGACCGCAAGCTCGAAAGCGAGCGCGACCGCCTGCTCTGCCGCGAGATGGTCAAGGAGGTCGACCGCGTGGATCTGCTGGTGAGCAACCTCGTCAACATCTCGCGCCAGCGCGAGAGCGAGAAAACCACCGTGCATCTCGATACGCTCTGCGAGGAGATGGAGCTGCTCTACAGCAAGGTCGCCGAGAACAAGGGCATCGAATTCTTCGCCAGCATCGACGCGGGCATCGTCATCTTTGCCGACGAGCAGGAGGTTCGTCAAATGCTCATCAACCTAATCAACAACAGCATCAAGGCGATGCCGGACGGCGGACAGATCCTGCTGAGCGGCCAGGCCGAGGAGGGCGGCGTGTGCGTCAGCATCTCCGACAACGGCCCCGGCATGGACGAACACCAGTTGTCCCGCGCGCTCAGCGGCGAGGGGGGAGGGCTGGGGCTCTCCATCGTGCAGCGCCTTGCAAAAAACAACAACGGCGAGCTGGAGCTTGCGTCCGCGCCGGGCGAGGGTACGTCCGCGCGCCTGCTCTTCCGCCGCACAGGAGGGATCTGTTATGATGAAGTATAAGGTGCTGGTCATCGACGATGAGCCGCTGATCCGCATGTCGCTGGAAAGCGGCCTTTCCGATCTCGGCTATCAGGTCCGCTGCGCGGACACGATCGGCGAAGGGCTTTCGCTGGCTGCCCAGCTCCATCCCGACGCAGTGCTGCTGGATAACCGCGTAGGCACGGAGCGCGGCATCGACCGCATCCCCGATTTCAAAAAGCTCGACGAGGATATGATCCTCATCCTGATGACGGCATACGGCTCGGTGTCGCAGGCGGTGGAGGCGATGAAGCTCGGCGTCAGCCACTATGTGCAGAAGCCCTTTGACCTTGATGAGGTCGACCTCGTCATCACGCGCGCGATGGAGCAGCTGCTCAGCCGCCGCTCGCTCGAGCTGATGAAGCTGCGCCCGCGCAAGCTGCTGGGTGAGAGCGCCGCCATCTGCCGCATCCGGCAGGAGATCCGTGTGCTGGCCGAAAACGACAATGTGGATATCCTGATCTGCGGCGAAACGGGCACCGGCAAGGAAGTCGTGGTCAACACTATCCACGAGCAGAGCTCGCGCCACGACAAGCCGCTCGTCAAGATCAACTGCGGCGCCATTCCCGAAAACCTGCTGGAAAGCGAGCTGTTCGGTCACGAAAAGGGCTCGTTCACCGGCGCGGACAAGACAAAAAAGGGACTTATCGAGCTTGCCAACGGCGGCACCGTCTTTCTCGATGAGGTCGGTGAGCTGCCGCTTGCCATGCAGGCCAAGCTCCTCACCTTTCTGGAGGATCGCAGTTTCAAACGCGTGGGCGGTTTGCAGGATATTGAGGTCAATATCCGCGTCGCGGCCGCTACCAACCGCGATCTGGAGGCAGAGGTGCAGAAAGGCCGATTCCGCGAGGATCTCTATTACCGTCTCAACGTCATGCAGATTCGCATTCCGCCCCTGCGTGAGCGACCGGAGGATATTCCCGTGCTCTGCCGCTTTTATCTGCAGCATTTCAACCGCAAGTTCAACAAATCCCTGCAGGATATCGCCCCCGAGTTTCTCGCCCTGCTGCAAAGCTATTACTGGAAGGGCAACGTGCGCGAGCTGCGCAACGTGATGGAGCGCTGTGTGCTCTTCAGCCGTCAAAGCGTCCTCACCGGTGAGGAAACAGGTCTCGACACACTGCTGGCCGTGCGCCCGCGCGCAGGCGGCAGCTTCCCGATGCACGACCTCACGCGGCAGAGCATCGACCTCAAGCGCGAAGTGGACGCTTTTGAACGCGCGTATATCGACCGAGCAATGCAGCTTTCGGGCGGCAATCTTTCGCAGGCGGCGCAGCTGCTCGGCTGCACGCGCTTCACGCTCAAGCGTCGGCTGGAGGGCGGAGACGGAGACGAGTAAAACGGAACATCGTGCAAAAACGAACGCCAAAGTGTGCAAAATCGCACACTTTGGCGTTTTTCCTGCAAGCCGGAACAAAAAATGACGGAGACTTGCAGGCACACAAGTCCCGCAGCGCCTGAAAAACAGCGGTATTTTTGAAAAGCTCTTTTCATTGATTGAATTGGAACACCGTTTGCTGTAAACATCATGCAGCCAAAAACGAAAGGGAGGGTCATTCAGTATGTACAAGGTAGATCTCAACAGCGACCTCGGCGAGAGCTTCGGCGCATATACCATCGGACTCGACAGCGAGGTCATCGCACACGTTTCTTCCGTCAACGTGGCCTGCGGCTATCACGCAGGCGACCCGCTGGTGATGGAAAAAACCGTCGCTGCTGCCAGGGCGGCAGGCGTCGCCGTCGGCGCACACCCGGGTTTCCCCGATCTGATGGGCTTTGGCCGCAGGAACATGGTCGTCTCGCCCAAGGAGGTCAAGGCGTATGTCAAGTATCA
>CAKTLD010000095.1 GCA_934572445.1 uncultured Oscillospiraceae bacterium
CGACGGCAAGAACCAGACCAACCTTCAGGCCGCGGCCGACATGATGGAGTGGCTCACGAGAAACGACGTCAAGGTCAGCGTGACCGAGAAAGAATTCACCTATGACGGCGTGACCTATCCTGCGGGCACGATGATCGTCTCGATGTATCAGGCCAAGCGCTCTGTCGCCAACGGCGCGCTCTACGACGGCACGCTCATCAACAACTGGACCATTCTCTACTCCGAAGGCATCACCTCCTTTAACGAGACGCGCGGCTTTGATATGGTCACCGTGGCCGAGCCCGCCGCCTACAAGACCATCGCGGCCGTCTGCGGCGATGCGATGGACCATGACGACGCGCTCGCTTATGTCAAGAGTCTCAGCACCAGCTTCACCGGCGTTGCCGGCGCGGATGTGATCATTTCCAACGCCTCCGAGGCCTCCACCTCCGCCGTCAACGAACTGCTGAAGGCGGGCAAGACCGTCGGCATGGTCACGGCAGGCCAGTACATGGGCGACTTTATCTGCTCCTACGCCGACTATCTGACTGTGAAGGACAGCTATCTGCTCTCCGCCACCGGCGTTTACGGCGCGGGCGTAAAGGCTGAGGTCATCACCAAGTCTCCGACCGTTTACATCCCCGGCACACCGGTCCTGAGCACCGAGGGCTTCCTCTATGCCGACCAGATCGCCGAGCACTTCGGCTGGAACTATGACATGGCGGCAATGGAGCTGATGGGCTTTGCCACCACCGACTCTCTGGCCAAGGCCGATGCCGTTGCCGGCTCGAGCGAGCTGAGCGCCGACGCCAAGGCCGCCGTGAAAAAGGGCCTGCCCTACATTGGCTACAGCTCCTGCGCGGCGACGGATCTCGTCCCCGGCGTGGAGCGCACGACGCTGGGCGGCGCGATGGACTGCCTGACCCCCGTCACCTATCCCAACAAGACCCTTGTGAACGCGAGCTACGTCCTCGACGGTGACGGCATCCTGTATGCCTACGGCCATGCTGCCGGTTATTCCAGCGATCTCGGCTTCTTCTCCAAGGTCCCGGCCGACGCGACTGTCCTTGTGAAGACCGACAGCACCAGAACGCCCACCGAGGGCTTCATCCCCACCAACACCGCCGAGCGCGCCGCCGCCTTCAAGGCGTACATGAACGGCTCCGTACAGGCCTTCTCCTACCAGAAGGACGGCATGAATGTCGCCTTCTTCGCCAACTCCCTGACCCATAAGGTCCAGCAAAGAGACGAATACGCCTACATCAGCAACTTCCTCTTCTCCTCCATGCTGAGCGGCAAGGCCTATGTCAGCGCCGCGGGCAGCGCGATGCCGTTCACGGACGTCGCCCCCGAGGCCTACTATGCGGACGCCGTGCTCTGGGCTCTGGAGAACAAGATCACCACCGGCACGAGCGACACCACCTTCGGCCCCAGCACCCAGTGCTCCCGCGCACAGGTCGTGACCTTCCTGTGGCGCGTCGCCGGTGAGCCGGAGCCCGCCGCCGCATCCAGCGTTTTCACCGACGTTTCCGCGGATAAGTACTACAGCAAGGCGGTACTTTGGGCCGTTGAGCAGGGAATCACCACCGGCACGAGCGCGACGACCTTCAGCCCCGACGCTTCCTGCACACGCGCGCAGGTCGTGTCCTTCCTCTTCCGCTACGCTGTCGCGCAGGGCATGGAGGCCGTGACGCTGGAGGAGAACCTCTCCAGCTTCTCCGACCGCGCGCAGGTCCCGTCCTATGCCGTGCCCGCGATGAACTGGGCGGTCGGCCAGGGTATCCTGCAGGGCAGCGGCGGCAAGCTCCTGCCGAACGACACCTGCACCCGCGCGCAGATCGTGACCTTCCTTTACAGAAGCATCGTGAAGTGATCTGCAAACAATGCAAAAAAGAGAGATGCCCGAGGCATCTCTCTTTTTTCTTTTTTTCCGCTGCCGGCGCTCACTTTGCCGCGGCGATCGGGCACACCCAGCCGAAGGGGTCGGGGCGGCGTCCCCACTGGATGCCCGTCAGCTCATCGTAAAGGCGCTGAGACACCGGGCCGATCCGGTCGCCGTTGATCTCGTGATCCTTTCCGCCGCAGCCGAGCACGCCGATGGGTGAAACGACCGCCGCCGTGCCGACGCACCACGCCTCCTCGAGCGTGCCGTCCGCCGCGGCGGAGAGCAGCTCGTCCACGCTGATGCGGCGCTCTTCCACCGGAAGCCCCCAGCTCCTGATGAGCTGGATGCAGGAGCGGCGGGTAATGCCGTCGAGGATAGAGCCGGTGAGCATGGGCGTGACGACCTTGCCCCCGAGCTTGAACATCACGTTCATGCCGCCGCCCTCTTCCACATATTTGCGCTCCACGCCGTCCAGCCAAAGCACCTGCGAATAGCCCAGCTCGATGGCACGCTCGCCCGCGCGGTTGGCCGCGCCGTAGTTGCCGCCGCACTTGGCCTCGCCCGTGCCGCCGCGCACCGCGCGCACGTCCTCGGTCTCCACCATGATGCGCACGGGCTTGAGCCCGCCGGAAAGATAGCTGCCCGAGGGGGAGAGGATGATGGCGAACGTGGCCTGATGTACGCCGTGCAGCGCAAGGTCGGGGTCGGTGGCAAAGACGAAGGGGCGGATATAGAGCGAGGTCTCGGGCGCGGAGGGCACCCAGGCCTGATCGAGCTCCACAAGCGTTTTGACCGCCTGCAGGGCATCCGCCTCGTTGAGCTGCGGCAGACCGATGCGCGCGCAGGAGCGGTTCAGGCGCGCCATATTGTCCCATGGGCGGAAAAGCTGCACGCCGCCGTCCGCACGGCGGTAGGCCTTCAGGCCCTCGAATACCTCGGTGCCGTAGTGCAGGACGCTTGCCGCAGGGGAGAAGGGGATAGGACCGTATGGCACAATGCGCGCATCATGCCAGCCGTCCGCGTCGTTATAATCCATGAGGAACATGTGGTCGGTGAAGACCGTGCCGAAGCCAAGCTTGTCGGCGGCAGGCAGTGTTCCCGGATGCGCATTTCTTGTGATGGTGATGTTCATAGCAGTTCCTCCTTGAAAAAATATTGGAAAACAGGAAAGGCTCCACCGTCGGTGGAGCCTTTTTCATGCCCTTGCTGATCGATGCAAGGAGCATAGCACACATTGTTTTTCGCTGCAAGAGGATGCAGAAAAGATCGTATAAACAGCCAAAATTCCTTCGCCGCGGCATTTTCGCCTTGTGAAAAAGCGGCACCGCTCAAAGCTTCTTCACCCGTTTTTCGAGCATACCCAGCAGCGGCAGGCCGAGCGCATAGCAGGCCACGGCCTCGCCCGCGCCCACGGTAAGCGCGTTATAGGCAAAGGCCGGCGCGAACGCAGCGGCGGTCCCGGCCTGTTCCCAGGCGATCAGCGCACCGACGAGTATGGCGTTGCAGACCACCGGCGGCAGCGCCGCCGACCACTTCTTATGGCAGCGGGCGGTGAGGAGCGCGGCCAGCAGTGTGGCCGCCGAGCCGACGATCAGATCGAGCGGGCCATAGGGACTTAAAACGTTGGAAAGCAGACAGCCGATGAAAAGGCCCCAGCTCGCCTCAGGAAAAAGAAGGGGCAAAACCGTCAGCGCCTCGGAAAAGCGGAGCTGGATAGGGCCGAAGGCAAGGTTCAGCGCGTTGGAGATCATCGTCAGCGCGACATAAACGGCCGCGATGAGCGCGCAGCGGGTGAGCTTTTTCGTATCAAAGTGCATGGGTGGGATATCCTTTCTGAATACGGGGCGGGTGGTAAGGGGAACAATGCGCCGCGGGCGGCCTTCATGGCCGCCCGCAGCGGATCAGGATGCGATTTTTTACAGCAGCTCGGTCAGCACGAAGTGCTTCATCACAGCGGCGCAGCGGGGGCAGAGGCCCTCGGCATCCGCCTCGACGGAGTGCTTCCAGCAGCGCGGGCACTTGGTTCCGGCGGCGTTATCGACCTTGACTGCGAGCGCGTCGCCGACGGCCAGCTCCACCTTGGAGACGATGAAAATGTCCGCCAGTGCCTCGGGGCTCTCGTCAGCAAGGAAACGGTCGTCCTCGGGCACGGTCAGGTGCACGTCGGCCTCCAGGCTCTTGCCGATGACCTTGGCCGCGCGTGCTTCCTCCAGCTTGCCGTTGACCACGTCGCGCACCTCGATGATGCGCTCCCAGCGCGCCATGGTCTCATCGTCGAGCGCATAGGCGGTAAAGGGCTTGTTCATCTCATTGAGCACGACATTGCGCGCGTCGTCCTCGCCGGTGTGCGGCATGGCGAGCCAGATCTCATCGCAGGTGAAGGCGAGGATCGGCGCAAAGAGCTTTGCGAGCGTGTGGAGCGTGAGGTAGAGCGCGGTCTGCGCGCTGCGGCGGGAGTCGCTGTTTGCGCCGTCGCAGTACAGACGGTCCTTGACGATATCGAGGTAGAAGCTTGAAAGCGTGGTGACGCAGAAATCGTTCACCGCATGGGTGATCATGTGGAACTCATAGTCGCAGTAGGACTGCTCGACCTTTGCGATCAGCTCGTTGAGCTTCGTGATGAGCCAGCGGTCGAGGACCGGCATATCCTCGGGCTTCGTGAGCTTTTCGGGGTCGAAGTCAACAAGGTTATCGAGCATGAACTTGCAGGTGTTGCGGAACTTGAGATAGTTCTGGCTGAGCTGCTTGAAGATCTCCTTCGAGCAGCGGACGTCGGCGTGATAGTCCGCGCTGGCCGCCCACAGGCGCAAAATATCCGCACCGTTCTGATTGAACACGTCCGCGGGATCGACGCCGTTGCCAAGGCTCTTGTGCATGGCGCGGCCCTCGCCGTCCACGGTCCAGCCGTGGGTGACGCACTCCTTGAACGGTGCGCCCTTGCCGAAAGCGCCGACGGCCGTGAGCAGAGAGGCCTGGAACCAGCCGCGGTACTGGTCAAGACCCTCAAGGTACATATCCGCAGGCCAGAAGCCCTGATCCTTCTGCATGGAGGCAAAGTGCGTGGAACCGGAGTCGAACCAGCCGTCGAGCGTGTCCTCCTCCTTGGTAAAGCCCGCGTTCTTGCCGCAGCGCGGACAGGTGAAGCCATCGGGCAGGATGTCGGCGGCGTCCATTTCAAACCAGGCGTTGGAGCCCTTTTCGGCGAAGAGCGCCGAGACGGCGGCGATGGTCTCATCGGTGCATACAGGCTTGCCGCAGTCCTTGCAGTAGAACACAGGAATGGGCAGACCCCAGCGGCGCTGGCGGCTGATGCACCAGTCGGCGCGCTCGCGGATCATGCTCTTCATGCGGTCGATGCCCCAGGAGGGTACCCAGCGCACGCTGTCGCATGCGGCGCAGGCCTCGTCCTTAAAGGAATCGACGGAGCAGAACCACTGCGGGGTGGCGCGGAAGATGATGGGCTTCTTGCAGCGCCAGCAGTGCGGATAGGAGTGCACGATCTCTTCGGAAGCAAAGAGGGAACCGGCCTCCTTCATGTCGTTCAGAATGACGGGGTTGGACTCTTCGACGAGCATGCCCTCGTACTTGCCGGCATAGTCGGTGTGGCGGCCCTGATCGTTGACGGGCACGACCATCTCCATGCCGTAGCGGCGGCAGGTCTGGTAGTCGTCCGCGCCGAAGCCGGGCGCGGTGTGGACGCAGCCGGTACCGGAATCCATCGTGACATAGTCGGCCAGGACCAGACGGCTCGTCTTGGGCAGGAAGGGATGATCCGCCAGCATATTTTCAAAGAAAGAGCCGGGGTGAGTCTCCACGATCTTGTAGCTCGTGAAGCCGCCGATGCCCATAACCTTTTCAACGAGCGCCTCGGCCATAATATACATCTCGTCGCTGTAGTCAGGCTTGACGATGGCGTAGCTCTCCACCGGATTGAGCGCGATGGCAAGGTTGCCGGGCAGGGTCCAGATCGTGGTCGTCCAGATGACGAAGCTCAGCTTGGACTTGTCGAGGTGGCTCAGCTTGCCGAGATCGTCATGCATCGGGAACTTGACATACACGGTCGTGCAGGGGTCGTCCTGATACTCGATCTCCGCCTCGGCCAGCGCCGTCTCGTCGTGATAGCACCAGTAAACGGGCTTGAGGCCCTTGTAGATGTAGCCCTTCTTGTACATCTCGCCGAAGACCTTGACCTCCTCAGCCTCGAAGCCGGGATCCATGGTCTTGTAGGGATGCTCCCAGTCGCCCAGCACGCCGATGCGCTTGAAGCCCTCCATCTGGATACCGATGTACTTGTCGGCATACTGGTGGCAGGCGGTGCGGAAGTCGGCGACGCTCATCGCCTTGCGGTTGAGCTTCTGCTCCTTGATGATGGCGCTCTCGATGGGCATGCCGTGGTTATCCCAGCCGGGGATATAGGGCGTGTAGTAGCCGCGCATCGCGTAGGAACGGGTGATGAAATCCTTCAGGGACTTGTTGAGCGCGTGACCCATGTGCAGTCCGCCGTTGGAGAACGGAGGGCCGTCGTGCAGGGCGAAGCGGGGCTTGCCCTCGTTCTTCTTGAGCATGACATGGTAAAGGTCCATGTCCTCCCAGCGCTTGAGCATCTCCGGCTCGCGTGCGGGCAGGCCCGCGCGCATGGGGAAGCCGGACTTCGGCATATTAAGTGTCTTCTTGTACTCCATATTGCGTCTCCTTACCTTTATGTGAATTTTGATATTCTCGCTGCAAACAATTTTTTTGCCGCGACATGCGCGCGGCAGAAATTCCCCGGCTCAGCCGCCCCGGGCGGCGACGCCACCCTGGCGAGAGGGACCCTAAAAGGGAGGATGGAATCCCCCTCTTTAACGCGAACGCATGAGCATCTTGCAGGGAAAAACGACCAGTCCATATTCTTGACAGATCTCCGCATTGGGAAGCTCCAGGAACGGGTCGCGCGTGAACACCGATGTATCACCGTCATCGAGCGGCCCCAGCTCAATAAGGCCGGCCGGCGATTTGAAAAACCGCAGATCCTGCCGCGTCCAGCAGGGATACTTCTGTGTGCATCGCGCCGCACAGCATCTCTATTTCCGCATTTCGGACAATTCACGCTTCGTCCTCCGGCAAAAATAAAAGCGCCCTGTCCCCATAAAGAGACAAAGGCGCTGACCTCTGCGGTACCACTCTTCTTGCTGCGCTTTTCCACACAGCCGCTCAAATGCTGCGATGTAACGGTCGCCCCCGTCCGGTCCTACTTGATCTGTTCAGTCCGGCTGCTCCGAGGTGATATTCAGCCCTGCCGCGCCCCGCCTTGCACCAAAACGGCGGTTCTCTTTGCCGCGGCGGAAGAGCCTACTTGTCCTCATCCACGCGATTTTTTCTGATAGCAGTAGTAATATATCGGCTTTTTCCCGCTTTGTCAAGCCTTGTGCGCGCAAAATGCACGCACAGGACGCCCGCTCAGGTTAAAATGTCGTATAAGTTGGGAAAATATGGAACAAATTGCTTGACAGCACATAAAAAATATGATAGGGTGTGCACCATGGAAAAGGGAGTAGCCGGCGCCCTGCGGGCGTTGGGTAGATCGTCATCGCGGGGCGGGTCCCCCGGTCTATCCGTCAAATGGCAAGACTTTTACCACGGGTGCGCTGCGCCCCGCGGTAGGAGTCTTTTTTCTTTTGTCCGCACCCACCGCTCAACAAGGTCTGAGGAACGAAAAGGAGTGTATCTGCATGGAATTTCTGCTTGACGGCGTACGAGCCGTAACGTTGCAGCAGTGCGTGATGTATTTGGTCGGCGCGCTGCTCATCTACCTTGCGATCAAAAAGGACTACGAACCGTCGCTGCTGCTGCCGATGGGCTTCGGCGCGATCCTTGTGAACCTGCCGATGTCCGGCGTTCTGAACCAGATGGTCGCGGGCGTGGGCGAGAGCCAGGGCATCATCCAGTGGCT